>CAZVCS010000008.1:0-33088 GCA_964625765.1 uncultured Dehalococcoidales bacterium | reverse complement strand
GGTCTGGCTTGACCCCTGCACACAGTATCTACGGGAGACTGCCTTTCGGCTTGTCGGCTGTCCGTGAGCGTCGGTGTCAGTCCGTGTTCCCCTGTGATTGCAGGGAAAAGCAGGAGGGGAGCCTCACGGCCCCCGTCCTGCTTACGCGCCATCCATGTAGGCACCCTTCATGGGTGAGACCGCGAGGCGCGTGTAGGCGCCGAGTATGCCGGAGGTGTAGCGGCGCGCGGGCGGATGCCACGCGGCCCGCCGCTGCGCCAGCGTCCGGGCAACGTCGCCGGGCGACGTGGAGCCATCGCGGAGGGCAACGATATTGAGCGACCTCTGGCTGAGGCTGATCTCCACGGTGTCTCCGCTCTCGATGACGGCAATGGGGCCTCCCGCGGCGGCCTCGGGCGATACGTGCCCGATGACCGGGCCGGCGGTGCCTCCTGAGAAGCGCCCATCGGTGACCAGGGCGATGGAACTGCGGTATTGCGGTATGGCGACTATGGCCGAGCTGGTATTGAACAGCTCCGGCATGCCGCACGACGCCGGCCCCTCGTTCCGTACGATGGCCACGTCGCCCGGCTCCAGCCTGAGGCCGGTCACGGCCGCGAAGCAGTCCTCCTCGCTCTCGAAAACCACCGCCCGGCCGCGGTGCTCGTACATCGCCGGGTCGCAGGCGCTGTACTTGAACACCGCTCCCTCGGGCGCCAGGTTGCCCTTCAGGATGGCGACCGAGCCAAAGGTGTTGTGCCGGTCCGACGGGTCGCGGATGACGTCACTGCGCCGCAAGCTGCGTGCGCCGTCACGCGTGGCGTAGTTGGAGAGATACCCCTCGCCCGCCCGGAAGAAGTCGGACGCCTTCACGTCCTCCAGGTTCTGAGCCAGCGTCTTTCCCGTCACGGTGAGAGCGTCCATCTCGAGCAGGCCGCTGCCTGCCAGCAGGTCGATGACCCGCTGGACGCCGCCGGCGTACCAGAACTGGCGAGAGGCGTACTCGCCCGCGGAGTGCAGGTTCGTCAGGTACGGGGTCTTCTGTCCGAGTTCGTCGAACAGGTGGACATCGAAGGGGAGCCCGGCGGCTGCCGCCATGGCAGGCAGGTGCAGGAGCGCGTTGGATGAACCTCCGGTCGCCTGGTGGATGACCACCGCGTTGCGCAGCGACGCCTCGGTGAGGATATCGCGGGTCCTGAGCCCCCGCTGCAGCAGCGCCATCGCCAGGTGTCCGGCCTCTCGCGCGTGGCCCAGGACATAACGCTCATTGGCCGGGGCGAGAGCCGAGGTGGGCGCGGCCAGCCCGAGCGACTCGGCCATCACCTGCATGGTCGACGCCGTGCCCATGTACTGGCAGGCGCCCTCGCACGGCAGCGAGTGCCGCTGCACGTGGAGCAGCCGCTCCGGTGGCTCCAGGCCCGCTTCCACCCGCGCGAAAGCGGCGCCGATGTCGCCGCTCAGCAGGTAGCAGCTCCCGATGCCGCCCGAGCCGCCCGGCAGGATGATGACCGGTATCTCGTCCTTCAGCCGGGCCGTGGCGATGAGCGCCGCAGGGACCGCCTTGTCGCAGCTTGCCGTGAGCACCGCCGCGTCGAAGGCGTGCCCCTGGACGTATGCCTCTATCATGCCTGCCATGAACTCACGGGACGGGAGGACGTAGTTCATGCCGTCGTGGCCGATGGCCACGCCATCGCACAGGTCTGTCGTGGTGTAACTGAACGCGGTCCCGCCCGACTCGTGGATGCCGAGCGTCGCCTGCTTGACCAGCCGGTCGAGGTGGTAGCTGCCGGAGTGCGACTGACCGAAGGTCGAGTGCACCAGCACCAGCGGCTTGCGGTAGTCCGCTTCGGTGAAGCCTCCAGAGAGGTAGAGCGAGAGCGTCTCCGGTGCGTTCTTCCTTAGAGCGTCGCTTCTGAGCACCATGTGCCACCTCCCGCGCGTCAGCCGCGCGTCCGCATCAGTACTATTGTTACACACGTCGCGGGGAGACGACCCTCGACTGCTGTCCCCGGCTGCGACCGGTTTGCGGCAGACGCCGTGCTTGGTGCACTATCTGAGGCGCAGACACGCGACGGAGGGCACGGAATGAGCAAGGTGGCACTGGTTACCGGAGGGGCGCGCGGCATCGGCCTGGGCATCTCGCAGTGCCTGGCTGCCGAGGGATGCGACCTCGCCATCTGCGGCGTCCGCCCGGAGAGCGCGGCGCGAGAGGCGTCGGACGGGCTGCGCGCCGCGGGCCGGGACGTGCTGTATGTGCAGGCGGACATCGCTGTTGCGGAGGACCGCCGTCGCTTGCTCAACGAAACGAGGGAGCGCTTCGGGCGGCTGCACGTCCTCGTCAACAACGCGGGCGTTGCGCCCGAGGTTCGGGCCGACATCCTCGAGGCAACCGAGGCGAGCTACGACCGCGTCATGAATATCAACCTGAAGGGTCCGTACTTCCTGACTCAGGCTGTCGCCAGGTGGATGATTGCCGAGCGGAAGGTCGACGCGGGCTTCGAAGCCTGCATCATCAACATCTCGTCGATGTCGGCGTTCGTCGCCTCTACGAACCGCGGTGAATACTGCCTCTCCAAGGCGGGCGTGAGCATGGCCACGAAGCTCTGGGCGGTCCGCCTGGGCGAGTTCGGCATCCCTGTCTTCGAGGTCTGCCCCGGCGTTGTCATGTCCGACATGACCGCGGGCGTAAGGGAACGGTACGACCGGCTCATTGCGGACGGACTGACGCTTCAGCGGCGCTGGGGCTATCCTGAGGACATCGGCAAGGCCGTCGCCATGCTGGTGCGCGGCGATATGCCGTACTCCACCGGGCAGTCCATCATGGTTGATGGAGGGTTGACCCTGCGGAGGCTGTGAGCGGTCGCCGCTCGCTGCTGAGGTGGCACGCATGCGCGAGCCGATGGTTGTTGCAGCCGGGGCCGGGTTACCGCTCACGCGGGTCCACACGCTTGTCGTCGGCAGCGGCGCCGCCGGACTGAACGCTGCTGTACAGTTGCGCGCCGCCGGCGTCGAGGACGTGCTCATCATCACCGAGGGCCTGCACATGGGCACCTCCATCAACACCGGCAGCGACAAGCAGACGTACTACAAGCTGGCGCTCTACGGCGACGATGCCGATTCGCCTCTGGCCATGGCCGGAGCGCTCTTCGACGGCGGCAGCATGCACGGCGACCTTGCCCTGGTTGAGGCCAGCGTATCGGCCAGAGCGTTCATGCATCTCGTCAACCTCGGTGTGCCGTTTCCCCGCGACCGGCACGGTCAGTTCGTCGGCTACAAGACGGACCATGACCCGCGCCAACGGGCGACGTCGGTGGGGCCGTACACCTCCAGGGACATGTGCCGCGCCCTTGCGGCGCGTGTGGCGGAGTTGGGCATCGACGTCCGCGAAGGGGAGAACGTCGTCCGTCTGCTGACCCTTGCTGGCGTCGATGGCACCCGCTCAGCCGGGGCGGTTGCGGTGAGAGCGGACGGCAGCCTCGCGGCCTACGAGGCTGAGAATGTGGTTCTCGCTGTCGGCGGGCCGGGGGGGCTTTACCGCACGAGCGTGTACCCCGAGGTTCACACCGGCGCCATCGGCCTGGCGCTCCTGGCCGGCGCGAAGGCGCAGAACCTGCCGGAGTCACAGTTCGGCCTCGCCTCCACCCGTTTCCGCTGGAACGTGTCCGGCAGCTTCATGCAGGTGGTGCCGCGCTTCGTCAGCGTGGGGCAGGATGGGCGCGGCCAGCGCGAGTTCTTGCGCGACTACTTCGATTCTGCAGACGAGATGTGCTCGCGGGTCTTTCTCAAGGGGTACCAGTGGCCCTTCGACGTGCGCCGGGTCGCCGGCGGCTCGTCGCTCATCGATATCCTCGTCTATGCCGAGACGGAGCTGAAGCAGCGTCGCGTCTTCCTCGACTTCCGCCGAAACCCGCAGGGGTTCTCCATCGAGGGATTGAACCGTGAGGCGCAGGAGTACCTGCGGCGGTCGGACGCTTTGCAGGATACGCCCATCGCCCGCCTCGAACGGATGAATCCCTCCGCGATAGCGCTCTACCGGGATCACGGCATCGACATTGCGGAGGAGCAGCTTGAGATTGCGGTCTGCGCCCAGCACAACAATGGTGGCCTCGCGGCGAACGCGTGGTGGGAGTCGACGAACGTCAAGCACCTGTTCCCGGTCGGCGAGGTAAACGGCTCGCACGGCGTCTACCGCCCCGGAGGTTCCGCACTGAATGCCGGACAGGTCGGTGGGTTTCGAGCAGCAGAGTACATCGCGAACCGCTACGCCGCCTGGACGCTCGACGAGCCGGCGTTCACGCATTCACTCGCTGAGGCCGTCGCGGACATTCGTGATTTCTGTGAGAGGTGTACGAGCGCTTCAGGGACGTGGCGCGACGAGCGCGACGAGTTCCAGTCGCGCATGAGCCGCGCCGGGGCGCACATCCGCAGCCTCAGGACCCTCGACGCAGCGGTCGAGCAAGCCTGGAACCAGTGGCGGCGACTGGAATCCCGGGGCTGCCGCTACGAGGACCAGGCCGGACTCGCCGAGGCGCTTCGGAACCGCCACCTCTGTTTCGCCCATGCCGTGTACCTTGAAGCTATCCGCTACGCGTTGGGCTGCGGCCTCGGCAGCAGGGGCTCCTCGCTCGTGCTCGACCCTGGAGGTCTTCCCCTGCACGAGCGGCTGGGGACGGAATGGCGCCTCGCCCCGGAGGACGCCGACTTCCGCGAGCGCGTGCTGGAGACCGTCGCTTCGCCCGGCGGCGTGGTTCAGAGCGAGTGGGTGCCGAGGCGGCCGCTGCCTCGCGCAGAGGCCTGGTTCGAGACCGAATGGGCGCGCTTCCGGCGCGGCGACGTCTACGACTGACAGACCGGTTCCGCTTGCCTGAAGCCACCGGCGCAAGGTCAGGAGCGCAGTATCTGCTCCAGTTTCTCGTACTCCGGCCGGGCGCGGTAGAACGGGTCGGTCAGATAGCAGCCCGAGACAAGCCCGTGCCGCGGCGCCGTTGTGCACCGGCTGCAGGCGCGGCAGATGCGGCCCCGCTGCAGCGGCCTGCCCGCCAGCACGTCAGCCACCATCTCCGGATAGCTGATGGCCATGCGGCCGATGCCGGCGAAGTCAGCCTGCCCCTTGCGGACGATTGCCTGGGCAACGTTCGGCAGCCACTGCTGCAAGTACGAGAGCCCGCTGACCACATAGGTGAGTTGCGGCCGAAGCCGCTTCAGCTCGGATGTCACCCCCACGAGTCGCGCCACGCCCAGCAGAGGCTCCTCGGGCGGCAGGTAGCTGCCCTTGGACGGTGTGAAGCAGGGCCGGATTATATGGTAGTTGTAGTAGCCGCATCCCCCCGTAATGCAGACGAGTTGGACGCCCAGCTCCGCCAGCGCATCCAGAAAGGCCAGCGGCTCGGTCAGGTCGATACCCACGCCGGTGCCGTCGCCGCCGAAGGCATACGGATAGCGGTCACCCTGGAACGGCGCAGGCTCCCCGGTTCCGTCTCTACCCGGCTGGAACGGGATGAAGTCGAATGCGCTGAGCCGCACACCGAGAGTCAGTCCCGGCGCCTCCGAGCGGATGCCGGCGACCATGTCGCGAAGGAACCGCGTGCGGTTCTCGAAGCTGCCGCCGTAGCGGCCGGGGCGGTCGACCGCGCTGAGCAGCTCGTGCCCCAGGTAGCCGTGGCAGTGCTTGATGTCCACGAAGCCGAAACCTATCTCTCGGGCGAGCGCTGCGGCGTGGACGAGGTCGTCGATGCTGCGGGCGATGTCATCGTCCGTCATGACCGGCGCGTCGGCAGCCAGCCCGACCGTCCGGTCGAGGATGGGGTGGTGATACGGCACGCGTGGCTCCGGCTTCTTCTTATCGAACGGCCGCGTGAAGCGGCCCGCGTCACTCAACTGCAGTCCCACCAGGAGGTCGTCGCTTCTGCCGAACGTCTCCTCGTGGGCCTTCACCAGGGTGGCGAGCAGCGCCGCCATGTCCTTCTGTGTCTCCTGCGTCAGGGTCAGCCCGTTGGGGTTCGCGCGGCAATCAAGCCTTGCCGTCACTGCCTCGCCGCCGAAGATGAGCTTTGCCCCGCCGAGGCCGAAACGCCGCCAGCGCCGTATCGTCAACTCCGTCGGGCGCCCGTCGGCGGTGCCGTCCCAGCCCTCCATCGGCAGAATGGCGAAGCGGTTGCCGATGGTCCGGCCGCCGATGGGGTATGGCTGCGCCAGGGGCGAGTCCTCGCCTGACTGCACTTCATCATCGAAATCCAGCGGCACGCCGGAAGCCTTCAGGTACTCGCGGAAGGCCGCGGCCGTGGGTAACTGTGCCACTCGCGTGATCTCTCTCATCGTCTTGCTCCCCGCCCCCGGCGGCGCGCCGGGGAGCCGCTGTCACGATTCAGAAGAGGAGGCTTCCCGGAGGCGCGAGCCTGCCCGAACCGGACTGTCCGCCGGCGCCTCCGTGCGCACTGGTCGTGTCTCAACAGTCTAGCAGAGCAGGACTGAAGGAGCTCGACCCGCAGCGGCATGACCGCGGACGCAATACGGGAGGGAACGCAGCCGGTGAATCTGATTTGACAAAACGAAACCAGACCTGTACAAAACTATATACGATATACGGTATACGAAACATGATGACAACAGGCGCATCCAGGAGTCGTTCTCAGGAGACCTTCGAGCACCGAACCATCGAGCAGATGGTGGTGCAGCGGCTGCAGGAATCCATCACACAGGGCCGGCTCGTTCCCGGCCAGAAGCTCGTCTATGCAGACATCGCCGAACAGATGAACGTCAGCGTCACTCCGGTCAGGGAAGCGGTCAAGACCCTTGAAGCCCTGGGGCTGGTCACGATACGACCCCACCGCACCGCCATCGTCTCCTATCTGACGGAGGACCAGGTCCAGCAGCTCTACGCCTTGCGGCTGTTGCTGGAAGGCTGGGCTACCGAGCGCACCGTGGAGAACATGGAGGCGGAGGACGTCTCGCATCTGAAGAATGTCTACGAGGAGATGGACAGGGTGGTCGAGGTGTTGAATCGGAACGTCAATGACGTGGTGAGGACCGAGGCCATCGTGTCGCTGCAACATCTCCACAATGAGTTCCACTCGTGCATCTACTCTCGGAGCGGAAACGAGTATCTCGACCAGGCGATACGTGTGCTTCGAAGCCAGGTGGCTACGTACTGGCCGGTCATCAACAGGTACAGCATCGAGCGCGTCAACATGAGCCATCGGCAGCACTTCGACATCTTCTGCGCCTGCGAACAGCGCAAGCCTGCCGAGGCGTCCGAACTGATGAAGAGACACCTGCAGGGCACTGTCCCGTGGATCATCGAGCACATCAGGGCGGTCCATCGAGAGGGAGGGGAAGGCAGGAGGAGGGGGAAGGTTGGTGTCGGCACTATCGCGGAGTTGCGTTCCGGCGGCAGTGCCCGGCGCGTTCAGGCCGGGAGCGGGTCCTAGCCGCTGTTCCGGCGGGGCGGGGAGCAGCGTCCTCCGCCGACCACATAACCAGGCAGGCGCCGTTCATGTTGGGCGCTGTGCGGGGTGGCCATGCCCTGCCCGGAAGGGCCGCGAGTCGCGGTTCCGGGCAGGATTGAAGATAAAGGAGGAAACCGAATGGCAGATCTCTCAGTCAGCATGTGCGGTATGAAGCTGAAGAACCCGCTCATCGTTGGCGCAGGCCCCAACACGAAGAACACAGTGACTGCGCTCAACTGCATGAAGGCCGGCTTCGGCGGCATCGTCGTCCGCAGCCTGCATATGCAGCACGCGAATGACGTGAAGACCTCGACCCGCGAGATGTACCGCGTGTACGGCAACACCAAGGACTTCACCAAGCACCTCTACTCCTTCCAGTCCACCGGCGCCCCCGTACGCAAGATGCGGCCTGACATCCCTCTCGGCTGGGGCGGCGCGACAACTGTCCCGACCCTCGAGCAGTGGACCGAGGAAGTGGCCAAGATAGTCCGGATGGCCAAGGACTACGACTGCACGATTATCGCCAGCCTGGGCTGGTGCGGCAGCAACCTCACTGACGAGGACCTCTGGACTGCCGAAGCAGCAGCGATGGAGAAGGCCGGCGTCCACGCCGTCGAACTCCACACCGGGCCGAGCCCGGCGACCGAACCCGGACGGTTCATGTCGATGGACCCGGATCATTACCTTGCCATGCCCATCAGGGCTGCGCGAAAAGGAACGAAGCTGCCTATCTTTGCCAAGATCCCGGTGGACTGCTGCGATGCGGTCGGCATGGCCCAGGTGGCCGAGAAGGCCGGCGCCAGCGGCGTCGTGCCGGTCACGCGGTGGTCGACCATCAGCGTCGACGTCGAGAAGGAAACGGCGCCCGAGTGGCGCGGCCCGGGCATGGGTGGCCCCTGGTCTGTCCCGATAATGAACGGTCTCATCTTCCGCATGCGCCACGCGGACCGTCCCATCACCTATCTCTTCAGCAGAGAGCAGGGCACGTTCCCCAAGGGCGGGCCGGTCACCGTCCCCATCGTTCCTTCCGGCGGCATCCGGTCGGGAGCTGACGTCATCCAGTACCTGATGATGGGCGCGGACGCGGCGCAGATGTGCGCCCAGGTCATCCTCGAGGGTGTCCAGGTTGCCGGCAGGATCGACAAAGAGATGCGGGACTGGATGGACCGCAAGGGCTACAAGACGCTCTCCGACTTCCGCGGCAAGGTCAACCTGCTGCAGCCCAATCAGGCGAAGGACATCCCCCAGTGGCTTCCCGTTATCGACAGGGAGAAGTGCACCGGTTGCCAGCGCTGCGTGAAGGCCTGCCCTAACGTGGCACTCTCCCTCCAGGACAAGAAAGCGAAGCTCGACGAGCGGTTCTGCGAAGGGTGCAGAACGTGCTACTACGTCTGTCCCGTCAACGCCATCACTCTTGGCGAGGTGTAGGACTGACACGGAGGACTGCAGTTCCAAGGAGGTATGCAACATGCGACTCGTAACGTTCGAACCGGCGCCGGGCTGCCAGAGGCTCGGCATCCTGATTGGCGATAGCGTTGTCGACGCCGCACTCGCCAGTGCGGCGTGCGAGCCCGCCGCGAACGCCGGCGCGCCGACGCTGCCCGACGACATGATGACGTTTCTGAACCAGGGCGATGCCGCCGTCAGGAAGGCGGAACGTGTTGCCCGGTGGGCGGGCGCCCGGCTCGCCAAACGAAACGGCAAGGTTCGGGGGCTTGATGGCCGGACGGTCTCCTACAGGGTCAGGGACGTACGTCTGTTCGCTCCTGTCCCTCGTCCTCCCAAGATCCTCTGCCTGGCTCTCAACTACAAAGCCCACGCGGAGGAGGGCAACGTCAACCTGCCCGAGAAGCCCTACGTCTTCATCAAACCCGGCTTCGCTCCTGTGGTCGGCACCGGTGACCCGGTCATCCGGCCGCCCCAGAGCCAGAACTTCGTCTTCGAGGGTGAGCTGGCTGCCGTCATCGGGAAGCGCTGCAAGCTCGTGCCGAAGGAGAAGGCATACGACGTGATTGTCGGCTACACCAACATCAACGATATGTCAGCCAGAGACCTCGGCAAGGTCCCCACGATTCCCGGCATGTTTGACTGGTTTGCGGCGAAGGCGTTCGACACGTCCTTGCCGATGGGTCCGTCGCTCGTGCTCAAGGATGAGATCCCTGACCCGAACAGGCTCAGACTCCAGGTCCGGGTGAACGGCAAGACCGTGCAGGATGAGACGACCGAGCGGATGCTGTTCAAGTTGCCCGAGACCATCGAGTACATATCGGGCCTCGTTACCCTCGAGCCAGGCGACATCATCTGCACCGGTACGCCCGGCGGCTCGAAGGGCGCACTGAAGGCCGGCGATGTCGTGGAGGTCGAGATCGGCGACATGGGCATACTCGTGAGCCCCATCGCTGACCGGAAGTAGCTGATGCAGCACGGCGCGATGGACGGCGACTCGCGCCGGTTGTGGGTTGATAGTGCAAGCAAGGGAATTCGATAGGAAAGGAGACAAGTCGATGCGTAAGCTGTTGCTCGTGCTCATGACGGTTGCACTGGCCGGCTCGATCGTGGCGTGTGCCGCCCCGGCAACCCCCACGACACCGACGACGCCCGCGCCAACCACCAGTCCCACTACTCCCACCGCCCCCGCGACCACCACTCCGTCTGACAAGCCTGCTTCGTCGGGCCAGTCGGTCACCTGGACGATGAACTGGGGCTACGCCCCCGCGATGTCGGCCGATGGAGCCGCCGGCGCACCCGACGGCCGGTTCGCCCAGACGCTGCTCGAGAAGAGCGAAGGCCGCTTCAAACTCAACATCCGCGAGACCATGGTTCCCCGCGAGCAGGAACTCGACTTCATCGCCCGCAACAATGCCCAGCTCGGCGACATGTCCATCACCTACGTCGCCGGCACCTACCCCCTGCTGGACTTCGGCGCTCTGCCCTTCCGCTTCTCCGACATCTGGGAGTACGAGAAGTGCATGAACGACCCGGCCATGGTCGAGATCTTCGACAAGGTCCTGCGCGATGCGGGCATCGAGTATCTGGCCTCTCTCCCCAGCGGCAACATGAAGTTCATCTGGGGCAAGAAACCTCTGACGACCGTTGCCTCGTTCAAGGACCTCAAGCTCCGCACAACCGGCGCCATCGCCACCAAGGCGTTCCAGTTGCTCGGCGCTGCTCCTGTTTCCATCCCCGGTCCCGAGATGGGCGATGCCATGTACCGCGGCGTGGTCGACGCGTGCGTTACCACGCTTGACTACGGCATGGAGCAGGGTCTTGACGACTTCTCGAACACCATCAGCGTCTGGTCTGTGATGCCGGTCATATCGGGCGCGTGGTGCGCGAACCTCGAAGCGTATAACAAGCTGCCCGCCGACCTGAAGTGGGCACTCGACGAGACGGCGAAGGAGATCTCGCGCCAGCAGTACTACGCGGCGGTACCTGAGTTCGCTGCCTACCAGGCGTGGGTCGGCAGCACCAACATCTCCATCGTGTACCCGGAGACCGCTGAGGTGGTCAAGGCCCGGAATGCCGTTGTTGAGACGGTGAACGACTGGCTCAAAACCGCTGGACCGTACGGTCAGCAGGTGCTCGACATCTCGGCGAAGTACATTCCACAGTAGACCGTGCTGAGTGGTTACCATCGGGCTTCGGGCACGGGACTTGCATCCCGTGTCCGGAGTCCCTACTCTCCACCCTGGCCCGAGCGCCGGTGGGGAAGGGGGAGATGCACATGAAGAGGCTCGTCGATAGTCTGGCTGCCGGAGTCGATAAGGTCGCCGACAGCCTTGGCATGTTCAGCGCCGTGCTCGTCGTGCTCATGGGTCTTCTCATCACGTTCGAGGTGTTCATGCGGTACGTGGTCGGAAGACCGCCGCTCCTCGCGGACGAGCTGTCGCGCTACTTCCTCGTGGCGATGACGTTCCTTGGCATATCCTGGGTCTGGAAAGAGAACGGACACGTACGGGTCGAAGCGCTGGTTCAGAGGCTCTCGAAGCAGAAGGCCAACGCGCTGAGGCTGGTGACGCTCGTGCTCGCATTCGCTTTCTCCCTGGCCCTGTTCATAGGCTCGCTCGATTTCATCGAGCGTTCCTTCAGTCAGAACCGAACCTCGGATTCCTGGATGCACGTGCCCTTGAAGTACCCCGAATCGGCTATCGTCATCGGCTTCCTGCTGCTCGCCGTGCAGGTTGCCGTGACCATCTGGCGCGCCGTTCGCACGGTGAAGGCGGGCGGAGCGCTCGAGCAGGAGGCGCCCAAGTGAGCCTTGCCGAGATTGCCCTCATCCTTGTCGGCGGCCTCTTCCTGTTGCTGGCGCTCGGCGCCGAGATCTTCGTCGCCATAGGCACGATGAGCGCCATCGCGCTGGCCGTGTTCATGGGCCAGAAGCTGGACCAGTTTGCCTATACCTCATGGTCGGAACTCGCGTCCTTCTCGCTCACCGCGACACCGCTGTTCATCTTCATGGGCGCCATGTTCGCCAGCAGCGGCGTGGTGCGGACTCTGTTCCGTGGTTCCGACAAGCTGCTCTCGTTCCTGCCCGGCGGCATGGCCGCCTCCAGCATCATCGCGAGCGCTGTGTTCGGAGCCATCTCAGGCTCCAGCATCGCGTCGGTCGCAGCGTTCGGCAACTCCATCCTGCCCGAGATGGTCCGCCTCGGCTACAAGCCCCGGCTGTCCATCGGCGCCATCGTTATGGGAGGCACGCTGAGCGTGCTCATCCCTCCCAGCGTCATCCTCATCGTCTACGGCGCCTACCAGCAGGTCTCTGTGCCGCGCCTCTTCGCCGGCGGCATCGTCCCGGGTCTTATTCTCGCCTTGTTCTACCTGTTGACCATCTTCGTCATCGTCTGGCGCGACCCGAGCCTCGTTCCGCCTCGCCCGAAGATGACGCTTGGTGAGAAGCTGTCAGGCTTCAAGGATGTGGCGCCCGCCGCCTCCATCATCGGCCTCATTCTGGGATTCATCTTCGGCGGCGTCATGACCCCGACCGAGGCAGCGGCGGTCGGAGCGATATTGAGCATGGTGCTTGCAGCCATGTACAAGACGCTCAACCGCCAGACGCTGAAGCAGGCTGCCCTGAGCGCCGTCAAGGTGACGGCCATGATCATGCCCCTCATCGTGGTAGTCAAGGTCTTCGGTTACGCCTTCAAGTTCCTGGGCGCCACCGATGTCATGTCGGGACTGCTGCTGGGTCTGCCCTTCGGCAAGTACGGTATCATGGCGGTCATCTTCCTCATCTACATCATTCTCGGCACCTTCATGGAGGGCATCTCCATCATGCTGCTGAGCCTGGCGTTCGTCGCCCCCGTCATCACCAATCTCGGTTTCAGCTTCATATGGTTCGGCGTCATCATCGTGATTGTGAATGAGCTCGGTCTGGTAACGCCCCCGTTCGGCCTGAATCTTTTTGCCCTGCGAGGCGTCCAGCCGCAGTACTCAATCTTCACCATCGCCCGGGCCGCCCTTCCGTTCTACCCGGCCGTGCTTGCCACGCTGGCGCTGTGCACGGTGTATCCGGAGCTTGTCACGTGGCTGCCGGAGGTGTTCTTCTAGCAGTCGCTTGACCCGAGGCCTTCACCTCCTGTGGGTTGCTGCCGGGAGAGCTCTGAAGGGGTCTGCTCTCCCGGCAGCCCTCGTGCGCGCCGGAGTGCGACGTTGCCAGATTGAGAAAAGCGAAAGTGCCATGAAGTCGATCAGCGCGCTTCTCTCGCGGCCGTCTCGCCGGCCGGAGGCGAGTATATGGGGCCCGGTATCGCGCTTGCCCGCCGCGAAGCTCGCCTGGGTCGTCTGGGGCGTCGCCGTCGCGGCGCAACTGCTCAACGCACTGCACCGCGTGTCCGCCTCAGTAGCCATCGACCGCATCATGCTCGAGTTCGACCTGTCGGCCGCTGCTGCCGGCAGCCTGCTGGCGGTCTACTTCTACACGTACGCTGCCATGCAGATACCGTCCGGCATCCTCGCGGACTACTTCGGGCCGAGAAGGGTTCTGACGACCGGCTGCGTCGTGGCCGGCGCCGGCTCCCTGTTGTTCGGTGTAGCTCCTTCGGTACCGGCCCTGTATGCCGGCCGCTTCCTGCTGAGCTTCGGCGTCTCCGTCGTGTTCGTGAGCATTCTCAAGATTCAGGCGAACTGGTTCCCGAGCCACTACTTCGGCCGGGTGTCGTCGCTCATGGGCTTCGTCGGCGGAGCCGGCTCCCTCATCGGAGCCACGCCGATGGCGCTCCTCGTCGCGTACGCCGGCTGGAGAGGCTCGTACGAGCTGCTGGGCGCTGCCGGTCTGCTGGTGTCAGTCTTCTGCTGGCTGGTCGTCAGGGACCGGCCGCTGCACGCTGTCGGCGCTGCAAGCATGAACGTCGCCAGGGACACCGCACCTGTGCATTCCGGGTCGACGATGAGTCTCCGGGGAAGACTGCGGGCGATGGCCAGGAACCGATATGTCTGGCCTCCTCTTCTCATCGGCATTGGAGCGTATGGGACGCTTCTTGTGTTCCAGGGAGCGTGGGGCGTTCCGTACTTCATGCAGGTCTACTCGCTGGACCGGGACGCTGCGGCCACGTTCACGCTGACCATGACGGTCGGCTACATGGTGGGCATGGTAGGCCTCGCGTGGGTCTCGGAGCGGTACCGCACCCGTAAGAGGCCGGCAGTCGCGAGCGCGTTCGTGTACGCCGGACTGTGGCTCCTCGTCCTGCTCTGGAACGGCGGAAGGCCTCCGCTGGATGCCTTCTACGTCATCTGCTTTGCTATTGGCCTGTCCTCAGGCTACACCATCAGCACCCTCGCCTGCGTGAAGGAAGTCGTGCCCCGGGCCATCTCCGGCATGAGCATGGGACTGGTGAACATCGGGCCGTTCCTCACGGCCGCGGTCCTGCAGGTCGTCTTCGGCATCGTGCTTGACTGGCAATGGGAGGGTGCTGTCTCGGAGGGTGCCCGCGTCTACGGAGTGGAGGCCTTCCGGGCCGGTATCCTCACCATACTCCTGGGTTCCCTCGCATACGTCGCGGGCGCCGTGACGCTGAAGGAGACGCACTGCCGTGACCTCGCGACCGACGGTGACGCCGCCGGCGCTGCTTGACGTGCCGCTGCGTCGTCGACACAATACGCGGCATGGATGACCGCGGCGCCTCTCGACCTGTGTACGTCGACGCTCACGCCCACCTCGATGAGTATCCGGACACCTGGCTCGGTGTCGTGCTCGACCAGTTGGAGGAGCTGCGCATCGCGACCATCAGCACTGCAATGGCGCCGCAGGCGTACGAGCACACGCTGAAGATACAGCAGCGCTCACCCTGGGTACTGGCAACGCTCGGCGTTCACCCCTGGAACGCGCAGCACTTCGTGACGCTGCTCGATGACCTGGAGCCTGACCTTGACGCCAGCCCGATGTTCGGCGAGATAGGCCTCGACTTCAGGAACGTACGCGACGTCTCGCTCTACGATCCGCAGGAGCGGGTCTTCGAGTTCTTCCTTTCGGCGGCGCGCGAGCAGGACAAGGTTGTCAATCTGCACACCTCGGGCGCCGAAGATGAAGTTGTGGAACTGCTGGAGCGCTACGACATCCGCCGCGCAATCGTCCACTGGTACTCGGGGCCACCTGAGCCCCTGCGCCGCATGATGGCCCGCGGCTACCACTTCACCTTCGGCTGTGAGCTCTTGTCCTCGGAGTCGATTCAAGCCATCGCCCGCGAGGTACCGGCAACGCAGCTCCTCACAGAGACGGACAATCCGGGCGGCCCGCAGTGGGTCTTCGGCGAGGCGGCGATGCCCGACCTGGTAACGACCGTGCTGCAGGCGCTGGCCGTGACGCATGGCGTGGACGAGGCCGAGATGCAGGACCGCGTGCGGCTGAACATGCTGAACCTCATCGGAGACGACCCTCGGCTCGACAGGCTCGCGCGGCTGCTCACGAGGGAATCGCGGGGCTGAGCCGCCTCCCTTCTCTTGCACAAACAAGAGGAGGGCGGCCCTTCGGCCGCCCTCCCGAGGAATGCTTCGTGATCGAACCGGGCTAGTCGAGTGCGCCCACAAGCCGTCGCGCCCTGCTCGGCTTGCGCAGCTTGCGCAGCGCGCCCTTCTCAAGCTGGCGGATGCGCTCGCGCGTCAGGTTCATCGTCCGGCCGACCTCTTCCAGCGTCCACTCCCGGCCGTCGACCAGGCCGAAGCGAAGCTCGATTATCTTCCGCTCGCGGTCGGGCAGTTCCTTCAGCATCTCGCGTATCTGATCGCGCAGCACGCTGCCGGAGGCTATCTCTTCCGGGGCCGGCGAAGACTCGTCTTCGACCAGGTCGCCGAGCGACGTGTCGCCATCCTCGCCGACCGGCAGGTCGAGCGAAAGCGGCTGGATGTGCTGCAGGTCGTCGAGCATCTCGACGAACTCTCGCGAGGCCTCCATCGCCTCTCCCAGCTCCTCGGTGGTCGCCTGTCGTCCGCTCGACATCGTCAGATCGCGACGCGTGCGGTTCAGCTTGTGCATCTTCTCCGCCATGTGCACCGGGATGCGTATCATTCGCCCCTGCTCGTCCACCGCGCGACGCACCGCCTGCATTATCCACCACGTGGCGTACGTGCTGAAGCGGTAGCCCTTGCGGTACTCGAACTTCTCCACTGCCCGCATCAGGCCGACGGCGCCCTCCTGCACCAGGTCGAGCAGCGGCAGCCCCCAGTTCAGGTGGCGCTTGGCCACGCTGACCACGAGCCGCATGTTCGCCTGCACGAGCTGGTCGCGCGCCGACTTTGCCTGCGTCTTGATGCCGCGGAAGTGACGGTCGAGCGCCGACTCCATCTCGTAGAGGCCGACCTGGAAGCTCTCGAGCGCTACGGCCGCCGAGAGGTCAGACGACTTCTTCGCGGCTCCCGCCAGCTCGATGACCTCGTGCGGCAGCATCCTCGGAGCAACCGAGAGTTCCCTCACGGCGTGCTCCAGCTCCGCCTTGCCGCCCGCCACCGGCGTCACGTCGTCCAGCAGTTCCTTGCTGTAGATGGCGTCGCTCAGGGCGCGGAAGCCGGGGTCGGTGACCGTGGCCAGCAACCCCTTCTTGGGCGACACTCCGGCGTGCAGCGCCATGACCGAAACTACCCGGTCCAGCGCTATCAGCCGGCGCAGCATCTCGAGCACGAGGTGCGGGCTGTCCGGGGCGATGCCCTTCTCGGACTGGAAGGCGGCCTCGATCTCGTTGAGAACCTCGCCCTCCTCGACCGTCCTCGCCAGATCCACGACTTCCTTGTTGCTCAGCAGGGGAACGCTGCCTATCTCGCGCATCCACATCTGCTCGATATCAGCCGAGGACTCGTAATCGCGCGTGCCGACCATCGCCGAGAATTCCTCGTCGTCCATCTCGGCGGGGGCGTCATGCTCGACGGCCTCGACCTCCTCGTCAGGCGTCAGGACGTCATCGACAGGCTCGAGTTCGTCATCGGTCTCGATCCTGGTTATGTTCTCCATCTCTCAACTCCTCCTTCCTTATAACGTCGAAGCACGGCTGGAGGTTAGGTTCCGGCGACCATTTCGTCGCAAAAAGACTGCGGACCCCCGGGAACCGAGGAGTCCGCTCCGCGACGTACGGTGAACGGGACTCCTCACGCCCCCTGTGTGCCTCCGCAGGGCGTCATTGCGGTTCGCTGGCCTCGACATGCACCGTGTTGTGTCTTCGTTTCCATCACGTGCTTCTCCCAGCCTCTCAGGCTGGCGGATGCCATGTTAGACTTCTTCACATGAGTTGTCAAATCAGTGCACGAGCGGATGCAGAGGATTTTCGTCATCCGACCGATAGAAAGCCAGCCAGCGCCGTGGCGATTCCCAGCAGGAAGATGAATCCGGTCACGTCCGTTGCCGTGGCCAGCAGCACGCTGGAGCCGAGCGCCGGGTCGGCCCGGAATCGTTTCAGCAGCAGCGGGGTGACTGCGCCCAGGAGCGCGGCGAGCGCCAGCGTCAGGAACATCGAGACGGCGAAGATGAGCGCCAACCGGAGGTTCCACATCCAGACGTAGCCCACCAGGCCGGAGGCAGCGGCGACCGCCGCACCGTTGATGATGCCCAGGATGGCCTCACGCAACACGGCTTTCCGGACGAGAGCCTCACGCAGCTCGCCGGTGGCCAGCCCGCGTACGAAAATGGTGGCTACCTGCTGCGCGTAGTTCGTTCCCATCGCCGAGATGAGCGGCAGGAAGGCTGCCAGAGCGACTACCGCGGCAATGACGGAATCGAAGGCATTGACGACCAGGCCCGAGAGAAGGGCGAAGCCGAGGCTCATCATCAGCCAGGGCAGCCGGCGCCGCGCGGACGTGCGCAACGGCCTGGAAAGACGCTCGACCTCGGTCAGGCCGACCAGATGGTACATGTCGGCGGTAGCCTGCTCCTGCGTGACATGCAGCAGTTGCCGCAACGTGATGACGCCGAGCATGTGCCCGTCCTTGTCCACCACCGGCAGCGACGAGATGTTGTTGTCCTCCATCAGCCTGACAGACGCGCGCTCATCCAGGTCGGGACGGGCGGTCAGCACCTTCTTCTCCATCACATTGCGCAAGCGCGTGTTGCTGCGGGCCAGGACAAGCTGGCGCAGCGTCAGCGTGCCGCGGAGCCTGCCGCGCTTGTCCATCACGTAAAGTGCATCCACCGTGTCGTGTCCGGGCCGCTCGGCTCGCAGGGCGGCGATGGCCTCGTCGCTTGTCATTTCCGGCGCCAGCGCTACGAACCGTGGCGACATGTGGTAACCGGCTGTGCCTCGCTCGTAGGCGAGCAGCGGCAGCACGTCCTTGCTGTCCTCCATCCGGGCGATTACTTCTTTCGCCCTCTCCTCCGGCAGCTCGCGCAGCACGTGTGCCGCCCGTTCAGGAGCGGTCTGGTCGAGCACGTCCGCCATCGTGTCTGCGTCCAGAGAGTCGCAGAAACGGCAGACGTCCGAGTCCGGCAGGGTCTCGATCATTTCCGCCAGGTCGGTCGTGCTGAGCTGAGATAGCAGCTCGAGCGTGTGGTTACGGTCGACCATGCAGACCAGCCCCGCCTCGTCCGCCACACGGATGTCGTGCAGCTTCTTCAGCACGTTCTCCCAGTCCCGCTGGCCGATGAACCGCTCGAGCTCGACCGAATCGCCGCACGTCTGGCTCGTGTTCTCGGGCGTCGTCGTTGTCGTCATCGGGCTTCCTCCTCCGCACAGGCCGTTCTCAGCGGCTGCATGCTGTGACGGGTCTCTTGACCCGTGCTCCACGACTGGGATAGCACACGGGCCGGCGTCCGGAGACGTGGTTCCTGGAGGCAGGGTGGGGGTGAAGGAAAAGCGTTCGCGACCTCCGGGCGTCAGCGGCTGACACGTAATGGTGCCGCATCGCCTTGTCAACTGTCAAACGAGCGCCGGCATCGTTCGGCTTCGCCGTGTGACCGCGCTTTTTTGCGCCGGGGCTGAAAGCTGCTACCATACCTCCATACCCTCCGCGGTCTGCGCCGGCCTCTTTCAGGCTGCATCAGCACCGCAGTACCTGTTCGAGCAGGATTGAGCACTCTTCCGTTGCCGCATCTCCGGTTCGCCGCTGGAGGTGGATTGGAGCGCTTTCAGCCGGTCGAGGTGGCGCATGCATAGACCACGACGTTCGTATTTCGGGAGCTTCAGGCCCTTCACCGCGCGTGCGCCGCGCTCGACGTTGCAACCGTGACGGCGGACCTGGTCGTTGGGTCTGCCGTTGCAGCCGGACGCAACCTTCGTCGGGAAACTCTCAGTACATGACGACAGGAGACGATGTCCCATGACACAGATACAGATAGACGACGGACGCGAGACGGGCGACCAGTCGCGCGGCTTCCGCCGCGTGATACAGGACTTCGCTGCGGAGAGGACTCTGTGTGACCGCTATGTCCGCGCGGGCAAGCTGGATGAGGCGCAACAGGCGCTCGAACGGGTCCGCCGCCTGCACGAGGAGTTGCTCGTTACGGCCGACCAGCGCAACGCGATCCACCGGAGCATGGTGCGCAACCGTCGTGTCGATCTCTCCCTGCTCTGCGGTCAGGTGGAAGACTGCCGGCTCAAGAAGCAGGCAGCGGCGTTACGTCGAAAGCCGAGGCGCACCGTCGCGCCGCCGGCGGAAGGCGCCTGATTTGCACTGTTCGCACGGGCCGGCCGCAGACGCCTTCGTGCCCGGCGCCGGCCTTTCTGCTACATTTCTGACGCGTGGCACACCATGGGCAGCATCGACCCGTACGAGGAGTTTGCGGAACGGTATGACCTGTTCTTCGGGCCGTTCGACGAGTATGACCCGAAGAAGGCCGAGTTCTTCCGTACGTTGTTCGCTCATCACCATGTCCGCACCGTGCTCGACTGCGCCTGCGGCACCGGGCGCGACCTCTACCTCTTCCATTCCCTCGGATGCGAGGCGTTCGGCTCGGACATCTCCACTGCCATGCTGGCGCAGGCCGAGCGCAACCTCGCCTCGCATCACGTAAGCGTGCCCCTCGATCAGATCGACTACCGTGAGTTGCCCCTGAACTTCGCGCAGGAGTTCGACGCGGTCGTTTGCCTCTCTTCCGCCTTCTTCGAGATGCCGGATGACGTCGAGTTGCGGCGCGCCTTCGGGAGCATGCGCGGCGTGCTGCGCGAGGGCGGCATCCTCGTGCTCACCGCCGGCATGAGCGACCGTACGTGGCGGGAGCAGCCGCGCTTCATTCCGGAGATCAACCGGGGCGACTTCACCCGGCTCTTCGTCATCGACTACTTCGAGCACGGCGCCCGCTTCAACGTGGTGGACCTGTTCCACGATCCGGCCCGAAAGGACATGCAGGTCTGGAGCATACGCTACAACCGGGTCTTCCTGCGCGACGACATCGAGGGAGCGTTGCGAGGGGTCGGCTTCCGCCGGTATGCCTTCTACGGCAGCTACGAGTTCCAACCATACGACAAGGACGCGAGCGGCATGCTCGTTTCGGTTGCGGAGAAATAGCGGCACGGCGTGCGGGCGCAGCCCGTGCGCGGGGAGGTAACACACGATGAGACGCTGGCGAGAGCACAGAACGGTCAATCTGCTCCTCTGTTGTCTGCTCCTTGCACTGCCGGCAGCCGGGATGGCCGGATGCGCGGCGGCGGAACAGGTCGCTCCCGGCTATCCGGGAGGCTGGTCCGAGGCTGATGAGGAAGGCGGCTACGCCCCCGGCGCACCGATGCCGACCACGGCCCCGGGCCTCCCGTCGACGGATGCCGGCCACACGCCTGAGAAGCCGGCTGATGGCTCTGTCTCCACACCTGACCGCATGATCGTGCGTAACGGCTCGATGGAGCTGGTGGTCGACGACGTCAACGCCGCGGCGCAGGAGATCGGCCGGCTCGCGGCTACCTTCGACGGGCACGTCGTCTCCTCGTCGCTGTACGAGGACGACGGCAGGACGTACGGTACGGTGATTATCCGGGTCGACGCCGACCGGTTCGACAGCGCACTGGCTGCCCTCCGCGGGCTCGCCGTCGAGGTTGTGAGAGAGAACACCTCCAGCACCGACGTGACGGAGGAGTACGTCGACCTGACGGCGCAGCGGCGCAACCTTCAGCGGACCGAAGAGCAGTTGCTCGCTCTGCTCGAACGCGCCGGGTCGGTGGAGGAGTTGCTCGAAGTGCAGCGCGAGTTGTCCCGCGTCCGCGGAGAGATCGAGCAGCTCGAAGGCCGCATCCGCTATCTGGAGCAGACCTCGGCATCATCGCTCATCGACGTATTCCTGAGGGAAGCCGTCCTGTCGGTCGACTTCAATGCCGAGAGCCGCGTCGTGGACGAGGGCCAGCCTCTGGCGTTCGTCTCAAAGGTCTCTGGCGGATTCGAGCCATACACGTTCGAGTGGGACTTCGGCGATGGCGACACAAGCACGGAGGCCAACCCGTCCCATGTCTACCGGGACGAGGGCTGGTACGGCGTCCGTCTCACCGTCACCGATGACAAGGGCGCCTCCGCGACGCAGTACCGGGACTACTACGTCGAAGTGAAGCCGGTCTGGAGCCCTTCAAACGCATTCAGGGATGCCGCCCGGGGCCTCGGCTCCCTCGGCCGCAGCCTGGTTGACCTGCTCATCTGGCTGCTGGTCTTCAGCCCGGTCTGGGCGGGCATCGCTGCCATCACTATCCTCGTGTACCGTCGTGCCATGCGCGGCCATCGGGTCGCGCAGGAAAGGAAGAAGGAGGCATGAACGTGGAGTCTCAACTCGATCTGAACCAGGAGCGGCTCCGGACCCTGGAGAAGATGAAGAAACTCCTGCCGGCGGTCGTCGGCGCCGAGCTCAAGGTGGGCGAAGCCGCGTATGCGAACGGCGCCCTGACGGCCAAGGAGAAGCGACTCATTGCCCTCGGAGTTGCACTCGGTCGTGGCTGCACCAACTGCATACTCGGCCAGACCATGCGGGCGCTCGAGGCCGGCGCGACGACGGATGAGTTGCTCGAGACCACGGGCGTAGCTATTGCCATAGGCGGCACGATGGGCATGGCCGAGTCTATGCGCGTCGTGAGGCTGCTCGAGGAGATGGGGAAGCTCTAGCGCTTTCGGTCCGGCGCGGACCCACGGCGGCTGGCGCCCCGCCGGACCCGCCGGACCGCCGTCCACCCCGCAACGCACCGCCGTCCGAGTCGCCCGGGACTTTCCCGCCGCGCCGGCAAGTCCGGCACGGGACTACTCCCGGACGAAGCCGATGTGGCCCTTCGGTTCCTCTGCCGGGGCGAGCGAGCCATACCGTTGCTCGTAGCGGTGCATGTTCTCCTGCAGCGCGGCAATCATGCGTTTCATGTGGCCGGGGCTCATGATGACGCGCGATGTCACCGCGCCGGCTCCCGGACCCACCATCATGAAGTCGATGATGAACTCCTCTTTCGTGTGGACGACCATCATGTTGTTGGCGTACGCGCCGCCCTTGAGTTGAGCCGGAAAATCCAGCGGTATCTTCTTGTGCTGGCTCGCGGGCGCGGGTGGCTGCTGCTGAACCATGATGACCTCCTCTGCAGTTCGCTCGGGGGGAATGGTAGCACGGCGCTCACACTCGCAGGGGCGGACCTGCGGGCCTGTTCCGGTCAGCGTGTCGGACCTCCGTCCGGCGCTGCCGGAGTGCGGCCAGCCCCTGTGGCGCACGGCTTGTCCGCTTCCGACGTCCCGCGGCGGGCGCGTACCTGCACCGTCAGCGATGGCGCATACTGTGTGTAGCCGGTTGCAGGCGCCGCCTGCCGGAGCAGCATATGCCATCGTCGGTTCTGGTCACGGACGCGCAGTCGAGAGCCGGCCTCGTGATCATCCGGTCCCTCGGCGAAAAGGGGATACGCGTGACCGCGACGGACGACGACCGTGTCTCGGTCGGTTTCTTCTCACGCTATTGCCGTCGCGCTGTCGTTACCCCTGATCCCGCGCGGCATCCCGCGGCGTTTGCCGCTGCCGTCCTGGACGAGCTGAAGCGACGGCCATACGACGTCGTCATGCCCGTCATCGATGACGCTCTCTTCGCGCTGGCGCGTCGAGAGACCGAGGTCCAGCAACTCGCCCGTCTTCCGTTCATGGACCACGAGTCGCTCATGCGGGCGCACGACAAAGTCTCCGCCGGTGACGTGGCGCGACGCTGCGGCCTCCGGGTGCCGGCTACCGTTGCGGTGGCGGGGCCGGATGATGTGGAGGTGGCGCTGGCCAAGCTGGAGCTCCCGGTCGTCATTCGGCCTCGACGGTCGCACGGCAGCATCGGGCTGCGGAAGGTCGGGCGCGCGGACGAGGTCCGGCCTACCTGCGAAAGCCTCACCCGCCGGTTCGGCCCCGTCATCGTCCAGGAGTACATACCGTGGGGAGCGTTCACGTACGACGTCGACGTGCTGATGAACCGGGACTCCGAGCCGCGGGCCGCCGTGGTCTGCCGCCGCATCAGGACGTACCCGCCCCTCGCCGGTCCCACTTCCTGCGGGCAGGCTGTGCTCTGGCCGGAACTGGCCGATATGGGGCTCGCCGTGCTGAGAGAAATGCGCTGGTACGGCCCGGCGGAAGTCGAGTTTCGCATTGACCCGCGTGATGGCACGCCGGTGTTCATGGAGGTCAATCCGAGGCTGTGGGGCTCGCTCTACACCTCGACCGTCGCTGGCGTGGACTTTCCCTGGCTGCTCTACAAGCTGGCGATGGACGGTGATGTCGCGCCGGTGACGCAGTACCGCACGGACGCAAAGGCGAGGTACTTCTTCACGCTGGACATGCTCTGCCTCGCCTCGCATCCGCGGAAGCGGACCATCGCGAGGCAGTGGTTCGCGGACTTCTTCGACCCTCGCACGAAGGAACTGCTCTGGTCGCGCCGGGACCCCTTGCCTCTCTTCGGGAAGCTGCTGGCCAGCGTCGCCTACGGTACGAGGCCGGCCCGACTGAGGGAACGGTTGGGACGTAACCGCTGATGGACTGACTGCGGGGTGCGGTCCTTCCGGACGGGCAGGTTAGTCCCGTCCGACCGAGGGCACGGCGACCTGCATGACGATCTCTCCGTCGAGCGAACGGTAGACCTGCAGCGTGCCTCCGCGGTTGGCAAGCTCGTGATGAAGATCTCCGATGAGCGCGTCGCCCGGGTCCGACCCGTGCGGCAGCTCCGCGTGGCCGCTGGCCGAAAAGCGCAGCACCGTGTTCGAGCTCTCCTGGCCCAGGACGATGTGAACGCTCCCGGCGGAGACCGGTTCGACCACGTGCGCCAGCGCCTGCTGCACTATGCGGTACAGCAGCAGCGCCGTTCGGCGATCGATGCGCTTGAGCCGCTTCGGGGACTGCACGATGCACGGGATGCCCGTCCGGCGCGCGAACTCATCTCCCTCCCACTCGATGGTCGGCACCAGGCCCAGGTCTTCCAGCATCGCCGGGATGAGGTCGTCGAACAGCGACCGCACCCGCCGGATAGCATCGTCGAGCATGGCGGTAATGGAGGTGAGGAACGGGTTCACTGCCGGCTGCACGTCCTCCGGCAGCTTCCGGTGACATGAATCGAGGTCCATCTTCACCGCTGTCAGCGCCTGGGCTATGTCGTCGTGCAGCCGGTGCGCTATGACCGAGCGCTCCTGCTCCCGTGCGAGCTGCAGCCGCGCGGCAAGGCGCCTCAACTCTTCGTGCATCCCACGCAGCTCGGCTTCCACCGCCTGCCGCTCGGCGATCTCCTGTCGCAGCAGGTGATTCTCGAACACCAGAGCCAGGTCGCTCTGGATGAGGTCGCGGAACTGGCTCAGCACACGGCGGTGGAGCTCCGAGTGGTGGCGTTCCGTCCTGTCGAGGACGCATATCGTGCCGAACACGTGGCCGGAGGGCCACTCGAGCGGTAGACCAAGGTAGGACACCATCCCGAGCTTCACATCCGGGTTGTGAGCCCAGGCCGGGTCCTTGCAGGCGTCCGGCACCTCGAGCTCGGACCGGGTGGCCATGACGGTCTCGCAGTAGAGGCCCGTGTCAAGGTGCGCTCTCTCACCTTCCTCGTAGACGTTGCCGTCCCGCTGCCCCTTCGCGAAGACCTCTATCTCGCCTGCATGCACCCGCATCACCAGCGGCGCAGGGACCTGCAGCAACTCTCCGAGAAGCGTGAGGGCGGATTGCCAGCGCTCTCGCAGGCTGTCGGGCACTTCGATGTTGTCGAGGATGTCTGGCTGCGACGGACTGGCCATGAGGAAGCTCTACCTGCCCGACTTCCGGTGCGGCCGCGGCGGGCGTCCCGGCGCCGGTGCCGGCAACATGCGAACGGCTGGCTTTCGGGAGTCGAACACGTGGGCATAGTAACATAACCGGCTAGTGGTTATGTAGTGAGCAGTGAGGTCGATGACGCGACGGGGACGTGCAACCGTTGACGCCACGATTGCGACGGTGCACCATACAGCAGGGGACGAACCTGCAGGAGGGAGGAAACGCGCATGGCGCTGATAACTGTTGCCAGAAAAGGGCAGATAGCGAACGGCAAGACCCTCGTGGTCGAGATCGAAGGCAGGAGACTGCTGCTGGCCAACTACGCCGGCGCTCTCTACGCTATCGATGCGGTCTGCTCGCACATGAACGGAGACCTCGGCAAGGGGAAGTTCGAGAGCGGCATCGTGATCTGTCCCCGGCACGGCGCACAGTACGACGTGAAGACGGGGAAGCTCGTCAAGGATGTCGGCTTCGCAGCTAAGGCGCTCTCCGCCGGCAGGGGCGCCCATGACCAGCAGTCGTTCAAAGTGGTCGTCGACGGTGACGACATCAAGGTGGAGTTCTAGGCAGGCGCCGCGCCGGCCAGTCAGCAGTTCATTGCCTTCGTTCCTCCGTTGCAGGGACGGATTCCTCCGTGCGCCCTCCACATGGTGATGACAGACCCGCCGCCGAGATGTTCGCCACCCTGGTTTCTCCGTGGGCACCGTTCGTGTACGGCCCGACGGTTGTCCGGAGGCACAGTGGAACCCGCCACGTCCCATTCTGACGCAGGGGCGAGGCATGCCTCGTCCGTTGCGCTATGACCACACGCCGCCGGTCCCATTGCCGCATGCAATTTCATCTTCCGGCGCATGGCCGGGTCTCTGAGTCCGCCCGCCATCCGACCGTTGCGCACCCGCCGTTGTCACGACCAGCCGCGTACGACTCCACGGATACGGGCGGGACATGTCCCGCCCCTGCAACAACTCTTCACCTCCCCTGGCGGACCTCAGAGTCCGCCCGGCGGTGACGCGTCTGCCGCGGTTGGCTGACCCACCTGGCTGATGGGTTGCTCCTCTACTGCAAGGGTGAACGTCGGCACCCAACACCGTCTGCGTGTGGCTGCCTCGGTGTTGACCTCGCGCCGGCGGTGCTGTCATAATTGCGAACAGGTGCATCTGCCATGACCTGCGTTCTGACGCTCAGACAGAAGGGCTTCAAGCTCACGCCGCAGCGACGGCTCATCGCGGACATCATCCACGACAACGCCGCACACCTGACGGCCGACGAGATAATCGCGCGCGCTCAGGAGCGCATGCCCGGCGTGGACAAGTCGACGGTGTACCGGACGCTCGACCTGCTCGAAGAGGCGGGATGCGTCTACAAGAGCCAGATGGGCGACTCCGTCATCTATCACCACGCCGACGAGGGGCATCACCATCACCTCGTCTGCCGCAAGTGCGGCAGGACCGTCGATTGCACGGAGGACCTGTTTGCGCCTTTGGAGAAGTCCATCGCCCGTGACTACGGCTTCCACGTCGACCTGCACCACGTGGTCATGAACGGCCTGTGCGCCCAGTGTGCGAAGCAGCCGTAGCATCCCGGCTCTCTTTTTTGGCCGCGACGGTGCGACAAGATGCAACAACATTCCGAAGCATGACCGACCGCACGAGCGTGGAGAGGAAGCAGAGTGAGGCCTGTTGACCGTGAGTCTGAGCCCGCCGTCGCGCTGGCCGCCCGCACGTGGCACGCACGTCGCGCGACAACCGGCCTCGAAGCGAACCTCGGCCGGGCGGGCATGCGCGAGGAGGATTTCTGGCAGCGGTACGGGTCCTGGGTCGGCGCCATGCGGGGCGACTACCCGGGCATGCTCCTCGACCGCGTCAAGACCTATGCGGCGCCCGGCGGCACAGTGCTCGATATCGGCGCCGGGACCGGCGTCTTTGCCGTGCCACTCGCGCGCGCTTCGCGCAGCGTGACCGCCGTTGAGCCCTCGCCTGCACAGGCGCGACAGCTGCGTGAGTCAATCCAGCGCGAAGGGGCCGGCAACGTGACCGTTCTTGAACAGCGCTGGGAGGAGGTCGACGCAGACACGCTTGGCGAGCATGACCTCGTCCTGGCCATACACTCGCTCCAGATGGACGATATCGTGGCTGCCTTGCGGAAGATGTGCCGCGTCGCCCGGCGCTGCCTGCTTCTCGTCCATCCGGCACGCAGCAGCCTCTCGGCTGTGCTGCGGGAGCTTTTCGGCATCGAGCCCGGCCCGGACTTTGCCCCGCTTCACGCCATCCTCCAGGGCCTCGGCTACTTTCCCACGGTTGAGTTCGTCGACTACACCTACTACGTACCGCTCGACCTGCAGATGGATATCCTCCGCTGCAACCCCGGCCTAAACGCCGAGCAGTGCACCGACCTGCGTGACGTCGCGGTCGCGCGGGACATGCTCACCCTGCGCGATGGACGTCCCTGGATGCCGCACTCAGTCACGGATGCGCTCGTCTCGGTTGTCTCCCGCTAGTTGAAAGGAGAGGAGATGCGAACCATCAGACGACTACTCGAGGCTCTCGTCACAGTGGCCCTCCTGGCAGGGATGACCGGCTGTGCGGCCGAAACGGAGCCTTCGCAAACGCCGTCAACCTCGACGGCGCCCACGGCGGCGCCGGCTAACCCGGTTCAGGCTGCCGCACCAGTGGTGCTGCGCGTCGGTTCCACCAAGCCGTTCAAGACGACCAACCTGTTCTCCGACTACTGGTACGGCGTGCTGTGCAACATGACGACGCATGACACGCTCATCAAGCTGGGGTCCGACATGAAGCCTACCCCGTGGCTGGCGACTGACTGGGGCGTTTCCGACGACGGCCGGACGTTTACCTTCACCATTGCGGACAATGCCACGTGGCAGGACGGCACACCTCTCACGGCTGAGAATGTGAAGTTCTCCATCGAGTACTACCGCGACCGCGATCCCGAGGCCGGCTGGATGAAGGACGTCATCGAGAGCGTGACGGCGGACGGCGCCGATGTCGCCGTCTCTCTCTCTCGCCCCTATGGCAGCTTCCTGACCGAGTTCATGACCTATGCCGTCGTCCCGGAAAGCGTCTGGGGCGACGTGGACGACCCGCTCACCTACGAGGGCGAGGACATGCCTCTCGGCTCCGGCCCGTTCATCCTCGAGAGCTGGGATGCCGCCGCGGGCAAGTTCGTCTTCATCGCGAACGAGGACCACTTCCTTGGGAAGCCCGCTGTCGACCGGCTCGAGGTCAACGTCTACCGCACCATGGACGCGCTCGTGATGGCGCTGGCCGGCGGTGAGATAGACACGTGGTGGGACTACTCGGGCGAGTTTCCCTACACGCACATCCCGCCGCTTCAGGAGACCGGCGAGATCGAGTTTGCCACGGCCACGTATCTGGGTGTCCCTGCGGCCATCGGCTTCAACCTCGACCGGACGCCGACATCGGAGCTCGCCTTCCGGCAGGCGATGGCGGCTGCCATCAACTACCGGCAGGTAGTCGACCTCGTCTTCTCCGGCTATGGAACCACGCCGACGGCCGGATTCGTTCCTTCAACCCACGCCAACTTCAACGCGGACATCCCCAAGCTGGCGCAGGATACGGCGAAGGCGACGCAGCTGCTCGATTCACTTGGCTGGAAGGACACGAATGGCGACGGCCTCCGCGAGGGCGCGGACGGCAAGAACATCGATGTCGTCCTGCTCACCCGGTCCGACATGGCCAGTTCGCTCCGTGCGGCGGAGCTCGTGGCTGCGGACCTCCGGGCGGTCGGCATCGGCAACACCGTGAAGGCGGTCGACAGCGCCACCTGGGTGGCGACGAAGGACGCGATGGACTACGATCTCGTTCTCTTCCGCGCTACCCCCTGGGGCACGCTGATGCACGCGGGCCACGGTTCCGGGTATTTCGACTCGCGGCGCACCGGCTCCGGCGTGTTGCACAACTTCGGCTTGACTGAGTATCTTGAGACCTGCGACGCGCGCCTGGCTACGGCTGACCCGGACGAGCAGGCGCGCCTGGACAGGCAGTTGCAGCAGCTGCAGGCCGACTACCTGCCGGGGCTCGCGCTCGCGTGGACCGAGAGCGTCTACCCGTACCGCGAGGGCTGGGATAACTGGGTCATCGACCACATCTACGGCGGTGTGGTGAACAGCTTCTCCTGGTTCACGGTGACGAAGGACTGAACCTGTCTGCAGGGTGCACATGGCAGCCGTGACGAGCGCCGTGCCCGCACAGCGGCACGAACACCCATCGGCTACGATAGCCTCCAGGGCGGCGAGGTATCTCGTCGCCCTGTTCGTCATCGTGACCCTCAACTTCCTGCTGCCCCGGCTCATGCCCGGCGATCCCCTGATGAACCTGGTTGGCGAGGAAGCGTACTACGCGGCCGGGGGCGCGCTCGATGAGGTGCGGTCGGACCTGGGCCTGGACCAGCCGCTGCCGGCGCAGTACGGGAGGTATCTCAAGGGCCTTCTCAGCGGCGACTGGGGCTACTCGTACCTGTACTTGAAGCCGGTGCATGACGCCATCGCGCTGCACCTGCGCTGGACGCTCGTTCTGGTGCTGCCGGCAGTCCTGGTCGCGGCGCTGATTGCCGCCCTCCTCGGCGGCCTTGCTGCCTGGCGTCGCGGCTCCCGCACCGACGTCGGCCTCTCTGCCGCGAACCTGCTGGTGTACGCCATGCCGCACTACTGGCTGGCCATGCTCGCGCTCTTCGTCTTCAGCTTCCGGCTCGGCTGGTTTCCACTGGGCCGCGCCACGTCAGGCGAGCTGGCCGGATTGCCCTACCTGCTGGACGTCGGCTGGCACGTGCTGCTGCCGCTCACGGTCATCGTCGCCTACAAGGCGGCATACGACTTCCTCATCGTGCGCAACTCGGTCGTCTCCATCCTCGGCGAGGACTACGTCCTCATGGCGCAGGCAAAGGGGCTCCCGGCCGCCACCGTGCTGTTCAGGCACGTTCTCAGGAACGCGCTGGCGCCGCTCGTCACCGAGACTGCTATCCAGTTCGGCATGGTGCTCTCGGGCGCTCTGCTTGTCGAGGTCGTCTTCTCCTGGCCGGGCATGGGCACGCTCATCTACGACGCCATCGCCGCCCGCGACTACCCCCTGCTTCAGGCGGCGTTCCTCATCATCGCCATCTGTGTGCTGCTGGCCAACTTCATCGCCGACGTGCTGTACCCGCTGCTCGACCCGCGAACGAGGTAGCGCATGCAACTGACCGGACATGTGCGGCACAATCGCCCGGCGGTAGCCGGGATGGCGCTCTTCGTGTTCTTCCTGCTGGGTGCACTGCTTTCGCCACAACTGGCGCCGCACGACCCGTGGCAGCACTTCAAGCCATTCCTCTCGCCCTCGGTCGTGCATCTGCTCGGAACGGACGACGTCGGCCGGGACATCCTCTCCGAGCTCGTCACCGGCGCCCGCGTCTCGCTCGCGGTCGGCCTGCTCGGCGGACTGCTCGCCGTGAGCTTCGGCGTGCTCGTCGGGCTGCTCGCCGGCTTCCGGCGTGGCCGGCTGGATGAGATGCTCATGGGGATGACCGACGTCGTCCTCGTCATCCCGGCGCTGCCGCTTGTTATCCTGGTCTCCGTCTATCTCGGCCCGGGTCTGTGGCACACGATTCTCATCCTCGGCCTGGTCTTCTGGCCGTCGACGGCCCGTGTCATCCGCTCGCAGGTGCTCACCGTGCGCCAGTCCGGCTACGTCGAGGCAGCCCGCGCCCTCGGCGCCGGCGATGGCTGGCTGATGCGCCGCCATGTCCTGCCGAACGTACTGCCGCTCGTCTTGGCCAAGCTCGTCCTCACCGTTGCCGCCGCGATGCTCATGGAGGCGTCGCTCAGCTTCCTCGGCCTCGGCGACCCCACGGTCAAGAGCTGGGGCATGATGCTGCACTATGCCTTCGCCCGCGGGGGCTTCATCCGCGAGCTCTGGTGGTGGTATCTGCCGCCCGGCCTCTGCATCGGCCTCTGCATCTTCGCCCTTACCCTCATCAGCTTCGGCATCGAGGAGCGCAGCGACCCCCGCCTGAGGAGGGCGCTCGACCGGTGAACGCACTGCTGACGGTGTCCGGCCTGCACGTGCACTTCGATACGCCGGCGGGGACGGTCCACGCCAACAACGGCGTGAGCCTCGAGGTTCGCCGCGGCGAGAGCCTCGGCATCATGGGCGAGAGCGGATGCGGCAAGACGGTGCTGTTCCTTTCCCTGCTCCATCTGCAGCAGCCGGGGCGCATCGTTGGCGGGCAGGTGCTGCTGGACGGGCGCGACATCACGAATCTTGACGAACGCGAGATGCGGCACGTCAGGGGACGGCAGGTCGCGCTCGTGCCACAGAACCAGGCAACCGCGCTGAACCCGGCGTACACCGTCAGGCAGCAGCTTGCCGAGGCGCTGCGGGTACGGCGAGGTGGTGGTGGCAGTGGCCCTGAGGACGAGGAGGAGTTCGCCCGCGTCTTCGGAGCCCTCGGCTTCGAAACCCGGCCGACGCTCGACCTGCTGCTGCGCAGCTATCCGCACCAGCTTTCGGGCGGCATGCGCCAGCGTGTGCTCATCGCCATGGCGCTGCTGATGCAGCCGCGGCTGCTCATCGCGGACGAGCCGACCACCGCGCTCGATAGAGCCGTCAAGGGCCAGACCCTTGACGCCTTGCAGCAGATGCGCGGCTCGCTCACCATGCTGGTCGTCAGTCACGATGTCGATGCCATCGCGGCGGCGTGCGACCGCGTCGCGGTGATGTACGGCGGCCGCATCGTCGAGACAGGGCCGTGCGCTGCCGTACTGAACCATCCGCACCACCCGTACAGCAGACTCCTTCTGGCCGCTCAGCGCCGGGCTCGCGGCGAACGTCTCCCGGCTGACTCCCCGGAGGGGCTGGACCTTATCAACTTCCCTTCGGGCTGCGCCTTCCATCCCGCCTGCCCGGATGCGCTGCACGTTTGCAGAGTAGAACCGCCGTCGGAATGGGAACTGTCGTGCGGAGTCACGGTGGCCTGCCATCTCTACCGGGAGACGAGCCGATGATGCTCGACGTGCGCGAGCTGCATTGCCGCTTTGTAGTGCGCCACAACCCGCTGGCGCGCTACCGCCATCCGGACCACGTCATCAGGGCGGTTGACGGCGTCTCGTTCAGCCTGGCTCAGGGCGAGGTCTTCGGCATCGTCGGTGAGAGCGGCTCGGGCAAGACCACGCTCGCGCGCGCACTGCTGCGTCTCGTCGAGCCGCACGGCGGCGGCGTTTTCTACCGTGGCCGCGACGTCTTCGCCATGGATGCTGCGGAACTGAGGCGCTTTCGCCGGGAGGTGCAGCCCATCTTCCAGGACGCGGACTCCACGCTCGACCCGCGCCAGCACGTTGCCGATATCCTCGAGGAGCCGCTGCTCATCCACGGCCTCGGCGATGCCGTGTCCCGGCGCGGTCTCGTCGCGGCGGTGCTGGAGCAGGTGAACCTGTCATCCTCATTCTTGCAGCGCCACCCTTCGGAGCTGTCCGGCGGCCAGCGCAGGCGGGTAGCCCTGGCGCGCGCCCTGCTGCTGGACCCCGTACTGCTCATCGCGGACGAGCCGACCTCCGGACTCGATCCGCTTGTCTCAACGCAGGTGCTGTCGCTCCTGCTCCGGCTGAAGCAACAGCGCGGGCTAACGCTCGTGCTCATCTCGCACGACCTCGCCACCGTGTCCTACGCGGCCGACCGCATCGCGGTCATGTACCGCGGTCGATTCGTGGAGCAGGCCGGCGGCGAGGGCTTCGAGCGTGAAGCGCTGCATCCGTACACCCGGTTCCTCTTCGGGCTGGAGACACGGCATCCGGAGACGATTCTGCTTGAGGGCGTTCACGAGCACCTGCACGACCTCGATGAAGGGTGCGCCTATCTCCACGCCTGCCCGCATCACCTGCACGAATGCCACCATGCCGCCCCGCCCCTCCGCGAGGTGTCGCCAGGCCACCTGGTCGCGTGTCACGCGGTCGCGTAGCCGGACCCATCTTTCGTGACGACGGGCGACCACGCCCTCCCGCCATCCGGTCGTCCGCACGGGCCGTTCAAGAATGGCCCAGC
>CAZVCS010000007.1:26269-34454 GCA_964625765.1 uncultured Dehalococcoidales bacterium | reverse complement strand
GCGTTGCCTTCCTTCCTGCAACCTCTGGCCTACGCTTTGCCGCTGACGTACGGGGTCGACATCCTTCACGGCGCGTTCGGCTCCGTCTCCACGCTGACCACACCCCTGAACCTTGCTGTGGTTGCCGGCTTCAGCGTCGCCCTCTTCCTGCTCAGCCTGTACAACATCCGTCGGCGGTGGATACTGTAGCCCGCCCCCGGCTCCAGCCGCGGGATTCGTCCCCGTTGCGCGCTCTTTCGGAATGCCGGCGACAGGTCTAGAATGTCGGCACTCATCTACGAGCGGCGGGGAGGCCACAGCCATGGTCAAGCTCATCTCTCTGGTCTTCAGGAAGAAGGGGCTGAGCGACTCCGAGTTCTATGGCTACTGGAAGGAGAAACACGGCCCTCTCGTCTCACGTATGGCCCCGTTCCTGAGACGTTACGTGCAGAACCATCCGCTCGACTGGCCGGGACTCAATAGCGATGCCGACGGCATCGTCGAGATGTGGTTTGACACCGAGGACGACGCGCAGAAGTACCTGCAGTGGCGCGACACGGCCGAAGCCTACGAGTTGCGCGAGGACGAGGACCGGTTCCAGGACTTCAAGAAGACGCGACGGTTCGTCGTTGTGGAGCACCAGTTCGAGACCGCTGGCCGGCCATGGAGTCCGGCCGCCGGCCTGCCGGAAGGGGATGGATAGCAGCCCACGCCGGGCAACCCTCTCGAGTCACGCTCCTCGCGCATACACGAGCGCCGCTGGAAGAGACTCGACGAAATCCCGTATCTCGTCGCGCACGCGACGGTACACCTTCAGCTTGTTCGCTTCGCCCTCGATACCCTGAGTCAACGTGTAGGGATCGTCAAACCCGACGTGGACCCGGGTCCCTCCACCCGGGAAGATGGGACAGGCCTCCTGCGCCTGGTCACACAGCGTGACCACGAAGTCGAACGGTACGCCGGCCATCTCGTTGACGTGCTTCGAGCGCTGCTTCGAGATGTCGACGCCGACCTCCGCCATGGCTTTGACGGCGAGCGGATTCACCCCGTGCGGCTCCACGCCTGCGGAATACGCCTCGATGACATCACCCTTCAGGTGTCGCGCCCAGCCCTCAGCCATCTGACTGCGGGACGCGTTCGCAGTGCACAGAAACAGCACCTTGACCCTGTCACTCATCGGAGTCCTCCGGTATGCCCGACATTCTACCGCAGCCGTGCCGGCGCCTGCGCTTGCCATGACACACGTGAGGTGGTCTACAATGATGCCGTGTGCCGTCCGCGGCGCAGGAGGAGGATTCTCGCCGGATGATCAAAGTCATCTCTCTCGTCTACCGCAAGACGGGCATCAGTTCGAAGCAGTTCCTGTCCTACTGGCAGGACAAGCACGGCCCCCTGGCGGTCGAGCTCATTCCCGGCGTGCTGCACTACACGCAGAATCACCCGCTCACCAGCCCCGGGCGTGAGGACGATGCCGACGGCATCGTGGAGATGTGGTTCGACGACCTCGACGCGTACGAGGACTACATCGAATGGCGCGCGAGCCCTGAGGCCCAGGCGATGAAGGAGAGCGAAGACAAGTTCCTGGACGAGTCTCGCACACGACGGTACCTCGTTGAGGAGCACGTCTTCAAGAAGGTGGGCATATCCGGTCCGGTGGCCCGCCTCGACTAGCCGGGCCGCAACTGCTGTCGGGCGAACCGGCGTTCCACTTCCGGCTACGTTCCGCGACAGGTGAAGGTCGCACACACCGCGGTCGACCGCAGGCACATCACACGCCGCCGGTCAGGAGGCGGCAGACACGTAGGGCTTTCCTTCGTCACTTCACAGCGTTAGAATGACCGGGGTCGCGAGTCAAACGGGGAGAAGCCCGGCCTGAGGCGTGCGTTCGTCTCGACCACGCCACAGTGACAGCGCAAACGTCGAGCATCACCCATCCGCAGGACAGCCGTGGCCGGTGCGCCCGCATGAGGGGCCGCCGGACAGTGGAGAGAAGCCCTCTTGCTTGGGAGGAATACGCAGATGGACTACGTGCACGGCCAGTCGCAAGAGTTGACCAGAGAGGAGATGGTGCAATTCCTCAAGAGGGCGCGGTACGGCAGGCTCGCGCTCTCGTTCGAGAACGAGCCGTACGCGGTGCCGATTTCCCATTGCTTGGATGGCGAACGGCTCTGGTTCCACATCGCCACGGAGGGGAAGAAGACCACGTACCTCCAGGCGAATCCCCAGGCCTGCTTTGAAGTCGACGAGTGCCTCGAGAGTGGCTGGTGCTCCGTCATCTGCTACGGCAGAGTCACGCTCAGCAAGGACGCCGCTGCCTGGAAGCAGTTCGTCAGGCTGTCCACGGGCCGGGAGCCGTGCGACGAACCGCCACTGACGACGAACACGTACGTCTGCACGCTCGCGATAGAAGACATGACCGGCAGGAAGAGCGCAGGATACGTCGACCCCGCGTCCACAGCCACGGACATCGCCGCCCCGTAGCCTTTCTCTTGCCCGGCAGGCTCCCGGACGCCGTCCAGGACTGCTACAGGCCGATGGGCGTGATCTGGTACTTGAACGTGTACCCCGCCTTCGCAGCCGCCGACTCAAGCGCCGTCCGCACTTTCTTGAAGTCGAACGAGTAGCTGTACTGCTGACCGAACATCACCGACTGCTCCTCGATGCTGCCTTCTCTCGGACCGCCACCGGTCTTGTACGTTTCTTTCTTGAAGCCGAAGCCCGGCCCGAAGTCGCTGTCGCCCGACGACATGCCGGAACTGGCTTCCTTCAGCATCTCGGTGAAGCGGAACTCCTTGTTCGCATCGTCCAGGCGGAACTTCGCGCTGTAGGTGAGCTTCTTCTTCGAGAGCAACACCTTGCGCTCAGCCACGGTGAACTCGAGCGTGTACACTCCCTTCTTCTCCTTCAGCTCCGCGGGTATGCCCTTCGCAATCGCCTTGATGTCATCAAGAAGCGTCGCCATGCTCCACTCTCCTTCTTCCGTCCCCCTGGGTCTCCCGCCAGGGACGGCACTAATAGCTTACGCCGTCTGGTTTAAGCGACCCGGTCCTGTCGACGGCGCGCTTGAGCACACCCGACTTTGCCGGGGCACAGCAGCCGGCCGCACCATCCAGCCATCACCCTACTCCTGTCGGTCCTGGTGGCTCTGCGCCACTTCGAGTCGCGCCAGGAGATCGAGGCGGGGCGGGGCAAAGATCTCGATAACTTTGCAGCCCGACTCGTAGGTGTACGTACCGTGGCGAGCGCCGGACGGCACCGTCAGGATGTCGCCTGCCTTGATGCGGTACAGCTTTCCGTCGATGATTGCATCGCGCTCTCCCTCGAGCACGATGACTATCTCCTCGGGCTCATGACTGTGCACCGGGAAGGAGCAGTTCGGCTCCTGCACGATGAAACTCACTGTCATGTTCTTTGACGCATACAGGTGCGCGAGCGCGCCGGGGCCGAGCTGCAGCGGCGGCAGGCTCCAGCAGCGTTTCACTCGCTTCATCTCCTCGGGGCTTGCCCGCGTCTCTTTCTCCTGCGCCATCTTCGGTTCCCTCCTGACTCCGCTCGATTCCATCAGGACCAGGCGAACCCGGCCCCGTGCGCACGCCCGGCATCTCGGGCGGCCTCGCCTCCCGGCTCGATGCGCAAAGAGTATGTCATTGAAGTGTTTTTCGCTATCATGAGCCCGCCGGCGGCTCGCCGGTGCAGGTTGAGTGGCCGCGACGAAGGAGCCGGCTTCAGCGCGAGGCGCCCGGCAAGGAAGGAGGAGAGGCTATGAAGCTGCCCGACTACATCCCCGTCGATGAGGTCAAGAGGGTCTGCAAGGAACTGGGGCTCCGTGACTGGACCACATTGAAGGAGCCGGCGGTCAACACCGAAGAGGCAAGGAAGATTCTGACTGAGGTCAATGTCACCGGGATGCCCATCGCGCTCAACGACTTTCGCATCGGTCTCGAGGTTGAGCTGGAGCACGGCACTGTCTTCTCCGATGCCAACGTCACCAACAACCACCCCTTGCTGACCGGCAAGATCGTCATGGCGCACATGAAGGAATCCCTGGACTACTACCAGCGGCTGGACGTCGCGGAGATAGAGGGCGACATGGCCAAGGCGGCCGCGAAGGGCGATGCCGCCAAGCTGCTGGCAAAGTACCGCAGGCTGGTTCAAGCCAGGCTCGAGCTGGCCGAGGCGGAGAAGAAGCTCGCCGGTTAGGAAACCCGGGAGCGCCGGAGGAGCGCGCGGCGGGCTCATTGATGCTGCGCATCAGGAGCCGCCGCACCTAAGGCGCGCTCTTGCCGGCTGCGCCATCCGCGTAGCCCTGCTGGTAACCCTCCGAGAAGCCCAGTCCGTAACAACTGCGGCAATCGTCGGACATGCCGTCCTGCTGTGCGTCGGCCAGTCCCGCCGCATAGCCCTGGTCGAACGACTGCTGCAGCGCCGCGCCGTCCGCACCGCAGCCGGTAAGGAGACCGGACAGCGCCAGCGCGGCGGCCAGTGCCAGGCGAATCGCGGGTCGAACCATCGTCATTCCTTTCACAAGCACAATCGCCGGGTCAAGGGGCGCAGCCAGGCGTCCGGCCCGGCTGACAGCCCATTCGCCGCTCGAAGGCGCTGTTCATCATCCGGATGAAGTCGTCGCGTTCAAGCAGCGGGCGCCGGACGGCGCGAAGCGTCTCCTCCCGAATGCGTCCGGTGCTCGCCATCTCCGAGCCTGCCCGCTGCGCCGAATCCAGTACATCGCCGACGTCGAGGCCGTTGCTCTGCATGTAGCGCAGCGCCAGGCCGTGCGGACGCAGCAGCGCACCGGCGAAGCGCCGGTGGTGAGAGCGGCTCAGGTCTTCAACCTGCGATACGAGAGGTCCGAAGGCGCTCTCCTCGTAGTAGCCGGACGTCGAGAGAAGCACGACTGCCTTATCTGTCTCGTACGGCGAGCTCACGTGGCGCGTGCGCCCGTCCTTCACCTCGAACATCGGAGAGAGAAGCATCACCGTGCGCTCCAGCACGCGCACCATGCCCTCCGACATCCCACCGAGATGCACCGGCGTGGAGAGGACCCAGACGTCTGCGGCGGCCATGCGGTCGACGAGGTCGGTCATGTCGTCCTTGTGGATGCAGACGCCGGGCGTACGGTACCAGCAGACCATCCGGCCGCAGCACGGCTCAACGTGCATGCGGTACGCGGATGCGGACTCAACCCCTGCGCCCGCTTCGATGGCGCCTGCCACGAAGCGCTCGAGCAGCAGCGCCGTGTTGCCGCGCTCGGAGTTGGGACTGCCGTCGATAGCCACCATCTTCATGGGCGCGATTATGCCACACGCACATGTGGCGAGGCCAACCGGTTGAGCCGCTCCCGCGTTGCACATCGCTGCCACACTCTGCATAATCGACTCCCGCAGGGAGGAGGAGGCGGACATGACAAGGCAGACCACCGGCATTATCGCACTCGTGCTCGGCATTCTCGTGCTCGTCTGGCCCGCGTGGACGCACCTGGTCCTGGGGATACTGCTCATCCTCATCGCCGTGGCGCTGTTCACCGGCAAGATGAAGTCTCTGTTCTAGCGCCAGGCAGTCCACGAAACCCGGCTTCGACACGGCATCGGCGCGGATGCCGGCAGGGAAGTATCGCGACAGGAGGAACCCACACGTGCGTACACTCGTCACCGGGGGCACCGGCTACATCGGCGCGGAACTGGTCCGCCATCTGCTGACACGAGGCGACGAAGTAGTCGCCTTCGGCCCGTCGTCAAACCCCGGCCGAATAGCCGACATCGCCAACGACGTCACGGTGGTTCGCGGCAACGTCGCCTATGCAGCCGAGGTCTTCAACGTGGTGAAGGACCACCGCATCGAGCGCATCTTCCATCTGGGCTCCATGCTGAGCTCGCCGTCGCAGGCCAACCCGTGGGCTTCGTTTCAGGTGAACGTGGTGGGCACAATGAACGTGCTCGAGGCCGCGCGCCTCTTCGGGGTACCACAGCTCATCTTCACCAGCACCATCGGCACCTTCGCGCTGGGCGCAGGTACCGTTGCGACCGACCATACCCTGCAGCGACCGGCCACCATGTACGGTTCCGGCAAGCTGTATTGCGAGTGCCTGGGGCGGTTTTACCGTTCGAAGTTCGGAATCGACTACCGCGCGGTCCGCTTTCCGTCGGTCATCGGGCCCGGGACGACCCAGCGCACCGTGGCGCAGTACAACTCGTGGATGATCGAGTACCCCGCCCTCGGGAGGCCGTTCGAGTGCTTCGTCACTCCCGAGACGAAAGGCCCGGCGATGTACTTCAAGGACGCTGTCAGGTCGCTCTGGATGCTGGCAGACGCGCCACAGGAGCGCATCGAGACGCTGAACTACAACGTTGCCGGACTGGACCCCACGCCGACGGCGAAGCAGGTGGAGGCAGCGGTGCGCACTCACATCCCTGAGGCCGCCGTGAGCTACAAGCCCGACCCCGTCATCATGGACTACTACCGGACGGCACAGATCGAGGTGTTCGATGACACCTGCGCCCGCGACGAGTGGGGCTGGCGGCCGGAGTACACCACCATCGAGTCGCTCGTGCCGGATTTCATCAACGAGGTGCGCGTGAACCCTCGCCGGTACGGGCTCTGAGCCGACGCCGCGGGCGCGTGCCGAGCGGATGCGGGGTCGCCCGGACACGAGCCGGCGTGCGTCTTCGCCGCCACTGCGGGCCTGAGGGCGTCGCGGCGAGCTATCATTGGGCATCTTTCGGGACGGATACGTATGCCGTACAGACTGACGAGACAGGTGTTTCTGAACGCGGTCGCCTGCCCGCGGCTGGGCTGGTTCAGCCGGCTCGACAACCCGCCGCACGAGCTTGAGCCGGAGCAGGGCAGCCTCGCCGGCCGCTATCTACTGCAGGAGGGCCGCGACGTCCATGCGAGGGCTCGCGTCCTGTTTCCGAACGCGTCGACGGTGACGCGGCAGGCCTACGAAGCCGCCTGCTGGCAAACGCAGGACCTGATGGATCACCCATCCACCCATACGATACTTGAGGCGGCGTTCGGCACATCGACCTGCCGCGCCCGGCCGGATGCGGTCGTCCGCCTGGGCGAAGACTGGCGCGTGTGCGAGGTCAAGACAACCCTCAACCGGACGAGGGCGCTCGTGGACGACCTCGGCTTCTCGTGGATGGTGCTCAACCAGGCCGGCGTCAACCTTGGAGGGGCCTCACTCATCCTGCTGTCTCGAGACTACCGTCCCGGCATGCCGGACGAGGCGCTGTTCACGACGGTCGACGTCAGCAGAGAGGCTGCTGCCCGGGCCTCCGAGTTCAGAGGGCTCGTCGACCGGGTGGACGAGATGACGAGGGGAACAGAGCCACCGCCACCGGCGTTCACGACGCACTGTGGGGCCTGCCCGCTCTTCCGCTCCTGCGCTGGCAAAGGCATCGAGCATCCCGTCTTCGACCTGCCGCATCTCACGCCGGCAAGGCTCCGGAGACTTATCGAGACCGGTGTCACGAAGGTTCAGGACATCACGGACGCGTCGGTGCTGACGCCGCGACAGACGCTGGCCTGGCAGAGCATCCTGAAGGGCGAGATCACCCTGACCGGCGACCTGCGCGGCAACCTTGCTGCGGTCTCCTGGCCGGCCCGTTACCTCGACTTCCAGACGGTGGCAACGGCCATCCCTCTCTTTCCCGACCTCGCCCCACTCGAGCCGTTCCCATTCGTCTACTCGGTCCGGACGTGCGACCAACCCGGCCGGGTGCGAAGCCACAAGGTCTTCCTGTCTCCCCACAACAGAGACGCTTCGGAGGACATGGCTGAGCGGCTGCTGCAGGACGCCGGTCAGGATGGCAGCATCATCGTCTACTCACCGCGCGAGGCGCGCGTCATCCGCTGGCTCGCGAATCGCATCCCCGGGCTCGCGAGTCATCTCAGGGCGCTGCTGCCCCGAGTGGTCGAGCTCGAGAGCATTATCCGACGCGACGTCTACCACCCCGGATTCCGGGGAAAGCTGTCGCTCCAGGCTGTCCTGCCTGCACTTGTGCCGGACTTCTCCTACATCGATCTGGAGATTGAAGAGAGCGCCACCGAAGCCGCCACGTTCGCATATCTTGCCCGGGGCGGCTACTACAGCGAGGAGCGAGCCCCGCTTGCGCGCCGCGACCTCGCCGCCTACTGCGCCCGCGACACGCTCGCCCTGGTCGAAGTCCACGAGGCGCTGCACAGGCTGGCAGGTGCATGACGCAAA
>CAZVCS010000007.1:21051-26259 GCA_964625765.1 uncultured Dehalococcoidales bacterium | reverse complement strand
GCGCGCGGGGCGCCCCCCCCCGGGGGGCCGCCCGGGGGGGCGGGGGCCTTCCCCCCCGGGGGGCGGGGCCGGGCGGCCCGCCTGTCCACACGCCCACCGCGAGGCTACGCCGCAGTGTCGGTCCGAATTGGGGCCGTGTACAGTCTGCCTTCACGCTCCAACAGCCACTTGGCAATGTCCATCGGCTTGTTCGTGTCCCAGAACTTGCCCCGTTTGCCGCTGGGCGTCCCGTCATCGGCTCGCCCCTCCTGAAAGACGATGTACTCCTTCCCTTCCGCGGGGTACGAAGCATTCCTCAGGACGGTGATGAACGGCTTGACGTAGATCTGTCCAAGTTCGTACACAATCACTCCCCCGCGCTCGACCGACTCGATCTGCCGCGACACAACCTCCCGGGGTGTCAGCTTGCGCTCTCGAGCGGGCTTCGCCTTCGCAATCGCTGCAAGTGGGTCACCCCACGTATGCATCCACAGCCCATAGACTCCCATCTGTTCCTCCTTCCCGGCCGCAAGCGCGCCGGTCACTCATCACGCCGACGCCTCGCTCGTCGCCTCTCAGAGCGCCTCCGGCATCGCGGGAGGCGCCAGCCTGTGCTTCCTTCACAGAGTATTCCCTCCTCAACGCAGCGCGAGACATCGAGTGGACGATGCCGGCGACGGTCGAACCGCAGCCGCACCGTTCGGAATGGCGCCACGTTGCGTCAGTACGGTGTCGTGCGCTACGCGACAGATGCTCGCTTCAGTTGGCTCGGGTGAGTTTCCCGCGATGCCATCGTCTGCGGGACCAGCAGGCCGTTCGGGTCGAACAGGTGTCACGCAGGAGGAAACGGTTCCCTGGGCAGTCGCAGCCCTCAAGAGCCCAGGACAAAGCCCGGCGACCCGGCGACCCTCCACGCACCCACGTTCGCGCCTCCCTGGCGTGCATCAGCACGCCGACCCGGCGGAGCGGTAAGCCCGCAGCGCTTGCCCGGCCGGAACAGACACCCGGCCCGCTGACAACGGCACGAACTGCAACGGGCTCCCCGTCGCGCACCATCATTCTAGCCACCGACCCGGACATTCGCAACGTCTGGAGCAGATAATCTGACATGGAATTCCATATAATCTGCATTAGAATCGTTAGATTCAGGCTGCCACACCACTCAGAATGCCCTCCTCCACCATCTCACCTGCGCGGCCCCTCGCCCGTTGACGCAGCGATACGGCCGTCCTACACTGCCTCACCGAGACAGGGCATCCGGATCAAGGGGGGCAATAGTGGACAGAGGCAGATTCGCGGACAGGGTCATCATCGTCACCGGCGGAGGCTCCGGACTGGGAGAAGACTACTGCCACGCCTTCGCCGCCGAAGGCGGGAAGGTGGTCTGCGCCGACGTCGATACGGCGGCGGCCGTGCGAACTGCGGCGGCCATCACAGGCAAAGGCGGCTCGGCCATCGCCGTGACCTGTGACGTCACGAAGCCGGACCAGATACAGCGGATGGTGGAGGAAGCCCTCAAGGCATACGAGCGCATCGACGTGCTGGTGAACAACGCCGGCGTCATCCGGCGCCGCAGTCTCGTCGGAACCACCGAGGAAGACTGGGACAGGGAGATAGACACGGACCTCAAGGGGCCGTTTCTCTGCGCCAGGGCAGTCGTCCCGCACATGATGCAGCGCGGCTACGGCAAGATAGTGAACATCTCATCTGTTGCAGGCATTGTCGGCTGTATCGCCACGGCCTACGCTGCGTCGAAGGCCGGCATCAACGGACTCACGCGACAGTGGGCGCTCGAACTGGCGCCACACGGAATCCGCGTCAACAGCGTTGCCCCCGGCTACACGGCGACGCCCATCAACGCAAAGCTGAGAGCAACGCCTGTCGGCAAGCACATCGGTGAGTGTATCCCGCTCGGCTGGGGCAAGCCGTCGGACCAGACGGCAGCCGTCCTCTTCCTGAGCGCAAGCGAGTCGGATTACATCACCGGTCAGACGCTGGCGGTCGACGGCGGCTTCACCACCACGGTAGACCTCGGCCCGGAGTACCGAACCTTCGACAGGTAGGACGGGCGCGCGCGGACTCGACCTCACGCAGCGCGGGCGTCTTCGTACGCCTGCCTGACCAGGTCCAGTACGTACTTCCACTCGTCCTCGCTGACGTCCTTGCGAAACGGCCTCGGCAAGCCCAGTGCGAACGGGAGCCGCTTGACCTTGCCGGCATTCGCATGGACCCAATCCATCGAATCATTCTGAGGCTTCGCGGCAAGGACCACGGTGAGAGAGGGCATCTGGCGACGGAAGCGCACACCCGCGAAGACACCGCCGGAAGGCGCGGCATAATCAATCCATCCCTCCAGGTCCGTGGTCGGTGCGTAGGTCACCGCCACGTCCGGCCACTGAGCGCGCACGCGCGCGTCGAATTCCCCCAGGAGCACACGAAGCGGTTTGGGGCACTTCTCGATGAACTCGTCCACTGGCAAGGTCTCCTTTCCTGATTCGGTTCTGCTCAGGCCGGCGGTATCCTTCATCGGCCGGGTCTAACCCTGTCCCGGCGCCTTCAGCTCGGCCGGTATGGGAGAGCGGTACGGACCGCCGCCGGTGGCCCGGTCGTGCTCGCTGCGTGCCTCTCTCAGAACCGCGGGGTCGCCGAGAAGGTCCAGCGCCGTGAGGGCCAGCACTCTGGCCGCAAAGAGCATCGACGTGAAGCCGATGCGTGAGCCGCACGAAGCTACGGCCTGCCAGGAGTGAAGCGGCACTCCCAGGGGCGTGCAGCAGGCCGTGAACTGCGCGGTCGGCGCGATGTACGAGACATCGCCGACGTCGGTTGAGACCGGCTGCACCGTTCCCTTCCGGAGCGTGCCGACTTCGTCCAGCACGACGCTGCAGAGCGGGTCGCCCAACTCGTCCCTCGTCTTGCCGAGGGACTGAAGCGCGTCCTCCACCGCACCGGCAGGCAGCGTGGCCTGCAGCTCCCGGGCAAAGGAGACATCTGCCTGTGTGAACACCGGAGCTCCGACGTGCTTCATGTTCCGCAGCAGCACCTGCTGGATGGCATCGTTGGGCACGAAATCGTAGCAGGCCGTGACCAGCTCCGTCTCCAGAGTGGTCTCAGTCATCAGGGCCGCACCGCGAGCAACGTTCAACACTCGTTCGTATATGGACTCCACCTGCGTGCGCTTCGGTGCACGGACATAATACCAGCTCTGCGCGTACGAAGGCACGATGTTCGGCGCTTCTCCCCCGTGCGTGACCACACAGTGGATGCGGGCATCCGGGATGATGTGCTCGCGCAGGTAGTTGACTCCCACGTCGGTCAGCAGGACCGCGTCAAGGGCGCTGCGGCCGGACTCCGGGGCGCCGGCGGCATGGGCCGAACGGCCGTGAAAGCTCAGCTTGAAGGAGTTGAGCGCAGCCGACGACGCCGCCCATAACGTGTTCGCGTACATGGGATGCCACGTCAGGACGGCGTCCAGGCCGTCGAAGGCGCCCTCGCGCGCCATGAAGACCTTGCCCATGAGGGTCTCCTCGGCGGGGCAGCCGAAGTAGCGCACGGTGCCGGGGATGCGTCCGGCTTCCATGGCATGCTTCGCCGCCAGCGCCGCGCCGAGCGCCGCGGTACCCAACAGGTTATGTCCGCATGCGTGGCCGGGGGCACCCGGGACCACCGGTTGCCTTGTCGCCGCGACTTCCTGAGACAGGCCGGGCAGCGCATCGTATTCGCCCAGGATAGCGATGACCGGTGCTCCGCTTCCCCACTCACCCACGAACGCCGTTCTCAAGCCGGCTGTCGCACGGCTGAGGCTGAACCCTTCAGCCTCGAGAGCCGCCGCATGCCGGTCCGCGGCGTACATCTCCTCGAAGCCGACCTGCGGGTGCTCCCAGATGTCTTTGGCCAGAGTGACGAGCATCTCCTGCTGTGTCTCGAGATACGCCGCTGCCCCATCGCGTTCGTTCATATCAGACTCCTCCACAACAGGCAGATTGTACAGAAACAGCGCCAGGTCACGCGCCGGTGCGCCCTGTTGGCAGGTTTCCGAATCCACCCGTGTGGAAGCCGCGCCGGACGCCGAACCGTGCCAGACACGCCTCATCGGGGCGCAACTCAATCCGGCCCCTCCACTGCTGCGGGCCACCGAGGTCCTCGACTTCACGAATCGATTCCGGCGGCCTACTATTGCACACGGCAGCGGCCGGGGGAAGCGGCAGGAAAGGAGCGCGACATGAAGATAACCGGGATTCGCACGTTCATCTACGAGGCGTGGTGGCGCAACTGGCTCTTCGTCAAGGTCGACACGGACGCCGGCATCAGCGGCCTGGGGGAGGCGAGTCTGCAGGGGTTGAACAAGGCGGTGGAGATCGCCGTCCACAATCTCGAGCGCGAGTACTTCGTCGGCAAGGACCCGCGGCAGATACAGAAGCACTGGGCAAACGTGTACCGCGATAGCTGGTTCCACCAGTCGCATGTGCCCCTGGCGGCGCTCTCGGGCATCGAGATAGCGCTGTGGGACATCCTGGGGAAGAGCCTGAACGCGCCCATCTACCAGTTGCTGGGCGGAGCAACGAGGGACCGCATCAAGGTCTACAACAACTCGTGGTACTTCAATGCGAAGACCATCGATGAGTTTGTCGAGCGCGCGAAGGCAGCCGTGGCGCAGGGCTTCAAGGCGCTCAAGTGGGACCCGTTCTGGGTCCCGCCGCTCGACGTATTCAATGAGCGCGAGCAGATGCTCCAGGCCGTCGAGTGCGTCCGGCGCGTGCGCGAAGCCGTCGGGGACGGCATCGAGCTGCTGATTGAAGTACACGCGCGTCTGGGCACCGCCGACGCCATCTGGATGGCGCGGGCGCTCGAGCCATACCGGCCGTTCTGGTACGAGGAACCCATTCCGCCGGACAACCTCGAGGCACTGGCCAAGGTGCAGCGCGAGGTGAGAGTGCCCATCACCACGGGTGAGAAGGCGTGCACCCGATGGGGCTTCCGCGAGATGCTCGAGCGACAGATGGTATCGATGATAATGCCAGACATAATATGTGCCGGCGGCATCCTGGAGACGATGAAGATAGCGGCAATGGCCGACGTGTACCACATCGGCGTGGCGCCTCATTCCTGCGTCGGCCCCGGACTGACGGCCGCCAACCTGCACCTCGACGCGGTGATACCCAACTTCCTCATACAGGAGCTGTTCTACCCCGACAAGCCGCTCTACGACGAGGTGCTGACCGAGGACTTCCC
>CAZVCS010000007.1:14646-21041 GCA_964625765.1 uncultured Dehalococcoidales bacterium | reverse complement strand
TACGTCGAGTTGCCGGCGAAGCCCGGACTCGGCATCGACATCCGGGAGGAGGCCATCTCCAGGCGGCCGCACCGGCACCACCCTTCCGGAGGCCACCTCTGGAAGCCACTGACGCAGATGGGAGAGTGACGCAGTCGCGCACAGGACGTTGACAGCGCACGTTGAGACACGGCTACAATTGCCTGCCCGCGTGCGCAGTCAGCAGAAGGAGCGAAGTTGAACGAACAGGCCAAACAACTCAGAGAGATGCTATCGAGGCCCGGCCCCATTGTCAGTCTCGGCATCTGGGATGCCTTCAGCGCCATCGTCGCTGAACAGGAGGGATTCGAGCTGCTGACACTCTTCGGTTCGATGACCTCATGGTCGCTCATCGGCAAACCCGACTCAGGAAACATCACGCAGACGGAGATGCTCGATGCCGCGCGGCGAGCCATCCGCGCCACCTCCGTGCCGGTCATCGTCGACTGTGACGACGGTTTCGGCGACCCCCTGAACGTACGCCGCACGGTGCAACTGGTGGAGCAACTCGGGGCGGCAGGCATGTACATCGAGGACCTGAAGCGCCCGCTGCGCTGCTCGGCTCTTGGCGGCGGACGGCTCATACCGAGCGACGACATGGTCCAGAAGATTCGCGCCGCCGTCGAGGCTCGGACGGACCCCAACTTCTTCATCATGGCCCGCACGGACGATTATGAGGGTGTGGACGAGGTCGTTCTCCGGGCAAGGAAGTACGTCTCGGCCGGCGTGGACATGATACTCGCCATCGGCCTCACCTCGGAGGAAGCGATGGCGAAGGTCGGCAGAGAGGCCGGCGTCCCCATCTCGACCATCCAGGCAGCCGGAACGAGGATGCCGCTCCTCCCCCGGGACACGCTCGCGAGCATGGGGTTCAAGATCATCTTCCACGTGCCGACCATGTACTCGGCGGCGGCTCACGGCATGCGACTGGCTGCCCGGAACCTGAAGGCCGACATGGATGCAGGTTCAGTCAAGCCCCGTGTGCTGCCCGGCCCGAATCCCGTGGAGATGGAGAAGATGGTCGGCCTCGACCGGGACGACGCGTTGCAGGTGCGCTACGCGAGCGGCGCCTGCGCTCGTTGACCACTGATACACTGTCCGCGGCGCCCGCAGGCGCCGCGGAGTTGGACTGCCCGGATTGGCAATGACTTGCCGAACATCCAGGTGACGGCAGGACGATAGTTATGTCAGCGATTGAAGACTTCGTCGATGTGATGAACAGGGACGACAGGTTGTCGCTGGTGCGCAACGTCCTGCTGGCGATGACTCTGGGGCTCGTCATCTTCGGGCTCGTGCTTGGCTTCGGCGGCGACCGCAGGACTGCGGCCCCGGAGGCGCTCTGGCTCTGGCTTCCCGGCTGGGTCATCGCCCTGGTCTGGGTTGTGCTGCTGGCCTTCCTGGGCGCCTCGCGCTGGCTGCTCAACTCGTACACAATCATAGGCGCCGGGCAGGCGCGCGGCTTCGTCACCCTCCTCATCCTCGTGTGCGTCTGCTGGCCGCTCTACTCGCTGCTTCCGGGAAGCCTTCCCGTCGCGCTTGCAGCCAACATCCTCACCATGTTGCTGACGGCCGTCGCCATCCTGCTCGTGCGACCCGCGTCGCCCGACTCGTTCTACCTGCTCGTGCCCGTCATCGCCTGGCTGCTCTTCATCTGCGTCATCCTTCTTGCGGCCGCGGGCGGCGCCTGACACCCCGCCTTGTTCGGGCCGGGCGGGCGGCGTTGACGCCCCTCCCGGGCTGATTGATAATGCTCGCTTCAGGAGAGGACACAGTCGTACCCGTCAGCACGAAGGAGGGAGAACCATGAAGAGCGACTCCATCAAGAAGGGCGTTGAGAGGGCTCCTCACCGCTCGTTGCTCTACGCCCTGGGCCACCCGAAGGAAGACCTGGACAGGCCCTTCATCGGCGTGGTCAACAGCTTCAGCACCGTCATCCCGGGCCACATGCACCTCCAGGGAATAGCGAACGCGGTGCGAGAAGGCATCAGGGCAGGAGGCGGCGTGCCGTTCGAGTTCAATGCCATCGGCGTCTGCGACGGCCTGGCCATGAACCACACCGGCATGAAGTTCAGCCTGCCCAGCCGCGAGCTCATCGCCGACTCGGTGGAGATTATGGCCGAAGGGCACGGCTTCGACGCGCTCGTGTTCATCCCGAACTGCGACAAGATCATCCCGGGGATGCTCATCGCCGCGGCAAGGCTGAACCTGCCGTGCGTCTTCGTCTCCGGAGGACCCATGCTCCCCGGCCGCGTCATCGGTCAGGACGGGCCGATGGACATCGACCTCATCCACTGTTTCGAGGGAGCGGGGAAAGTGCTGGCGCATAAGATGACCGAGAAGCAGTTGGACGAGATAGAGCAGCGCGCCTGCCCCGGTTGCGGCTCGTGCTCGCCGATTGCCACCGCCAACACGATGAACTGTCTCACCGAGGTGCTCGGCCTGGGACTGCCCGGAAACGGCACCATCCCGGCCCCGGAGGGCCGCCGGCTGCAACTTGCCTTCCTCGCCGGACGGCAGGTGATGGAGGTGCTGGCAAGAGGGCTCAAGCCGCGGGATATCCTGACGCCCGACGCATTCCACAATGCGTTCGCAGTCGACATGGCGCTGGGCGGCAGCACCAACACCGTTCTGCATGTACCGGCGGTCGCCCACGCGGCCGGCGTCGACTTCCCTCTGAAGCGCATCAACGAGATCAGCGAGTCCGTTCCGCACCTTTGTGACATGCGCCCCTACGGCAGGTACGGCATGGCCGACCTCGACCTCGCCGGCGGCATACCGGCGCTGATGAAGGAGATCTCGCGGAAACTCAAGCCCGGTGCGATGACCATGCTTGGCAAGACCATCGGCGACGTGTGGCGCGATGCGGAGGTGCGCGACCGTCGAGTCATCCATCCCATCGATAAGCCTGTCCACAAGACAGGCGGTATCGCGGTACTCTTCGGCAATCTGGCGCCGGACGGCGCGGTGGTCAAGGCCGCCGGGGTGGCCGACGAGATGCTGGTGCACGAAGGTCCGGCACGCTGCTTCAACAGCGAAGAGGAGGCGACAAGAGCCATCGCGGCGCGCGTCTTCCAGCCGGGTGACGTGATCGTCGTCCGCTATGAGGGCCCCAGAGGCGGACCGGGCATGCGCGAGATGCTGACGCCCACGTCCCTCCTCTCCGGCATGGACGCGGACAAGTCGGTGGCGCTCATCACGGACGGCCGCTTCTCGGGTGGCTCACGAGGCGCCGCCATCGGGCACGTCTCGCCGGAGGCCGCGGCGCGAGGCCCGATCGCCGCGCTTCGAGACGGGGACATCATCCAGATCGATATCCCGAGGCGCCGACTTGACGTGAAGCTGGACGAGAAGGAGCTCAAAGAGCGGCTCGCCTCGCTTCCTCCGTTTGCGCCTAAGGTGAAGACCGGCTATCTGGCGCGGTACAGCCGGCTGGTCACGTCGGCCAGCACCGGCGCTGTCTTCGAGGATGAGGTGTAGGCGGCGCGGCAGCGCGCCGCAGGCAGGGGGCTGCACAGCCGGCCGGCCGCCGTGCTAGACTGCGCTCGCCACCGTGCCGGTTCGTGTGCGGAACCGCCACAGCGGCCACGTTTCGCCGGGAGCCGCGGCGTGCCTTCCGCGGCTCCTCCTTTTGGAAGGAGACAACGATGCAATTGAGCGGTTATCGACGGCCCGACGGGCGGGTCGGATTCAGGAACCACGTCCTCGTGCTCCCGACCGTCGCCTGCGCGAACGGTGTCGTGTCCGCCATCGTCCGAAAGGCGCCTGAGGCCGTCATGTTGCCCATGGACAGCGGCTGCGGCATGCTCAAAGAGGACCAGGTTGTCTTCGCCAAGACGCTGACCAACCTGGCGGGCAACCCCAACGTGGCGGCAGTTCTCTGCGTCGGGCTCGGCTGCGAGGCATTCAAACCGGAGCAGGCGCGCGCGGCCATCGAGCGCTTCGGCAAGCCCGTGAAAGCGATGGCGATGCACAACGCGGGCGGCTATGCCGCCACCGTCGAGAAGGGCGTCGCCATGGTCCGCGAGCTGGCGGCGGAAGTCTCGAAGCTCCGCCGCGAGCCGGTGAAGGTGAGCGACCTCATCCTGGGGCTGAACTGCGGGGCATCCGACCCCGCCTCCGGACTGACGGCGAACCAGGCGCTCGGCGCCGCGGTCGACCTCCTGGTCGATGCAGGCGGCAGCGCTATCATCGGCGAGACCACCGAGTGCGTCGGCGCCGAGGAGGAGATGGCCGCCAACGCCGCTTCTCCCGAGCTGGCGCGCCGCATCATCGACACCGTACACCGCTTCGAGGGCCACGTGAAGATGTACGGCGCCGATCTCAGCACCGGCGAGCCGAACCAGGGCAACATGGAAGCCGGCCTGAGCACCCTCGAGGAGAAGTCGCTCGGCTGCATCCGCAAGATAGGCTCGCGCCCCATCGTCGACGTCATCGAGTACGCCGACATACCCACGAAGAAGGGACCGATGCTCATGGATTCCCCGAGCTACGACGCCCCTTCGGTCACCGGCATCGTGGCCGGAGGCGCCCAGGTGGTTGTCTTCACTACCGGCCTCGGCACGCCGTTCGGCATGTCCATCGTCCCGGTCATCAAGGTGATGTCCAACACGCCGGCCTTCAAACGCATGGAGGACACTGCCGACCTGAACGCCGGAGCCATACTCGACGGCGAGGCGAGCATCCAGCAGACGGGCAAGCGCCTCTTCGAGATGGTGCTTGACGTGGCGAACGGCCGCACTACGAAGGCGGAGGACCTCGGCGAGAACCAGTGCCAGATATGGAGGACGACCCTCACGCTCTAGCAGCGTAACCGCGGAGAAACGAGATGACAGAGAAACCGGCACTCATCGTGATACGAGACAAGGACAACGTGGCGACCGCTACGCGAGACATCCGGGCGGGAGAGCTGCTGCCCGTCGCCTTCGGGGGAAAGCAGGCAGCGCTGACCGCGCGGCAGGACATACGCTTTCTGCACAAAGTCGCGCTGCGCGATATCGCTCCCGGGGAGCGCATCTACAAGTACGGCGCGGTCATCGGCGAGGCTACGAAGCCCATCGCCGCCGGAGAGCACGTCCACGTACACAATATCCGCAGCCTCTGGGGCCGCGCGAACGCGTGAGAGGCCCGCGGGCGCGCGACCGGCGCCGCCACATCCCCTGGCCCCGCTGCAGGATTGCCTCCCATCCTATTGTCGGCTGCGTGCATCGGCTGCTACACTGAACCTGCACAGCACGACATGAGTCCCGGTACTTCCGACCGGGTCGTGTCGCCGGAAGGGAAGATGAAGATGTCCAGAGCAACGTGTGGCAGCCGCGTCAGCGCATTCGCCGCCATTCTGCTCCTTCTAGTCGTCAGCACGCCCATCTCGCTCGTGAACCCCGGGGCGGTCCTCGCGGACTCCTGGGTGGTAACGTCGCTTGCCGACGACGGAAGCCCGGGCACGCTCCGCTATGCCATCCACTATTCGAGCGAGGGGGACACCATCTCCTTCTCTCCCGGGCTGAGCGGCACCATTCACCTGGACCCGGGTGCAGGCGCACTCTACATCGACCACCCACTCACCATTGAGGGGCCGGGAGCCGGCACCATCCGCATCGATGGCGGAGAAGAGACGCAGGTTCTCATCATCGGAGTCGGCGACATCATCCCCGTCGATGCGATTATCGATCTACTCGACTCCATAGGCGACATCTCAGGCCTGGAGTCGATTGCCGGGCTCTTGCAGGTGGAGCCATCGCAGCCCATCGAGTTCGAGCCCGCCGTCGTCATCGAGGGCCTGACGCTGAGCAACGGCGCCGCGCTCCACGAACCGGAAGAGTGGGATGAGCTCTTCGCTGCCGTCGGGGGCAATGTCCTCGTGCTCGGCAGCAGCGCCGCCATCAGAGACTGCATCATCGAGACCGGCTCGGCCATCGGGGGCGGCGGCGGCATCGCCGCAGCGGCGTCCCTGCTCTCTCTTGAAAGGTGCACTGTGCGACAGAACACCGCCGGCGGCCTCTCCTATGATGTCGGGTTGTCCGGTGGAGGCGGCGGCCTGCTGACGGCCGTCGCGTACGTCCACGCCGAAGACTGCGTGTTCGAACAGAACGTCGCGCAGTCGGAAGATAGCGGAATCGGCATCGGCGGCGGCTTGGTCTCCCTCGTATCGCTCTGGGACTTCGACGCATGCGTCATCAGTGAGAACGTTGCGGAGGACGGCGACGGGCCGCCGGACCGCGGCGGAGATCATCAGCGTCCCGCGCCGGCGTCGGGCAGGTCGCCGGCCGCGAAGTCCCAGCGGTCGTCCGGCGGCAGGCGGCGGCGCACCGAGATCTTCGCCTCGTGCGCCAGGGTCAGGTGGTCGCTGACGACGACCTCCTCGCCCGCGGCGAGGCTGC
>CAZVCS010000007.1:0-14636 GCA_964625765.1 uncultured Dehalococcoidales bacterium | reverse complement strand
CCGGGATTCGGCGGCGGCATCGTCGCGCTGCTTTCACTCTGCAACTTGGAGGGATGCGATATCGTTGACAATGTCGCCGGCGACGGCGACTCAGGGGGAGTCGGTGGCGGCGTGGTGGCGGCGTACAACCTCCTGTTCAACGTGCAGCAGTGCACCGTTTCTGGCAACTCAGCCGGCCCCAACGACAACGGCATCGGCGGCGGTATGCTCCTCGGGCCTTCCCTACTGGGTGGTGGCAACGTGGTCCGAGATTGCCTCATCGCCGGCAATTCGGCCGGTTCCGAAGGCCGGGAGATGGCGGCGGGTGGCGGCATCGCCTTCGCCGACATCCTCTACAGCATCGGCATCCCCGACGTGTTCCCGTCTCTCACCTTCCCCGAACCGGAGCCGGGACAACCCGATGTGCTGTCGCTGCACCTGGTCAACTGCACGCTGAGCGGCAACTCGGCCGGCGCGGCGCAGTACAGCACGGGCGGAGGGCTCTGGGCGGGGAGCGAGTCTCCAGTCGGCCTCAGCTTCTGCACCGTGACCGGCAACTCGGCAGGCTGGGGTGGAGGCCTGTCCACCGATCCGTTTGCCATCTACGGAGAGGAACCCGGCCAACTGCCCTACGGCATTCTGCTACTCAAGAACTCCATCGTCGCCGGCAACACCGCACTGGCGGATGCGCGCGGCGGCGACGAGCCTTCGCCTCCCATGCCCGTCGCAGGCGACGACATCTGGGGTCCCATCGTGTCCCTGTACGGCAACATCATCGGCGACGCGCATGGATGGGGGACGCTCCAGGAAGGGGAACCGGCGGTCGTGCTTCCGGATGAGGACTGCGACGACATCGTGGGCGTCGACGCCCGTCTTGACCCGCTTGCCAACAACGGCGGCCCGACCATGACGCATGCGCTCCGGCCCGACAGCCCGGCCCTGGACGCCGCCTGTGACGGACTGGCCATCAGCGACTACATCATCGATTTCGACGACATCGTCATCGTTCTCGGCGATTCCGGGCTCGAGTCCGGTGACCTCACGGAGCCCGGCTTCATCGAGGGCGCGCCTGTGGAATCTGACCAGCGGGGCGAATCCCGGCCTATAGACGGCGATGCCGATGGTGAAGCGGTGTGCGATAGCGGCGCCTTCGAGGCCCGCCCCGACATCGTGATGCAGGGCGGGGCCGGCGGAGTCCTTGCGCCTGCAACCGCCGAAGGCAACTGCTCGACCGTTGCCGTTACCGTCAGAAATGAGGGTGACGCGCCACTGCTCCTCGACTCCATAGAGTTCGAGGGCTCGAATGCCGGCGACTTCAGCCTGGGCAGCAACGTGACCGGCACCGTGCTGCAACCCGGTCAATCGATCCGAATTCCCGTACGGTTCTGTCCGAAGGCTGACGGACGCCGCGTCGCCAGGATGCTCGTCTACAGCACCGACCCCGACGAACCGGTGGTTGAAGTCGGACTCACCGGCAGGGCACGGCAGGAGCGGGCCGTCTCGCCCGCGGAGATGAACACGAGCTACCTGCTCATCGACCCGGTGCAGGTGCTGCCAGGGCAACAGATCACCGTGTCCGCGAACATCTGCAACAACGGCGAGGAGAGGGGCTCCCACACCGCGACGCTGTCCGTGAACGGCGTCGCCGAGCAGTCACAGAGCATCGCGGTCTCCGGGGGCTCCTGCCAGACGGTGGTCTTCGCCGTTTCGAGAGCGGTGCCGGGGACATACCAGGTCTCCGTCGATGGCATGCAGGGCCAGTTCTCGGTGCTCGCTCCGCGGACGGTGCAGGCATCAGTGCCGTCCCAGCAGGATACGGGACTCGGGACGGTCGGCCTCATCGCCGTCATCGGCGTTGGCCTTGCGCTCATCGGAGCACTCGTCGTCCTGTTCAGACAGACGTAGAGACAGTGAACGCCTGAACCCGGGAGTGCGACAGGCGCGGGCAACGTACGATACCCGTTGTCCCGCCGTTCCTTCCGAGGCGTGCGGGCGTCACCTTCGCGACAGGACGATGAGCACCGCCAGGAGAAGGCTGACGAACATAAGAACGAGGAAATCCACGCCACGACCCCGCGGGCACTGCGCCGGTTCCGCACCGGCGCAGGCCGGACTACTGCCCAGCAACAGCTCCTTCGCCTCCGCTGGAAACCAGTGCTGAGACAACCCTCTTCCGCGTGCTCCGCTGCAGCAGCACCGGCGGCACTACGCCCCTGCTGCAGGCGCTGAGCGCCACGTCGCCCACCGTTGGATGAGGCCCCTGCCGCTCAGCTTCAGCCCGAACTCTCTCGAAGCGGCTCATGGCGTACTCCGCGGCGAAGTCCGCGAAGGAGCCTCCGTGGCGCTCCCCAACGCCGAGCATCCACTCAAGGAGCGGCGGGTAGTGCCGCTCGATGAGAACGCTTGCGGACGGCATCGAGAAGCCACCGAGGGTGAGAGCCGGGCCGAGGATCCCGCCGCAGGTCGCCACGAAGTCGGGTACGTACAGTACTCCACGCCCGGTCAGCATACCCTCGCCGCCGGGCTTGAGCGGGACACGGGCGCCGGGAACGAGCACGCGGCAACGAAGGCGCGCCGCCGTCGCAAGGTCGATGCCTCCGGGCAGCGCACACGGACAGAAGAGGTCGACCGAGAGCGACCTTGCCTCGGCCGCAGCGATGCGGTCAGCCTCGGTGTATTTCCGCACGAAGGAGACGCCGAGACGCTGAGCAAGCGGCAGGAGAGCAGGGACATCAAGGCCATCCGCGTCGAATAGCGCACCTTCGTTGGTCGAGATGGCGACCACTTTGACGCCCCGCTCGTACAACTCGAGGGCTGCGGAGCCTCCCACCTTGCCGAAACCTTCGACGGCAGCGGTAGCTCGAGCGGGGCGCACACCGGCGGCACGGAGCGCCGCGACGGCCGAAAGTGCGACGGTGAGCCCTGCGAACACCCCCGATTGGTCCCGCAACGCTCGTCGAGGCACACGCGTCCCCAGCGTGGACAGGAGCCAGCGGATGTCGCCATCGTCGATGCCGAGTTCAGCCGTGGGATTGAACTTCCCGCTTGTGAGCAGGGGGCCGGCCGCCTGGCCGAATGCCGCGAGCAACTGCCGGGCCTGAGACGGAGTTGCGCGTGGAGGAGTCTTGATGAAGGCAGCCGCGCCGCCGATGGGCATCCCGAGAAGTCCGTATGACAGCGTCCTTGAACGAGCAGCCCGTTCAAGAAGCGCGCCGTCGCAGCTTCCAACGAGACTCACGCCGCCACTGCTGCGGCCACGGACGGCGACGTCAATGCCGATGGAGGCTTCGAAGCCGGCTCCCTCCCCGCCTTGCACCAGATAGTGCAGCGTGCAGGGTACAGGGTACACGGCAGTCCTCCATGCGCATACCGTACACCCGTCCGCGCACGGAGGCAAGACCCGGAGGGGTAGCCCGAGAGACGCAGCGCCGCATCAGCCGGAGCCGGCGGCGCTCAGCGCCGCATCAGCCGTCTGATGGCAGGCAGCGGGAGCGCGGGCCGGTCCGCGCGAGCCTCCCGCCCAAGCGCAGGAGGAGCTCCAGCGCGAAGCCTCTCTCCTGCCGTCGAGCTGGCATCGACCGCCTCTCCACTATCCCAACCGCGCGACAGCGCTGCGATGATGTCCTTGCCGAGCCTGGTACGAAAGACGCGCCCCGTTGACGACGTGAAGTAAGCGTACTGCACGTCCTCGGGCGCACAGCCCCATACCTTGAGTCTGCTCAGCAGTTGGTCCACCGAAACCGTCTTGACAACGGGTCGCTGCAAGCCAAGCTCCATCGGAAGGTCGGCAACCTGAGAGCGCGGCAGCAGTACACGGTGACCGGTGCTCAGGACGAGGCCACAACTGACGAGGGTCACCGGCTGGCCGTGGACATTCGAGGCTTCAAGCACCAGCTCGGCGTCCTTCGCGTCGCGGTCTTCCGCGACGGAAAGGCCGACGCCGACCGTCACCTTGACGAGCGGGCGTTCCCAGTAGCGCCTGATGAGCTCGATGCCCAGGATGACGACGCCCGCGGCTGCGCCACCGCCAAATGCGGCAAAGAACACTCCCTGGTCGATCTGCATCCTGCCTCCGCAGCGGCCCGGCGGCGTGGTCCGCCTCCCGAGGCCCGCACGCTGATGATACACCTTTGCGGCAGCCGAAAGGGAGGGCCGCCGGACGGCCCTGCATCTCCGGACCACACCCGTCGACTGAGCTGACGCGAAGCCCTTGATACCGTGTCCCGGCCGACGGCCGTGCCACGTCCTGCCATGACCTGCATATACCCGGCGCGACCCGTGAGTCCCAGGACTATCCTACCGACTCCTTCGCCGCATCCGCGCATGGAACGGCCACACGCATGACTCTGGTCACGCTGCCGCCCGGCCCTGCCCACTGAGCACTGCCTTCCACTGCCTCATCCGTACGCAGCGGCGCCGCAACACGACACGAAGGTACTGGGCTCCCCGTAGGGCGACGACTATCAGTGGTCAATCGGTACCTGCGTGTCATGTGTAGGCAGCTGCTCCGAACGTAAAGTGACGTCGTGATAAGAAAACTGATGTTGACGCTCCTCGCGGTAGCTGCCCTCGCTGGCGCCGCCGCTGGAACGGGCCTCCTCCCCACCGGCAGCGCGCGGGTCGTCGCATCGGAAGAGCAGAGGCTGGCTCCTGTCGCGACGAACCAGGAGGCCGAGCAGGTCATCGCTGAGGTCGAAAACGTCCAGCCCACTTCCTTCTCCGCTCCTGAAGCAATCGCTCAGGCAGCCGGCGAGCGATGGGGAGTCGACCGGGTCAACGCCCCCGCGGCGGTCCGGTCAGCCGGCTCTCTCGCGCCGGTCCTGGTGGCGGTGGTCGACACCGGCATCGACGAGTCTCACCCGGCCCTGGCAGGCAGAGTAGTGACGAGCATCGACCTCACCGCCAGCGGCACCACTGACGATGAGAACGGTCACGGCACGCACATGGCCGGCACGATTGCGGCCATCGCCCCGAACGCTCAGTTCCTGAACGTCAAGAGCGCCGACAGCCGCGGCCGCTGCAACACGGAGACCGTCGCTGAAGCCATCCGCTGGGCCGCGGACAACGGCGCCCAGGTCATCAACGTGAGCCTCGAGGTCGCCCCGTCGACCGAGCTCCAGAATGCGATAAGTCACGCTTGGCAGAAGGGTGCGCTCATCATCGCCGCCGCCGGCAACAGCGGCACAACCTCCGCAGCGTACCCGGCGGCCTACACCGAGGCCATCGCGGTTGCCGGCACCAATCAGGCCGACGGACTCGCGATTCTCTCCAACCACGGCGACTGGGTGGACGTAGCCGCTCCCGGACAGAAGATACTGGCTGAGCTCCCGGGCGGCGAGCTTGGCTACGAGACTGGCACCTCTCCCGCCGCGGCGCACGTCTCCGGAGTTGCCGCTCTGCTCGTCAGCCTGGCGGAGGACGAATCGGGCGACGGCCTCAGCAACGATGAGGTCCGAGAGGCGCTGGAAGACTCGGCGACGCCGCTCGGCATCACCGGCACCGGCTCCGGCCTTGTGGACGCCCTTGCCGCCATCCAGGGACTCTAGCCGCAACCTCCCAGCCGGGACCCTCCGCGACACTTGACTCACGGAACCCGGAGCCGCATGATGATTCCTGCCACATCTCGGTGCGACCGCCCTCGCTCCCCGGCGGTGACGTCTTTCGAGCGTAGTCTGTGAAGCCATGTTGCGCGCCCGGAGTGGCGGACGGGGGCTGGCGAATGGGACGGTTGGCCGCTCTCGCGGCGCGGTGTCTCTGTGTCCTGCACCTGGCGGACTCCGCAGTCCGCCGCAAGTGGTCGCACTGCCTTAACGGCCGGTTCTTCGTCTTCCTCCTGTGGTCCACCTGCATGCTCGCTGCTCTCGAGTTCGGCGACGCGTCACCGGGCACATACAGTTCGCCTGAGGAAGCGCCGTACCCGCCGGCTCAAGGCGTGGACCCGGCCCGCTCCCTCTGTCCGGTCTCCTGCGCGCCCCTGGCGATCTCAGCCGAGGACCACGAGATAGTCGACATGTGCTGGGGCGCAACTATGATGCAGGTCACCGAGGCGTGGCAGACGCTTCAGTCTCCCAAGTCGACGCTGGTCGCCGTGCTCGACACGGGCGTCGATGGCGACAACGCACACCTTACGAACCGCATAGACGGAGGCGTGGCACTGGCCGGCAGTTCCGGGACGGAAGACCTCTGCGGTCACGGCACGCACGTTGCCGGCACGATAGCCGCAATCGCGCCGAACTGCCGCATCCTTAACATCAAGGTTGCGGACGACCGGGGCTTCTGCAACACCGCATCTGTCGCCAGGGGCATCCGTCTTGCTTCCGACCGGGGAGCCGCCGTCGTCAACCTCAGCCTGGAGGTCGAACCGTCCCCCGACCTCGAAGCGGCCGTGGCGTACGCCTGGCAGAGGGGAGCAGTCATCGTGGCCGCTGCCGGCATGCCTTCATCGCCGGCCGCACAGCTTCTCGGCGATGGTTCGGCCTTGCAGCCCGCGTCACCACCCTGCGGCGTGCGGCCGGTCTACCCCGCGTGCTACACGCAGGTAATCGCGGTGACAGGCGTGACCGCGAGCGGACAGCCGGCTCCCGCATCGAACCTCGCGCCCTGGGTTGACGTCGCCGCTCCCGGCTACCGGACATACTCGGATGTGCCGGGCGGCCACGGCTACCTTACGGGCACATCCTCCGCCGCAGCCCACGTTTCCGGCCTCGCTGCGCTCCTTTGCGGGATAGCCGCGGACCGGAACGGCAACGGCGCCGTGAATGACGAGGTACGGCGCGCGATTGAGGCGACAGCAGTCCCCTTGCCTGGGGACGGCGCAGGGAAGGGGATTGTCAACGCCCCTGCTGCCGTGACCTGGCTTGCCTCGCAACAGGACGGCTGCTTCGAATGAGACCGCGCCGGAGCAGCGCAGCAACGCGTCTCCTCCTGCTGCAGCGCTCTCAGCCATCGCAGCGAGCCTGAGGGTGTCCGTTGATATCCATGTTGACAACTCCGGCTGTCGCCACACAGGACCATATGGCCGTTCTGTCGACAAGCCTGTTGATAACAGTGCACAAGCCGCCAGCCTGACGACGTGATGGCGGCGGCAACCTGTTGCGCGCCGCGCGCGTGCCCGGTACTATCGCCGCGTGCGGAAACACCGGCTCGTCGCCTTCTTCCTCATCACGTTCGGCCTCTCCTGGGGCATCCCGGGGTCGCTTCTGCTGCTCTCGACCGTGACCGGCGCCTTCAACGTGTCCCTCGACAGGATGTCCCCTCTCTCCTGCCTCTTCTTCTGGGGACCGGCGCTCTCCGCCTCGCTGGTCATCGCGCTGACACAAGGCAGCAGCGGTCTGCTTGCGTTTCTGCGCCGGCTGACGGAGGTGCGCTTCGCGTGGCGCTGGTGGCTTGCCGTGTGCATCGGCGTGCCGCTGCTCAAGCTCCTGGCGTTCGGCATCGCCGAGGATACGGACCAGTCCTGGACGCTGGTCACATCGCTGCCGGCGGATGTGCTGCTGACATCGACGGTGCTCGCCGCGCTCGAGGTGCCCGTCAGCGAGTTCGGCTGGCGTGGCTTCGCTCTGCCGCTGCTGCAGCGCCGGGTGAACGGTCTGGTCGCATCCGTCTTCCTGGGCGCTCTCTGGGTTCTCTGGTACATCCCCTGGCTCCTGCCCGGAGCCATCATGACGTGGTCGCCGGGAGGAGACAGCATCCCTTCCATCATTCGCTTCTTCGCGGCGGGGATCTCGCTCAGCGTGACCACCACCGTCATCTTCAACGGCGGCCGCGGCAGCATGCCGCTCGTTGTCCTCTTCCACTGGCTGAGCAGCCTGCCGCGCGCCTGGGAGCTGGACGCCGCCATCTCGTACATCGACACGGTGATCGCCATATCGGCGGCCGTCGTGCTCATCTTCGTCGTGCGCCGGCGCTACCTCTGGCACTCCGGCTTGAGCACGGAGTTGACTCCGGGTGTGCCGGAGCCCGACAACAAGCACCGATGAACGCGGTACGGACGGCTGCGCCACGCACTCCGGATGGCCGGCAAATCGGATGGGTTGCACGCTGCGCGCTCTCAGCGCCGTGTTGACAGACACACAATGCGCTGTTACGTTGCCGGCAGGAGGGTTCTGGTGTCGCCGCCGGCATCCCCGCCGGTGGACCCGATACCGGCACCAGACCCTACTGCTCAACCGCCTCAACTCCTGCGCCGGGCCCCGGTAGAAAGCACCACCGGGACCCGGTCCTTCGTTTCAGGCCCGCTGTGGAGCCGATGGACTGCGCCCGGACAAAGCTGTTGCCGCGGCTGAGCCTTCATGCTAGAGTGGCCCCGGAGACATTCCAGCAAGGAGGACCTTGTGAAACGAGAAGCTGTCACTATTCCGGGCGCTCCTAAACCGGTCGGGCCCTTCTCTCCCGCAATCAAGACGGCAGGCATGGTCTTTGCCTCCGGCCAGTTGCCGCTCGATGCGAAGGGCGCCATGCCCGAGGGCATCGTGGCTCAGACACGCCAGTGCCTCGAGAACCTGAAGTCGGTGTTCGAGGCGGCGGGGACGAATCTGGGCAACGTGGTGAAGTGCACCGTGTTCATCAAGAACATGGATGACTTTGCGAAGATGAACGAGGTCTACGCCAGTTTCTTCCCGCAGACGCCGCCGGCGCGCTCCACCGTCGAGGTCGCCCGCCTGGCGAAGAACGCGCTCATCGAGATAGAGGCCATCGCCCTCGTCTGAAGGCGCCGCTAGCGTCGCAGGGTGCCGCCGACGCCCACGCCGATGCCGATGCCGAGAGGGACCGCCACCTCCTCGAGCACCTTCGTCACGGCTGCCTTGAGCGACTTCTTCTGTACGCTCGAGATCTGGTAGCGGGTCTTTACCAACCGGGCGATGGCCGCAGCAAGGTCCATCTGCAGGTCGATGCGGTCGGGCGACCTCTCCGCCATCTCGCGAAGGCGCAGCCGCAACAGCGCTATCTCGTCGTCCACTCCTTCGACTTCCGAGGCCTCCAGGAGGTGGAGTTGCTCCGCCTCGCCGAGCGCACGTGAGTAGAATCCGGCGACCTTCTCGGGAGGCGGGGATTGCCGGGCCCGGCGACTAGCCACGGTCTGCAACCTCCCGGGGGCCGGCTGTGGCTATCCGTGCCGAAGGCACGCGCGGCACGAACCGTCCGGCCGCGGCGGAAGGCGATTCCATCACCTTCGCCCTCACCACGCCGTAGACGAGGCGGTGGGCGGCCAGCTCGTATTCGCCGGCTCCGATGAGCTCTCTCAGAGTCTTCCTCACCCCACACTCCTCCCCAGACCACGCCGATTCACGACAGCGCTGTCGACACCGAAAAGTACGGTTGATGCATAGTTCTAGTATAGCACGACGGTCACAAGCGTGGCCGGCAGATTTGCTTCCGCGGCGATTTCGTGGCAGCCTTTGGCGAGGAAGGGCATCATGACCACAGCCATCAGAGACGGCACCAAACACGATCAAGCAGCGATTCTGGCTTTGCTCTTCTCCTGCGGCCTGCCGGTCGAGGACATCGCCTCCTGCGCCTCGCTCCGCTTCGTGGTAGCCGAGTGCGGGGGAGCCGTGACCGGCTGCGCCGGACGGGAAGTCCACGGCTCCGAGGCGCTGATACGCTCCCTGGCGGTCGCCGCCGATGGGCGCAATGACGGCGTCGGCAGCAGCCTGCTCCGTGAGGCAGAGGCGCGTTGCCGCGCCGAGGGGGTCCGGGCAACCTACGCGCTCACCACTACCGCGGAGGGATTCCTCGCCCGCCACGGCTACCTGCGCCTGGACCGCGGCGAAGCTCCGGCAGCCATCGAGGCGACAAGCGAGTTTCGCACCACCTGTCCGGTCTCAGCCGTCTTCATGCGAAAGAGCCTCTGAGCCGGCCGCCGCGCCGCCCGGCAAGGGACGGCATCGTCCGGCAATGCTACTATTGAGGACTGCAGGGCAGAGACAGAGCACGGCATCGATGGGAACGCTCGCGACTGGTGGACTGCTGACGCTGGGAGTCACCGCCTTCGGGTTGCTCGCTGCGAGCCTGTACGACCGCGCCACCGCGCTCAGTTGGGTGAACACCCCCTTCCCGCCGGGCCGCCTCGTTCCCGCGAACGGCACGCGACTCTACGTGCGGGTCCAGGGGAAGGGAAGCCCATGCGTGGTCATCGAGACGGCGCTCGGCAGCCCGTCCGCCGAGTGGTGGCACATACAGGACCGGCTTGCGGAGACGACCACCGTGGTCACGTACGACCGGGCTGGCTATGGCTGGAGCCGTCCCGGAGCTTTCCCCCGTTCCAGTTTCCAGGTCGTGACCGAGCTTCACTCGCTGCTTGAAGCTGCGGGCGCGCCCGGTCCGTTCATCCTGGTCGGTCACTCACAGGGCGGTCTCTATGCGCAGCTTTTCGGACGGCTGCACCCCGACGAGGTCGCGGGAGCCGTGTTCCTGGATCCCGTGTCGTCGGATGACCGGCGCTTCAAGGCGGAACTCAAGCTGGAGGTCTACCGTCTGAGCGGCATCGACAGGGCGGCGGCGCCCGACTCCGTCAACACGCTCCGCCGGCTCGGATTGATGCGCCCTCTTCGCGGCGCCCTCCAGAGGAAGCTACTCGCGCATCACGGGCGGCTGCCGGCGGCGACCCGCGAGGTCATCTGGCAGCACTACGCGCTGAACCAGGCGCATAAGGCCATGATGAGCGAGCGCCAGCAGAACGACACGCCGGCCAACAGCTCCGATGTGCGTGCCGCCGGGCCCTTTCCGCACGTGCCGGTGAAGATCATCTACCACTCGCCGCGGCGCATGGTGCGCGAGATGACGATGCTGGGCGGCCTGCAGCGGGACGACGCGGAGGAGGTGGAGGGCATCTGGCAGCAACTCGTCCGAGCGTATCTCAAGCTCTCGCCGGACGGCGAATGGATTGTCGCGCCGGAGAGCGGCCACTACATCCACCTCGACCAGCCTGACCTGGTCGTCCGGGAGACACAAGACATGGTCGAGCAGCTGCGGTCTGCTCTGCCAGGCTCGAGTGGGCCGCGGGCCTGAGAGGCTTCCGCGCCGAACCGGGCGGCCATCAGCGCGCCGGGGATTCCCTTGCGAAGGGGCATGACCGGTGCTATCGTTGCCTCCCGTGCGGTTGCCGTGGGAGGAGCTGGAACCGGCGTCCAGGAGCACTATCGAGCGTCAGCACCGCGCCGTGCTGCGGCTCGAGCGCCTGACCGACTGTGTCTTCTCCGCCGCCGTCTTCGCCCTCATCCTCATCCCGGCTATGCCGTACCTCTCAGGGTTGGCGGATGCACAGCCCACGTGGCAGTGGCTGCTGCAGGTGTGGCCGACGTTGCTGCTGCACGCCTTCAGCGCCTTCGCCCTCTTCGGCCTCTGGACGCTGCACCACTACGAGTTCCACTACCTGACCCGCGCCAGCGGCGCACTCGCGTGGCTCAATACAGCGCTGCTCCTCTTGCTCGCCGCGACACCGGTAACGGTGTCACTGCTGGACGGCTTCGAATCGACCCGTGTGGCCGCCACGCTCTACGGCGCGAACCTGCTGGCGATGCTGCTGCTCCTGCTCCTCATCTGGCGCCACGCGTCGGTCGCCGGCCTGCTGTTCGGCAGCGACATACCGCCACGCACCGTCGAACGCATGCGCGCGGCGCTGCGCTGCGGCATCGGCGTCCAGCTTCTCAGCACCGCCCTCGCGCCGGTCGCGATGAACGCCAGCCTGGCGCTCACGGCGGCGTTGTTCATCGCGTATGCAATCGTCACGGCGCGCGGCGGCTACACGCTCGAGCTGCGCCGCAGCCGCACACCGGCCTCGGACTTCTGACACCCCGGAGCGCCCCTGCCTAGCGCTCGCCGCCGGCCCGGTCGAGAGCCTCCCGAAGCCCTCGCACGAATCGCCCAACGGCAGCCAGCGAGGGGTCGGCCTCCATCAGCTTCACGATGCTGCTGCCCACTATGACGCCGTCAGCCAGCTTCGCCACGCCGGCTGCCTGCGCCGCAGTGGAGACGCCGAAGCCGACGCAGAGGGGCAGCCGGGCGACCGACCGCACGCGGCCCACGAAGGCATCGAGCCCCTCAGGCAGTGTCTCCCGGGCGCCGGTGACGCCGGCCACCGAGACGAGGTAGATGAACCCGGAGGAGCGCTCCGCCACGAGGCGGATGCGCTCCTGCGTGCTCGTGGGAGCGAGCAGGTAGATGCAGTCGATGCCGTGGGGCCGCGCGGTCCGCTGCAGCTCCTCTCCTTCATCCGGAGGCAGGTCCGGCACTATGAGCCCGGCCACTCCCGCCAAGGCGCAGTCCGCCGCGAAGCGGTCGAGTCCGTAGCTCAGCAGCGGGTTGTAGTAGCTCATGAAGACCAGAGGCACGCCTACTTCTCCGCGAATGGAACGGGCCAGCTCGATGCACTTCGCCGGCGTCATGCCATCGCAGAGCGCCCGGAAGCTGGCGTTCTGTATCGTCGCGCCGTCCGCCAGCGGGTCCGAGAAGGGGATGCCCAACTCGATGAGGTCGCAGCCGCTGCGCTCAAGCACCGGCGCGACAGCGAGCGTCGCCTCAGCGCTCGGGTAGCCGGCGGTCACGTAGGCTATCAACGCCTTGCGTCCGGGTTTCACAAACGCATCTGCCACGCCGCTCACAGTCTCACCTCCAGTGCATCGCTTACGATGCCCATGTCTTTGTCGCCGCGCCCGCTCAGGTTGATGACGACGCTCCGGTCAGCGCTAAGGCTGCGGGCGACATCGACCGCCGCCGCCACGGCGTGGGCCGACTCGAGCGCCGGTATGATGCCCTCCGTGCGGCAGAGCAGCTTGAAGGCGTCAAGCGCCTCGGCGTCGTTCACCGCAATGTACGTGGCCCGGCCGCTGTCCTTCAGGTAGCTGTGCTCCGGGCCGACGCCGGGATAGTCCAGCCCGGCCGAAATGCTGTGCGTCTCGAGCACCTGCCCGTGCTCGTCCTGCAGCAGGTAGGAGCGCGCCCCGTGCAAAACGCCGCCGCGTCCCGCCGCCAGCGAGGCCGCGTGCCGTCCCGTGGCCAGCCCCTTCCCGCCTGCTTCGACTCCGAGCAGGCCGACGGATGCGTCGCCCAGGAACGCATGGAACATGCCCAGGGCGTTGCTGCCGCCGCCGACGCAGGCCACGACGCGGTCGGGAAGACGCCCCGTGGCGTCGAGCATCTGCTCGCGGGTCTCCTTGCCGATGACCGACTGGAAGTCGCGCACCATGGACGGGTATGGGTGCGGTCCGACCACTGAGCCGAGAAGGTAGTGCGTGTTGTTTACATTTGTAATCCAGTCCCGAATGGCCGCGTTGATGGCATCCTTCAGCGTTCGGCTTCCGTCGGCAACCGGGCGCACCTCCGCGCCCATCAGCTTCATGCGCAGGACATTCAGCGACTGCCGCTTCACATCGTCCTCGCCCATGTAGACGATGCACTCGAGCCCGAGCATCGCACACACGGCAGCCGTGGCGACCCCGTGCTGGCCGGCGCCGGTCTCAGCCACGATGCGGCGCTTGCCCATTCGGCGGGCCAGCAACCCCTGTCCCAGGGCGTTGTTTATCTTGTGCGCCCCCGTGTGCGCCAGGTCCTCTCTCTTGAGGTAGATGGCGGCGCCGCCGCAGTGGCGGGTCAGCGCGTCGGCCCGGTAAAGCGGCGTCGGACGGCCGACGTAGTCCCGGCAGAGCGATGCGAACTCGGACCAGAACGCCGCATCGGTAGCCAGCGCCTCGAAAACCTCTGTCAGCTCGTCGAGCGCCGGCACCAGCGTCTCGGGAACGAACCTTCCACCCCACATCCCGAAGTATCCCCTGCTGTCAGGCAATGCTGCAGCCTGCATGTATCGCCTCCTTTTCGGCCTGTCGCACCGCCGCGACGAAGGCCCGAATCAGTTCAGTGTCCTTGGCGCCCTCCCGCTCGACTCCGGAGGAGACGTCGACGCCGTATGGCCGCACCAAACGCACCAGCTCCGCGGCGTTGTCGGGCGTCAGCCCGCCGGCCACCATGACCGGATGCCGCGCGGCGACATCCCGGGCGATACTCCAGTCGAACGTACGTCCGGTCCCCCCGGCCGTTGCCATCCCGCCCGTATCGAGCATGTGGAGCAATCGGCCTCCGGGCAGTGCTGCCTCCGCATGTTCCACCTCGTCGCACAGCGACTCAGACCTGCAGCCGGGGGCAACGTGCAGCACGCGGATGACGGGGCGTTGGAGCAGCCGGCAGTACGCCGCGTCCTCGCCGCCACTCAACTGCACGAAGTCGAAGCCGCAGTAGTCCGCCGCGCGGTTCACGTCGTCCGCCGCGGCGCCTACGAACACGCCCACCGCGTAGACGGCGCGGCCGACGAGCCGTACCTCACGGACAAGCGACCGCGCTTCGTCCCGCGACACGCGCCGCCGGCTAGGCGCCATGACGAAACCCAGGTAGTCCGCGCCGGCAACCGCCGCCGCAACCACATCCCTCTCCGCGCGCAGCCCGCATATCTTCACCCCTACGCGGCACATAGCAACTCCCTCGCTTTCACTCCCGCGTCCGGCGACCGCATCAGTGCTTCGCCGACCAGTATCGCGTCGACTCCGCATCGCGCGAGCCGCTCGACGTCGGCCCGGCGGTGGATGCCGCTCTCGGCCACGACGAGACGACCTTCAGGAATGAGCGGGCGCAGTCGCTCGAACGTGGCAAGGTCGACCTCAAACGTC
>CAZVCS010000006.1:31272-35005 GCA_964625765.1 uncultured Dehalococcoidales bacterium | reverse complement strand
GCGTGCTCGCGCATGCGCGCCGTGAGATGGCTCACGATGAGAGCTATCGCGAGCATCACCGCCAGGGTGTAGACGTATTGCGGGTCGTCCACAATCAGGGTGTAGTAGGGCGTCGTGAACAGGAAGTTGAAGAGCAGGACAGAGGCGATCGACATCGCTACAGCCGGCCCTCGCCCACACCAGCTCGCCACAAGAACGATCCCAAGCAGATACGTCATGACAAGGTTGGCATCGATCAGGCCGATAGCCTTGAACCCCATCGCCACGGCAGTGGCAACAGTGAGGGCGGCAAGGCCCATCAGGTAGTCGCGCTTTCGGTTAACGGACGTCCCGGAAGACGCGAACCGCGGAAAGGACTTCGCCGCACCGAGTCTCGCCTGGACGCCGGCGTCTGCGCCGGTGGTGGAGACATGGCGCGCCCACACGCGCCGGTGGATCCACAGCCGCCAGTCCGCCCCACGGACGCCGAACGGGTTTCCGATGGCCCGCGCGGGCTCGCGCGGCCGGTCGTCTTCGCCACCGCGCGGCGGCCTACCGGGTTCCCCTCTCCAACCGTTCACCACGGCTTCACTATATACCACGTCGCACCGCACTGCCGGCAATCGCCGGCAACCGCTCCGCAGCCCGAGAGTAGACAGACGGCGTCTCTCAGCGCCAGCGCCAGTACATCGGATGGAACAGCGCCAGCACCGTCACGAACTCAAGCCGGCCGATGAGCATCAGAAGCGTGAGCACAAGCTTCCCGGCGTCGGGGATGAAGGCGAAGTTCTGGCTCGGTCCCACCTCGGCCAGCCCGGGACCCACATTGCCCATGGTCGTCGCCACGGCGGACAACGCCCCTATGCCCCCAAGACCCAGCCCGCTCATCACGAGAAAGCCTCCGAAGAGGGTGAGGAGATAGAGGAACGTCCCCCCAACCACCGTGGACACGACGGGTTCCGGCAGGATCCGGTCGCCCAGCTTCACGGCCGCCACAACTCGAGGGCACAACGCACCCAGAACGTGCCTCGCGGCGTACTTGATAACCACCAGGAGCCGAACCACCTTGAATCCGCCGGCTGTCGAACCCGCACACCCCCCGATGAGCATCAGCACCAGGAGCACCCCTCTAGAGAGCGGCGGCCACAGGTCGAAGTCGGTTGTCGCGAAACCGCACGCCGTCTGAATTGATGCAACCTGGAACGCGGCGTGCTGAACAGCTCGGCCCAGAGACATCATGTCCGCTCTCATGAGATCAAGCACTATGAGGAGCGTGCCCGTCGCCACGATGCAAGCGTAGAAGCGGAATTCGGCGTCGCGCAGGAACACCCCGGCGCTACGCTGGTGCAAGGCATGATAGTAGAGAGAGAAGTTCGTGCCGGCCGCGACCATGAAGATGGTTACCACCGTGGTGATGAATGGTCTGTCCACATACGCGCCGATGCTGTCTTGAAGGTGGAGGAAGCCCCCTGTGGGCATCGTGGCAAGGGCGATGTTCAACGAGTCGTACAGCGGGAGCCCGCCGCCAGTCATAAGCAGTGCCACTTCGAGGACGGTGAACCCGACGTACAGCAGCCAGAGCACGCGAGCCGTATGTACAATCCGCGTCTGCAACTTCTCCTTCACTGGTCCCGTCGTCTCCGCCTCCATGAGACGAGCTGCGCCGATGCCGAGCATGGGCGCCAGGGCCACGAAGATGGTGACGATGCCCATCCCTCCGAGCCACTGGCTGTAGTTGCGCCACAAAAGGACACTGGGTGGCTGTCCTCCAATCAGCGGGATCACCGTTGAACCTGTCGTTGTGAAGCCGGACATCGACTCGAAAAGCGCATCTACGTACCGAGGTAGCGTGCCTGAGATGACATACGGGACCGCCCCGATGAGCGATGCCGTGACCCACGTGAACGTGACGAGGGCAAATCCCTCCCTGTGGCTCAAGTTGCGCCCGCGACCATCGAAGAAGCGCCATAGCGCGAAGCCGCCCGCCCAGGAGATGCCCATCGGGACGATGAACGCCTCTTCGGCCCCGTCGCCCACGCCTATCGACCACGCAAGCGGAAGAAGCAGAAGCACCCCGAACATCATCTGTACCAGCCCGAGGTACCTGAGGACGATACGCACACTCATCGCTTCAAGGGCGAGAGTCAGGCCGGTGATGTGCACCCGGCTATCGACGTTCCTCGCGACAGCCTGCTTGTGCCACCGCACAATGGTGTCTCAAGACGCCGGCCACTCCGCCCAGCAAAGCGGTATTGCAGCACGATTCGCGTCAAGTTCCCGTCACGGAGAGCCTTGCCCGCGTCAAGAAACCATCAAGATGGCCGCTCCCGGAGCGGTCCGTCGAACAATGATTCCTGTGTGGCGCGAGCCTCCGTTCACACCGGAATCGCGACCAGGAGACTCCAGCGAGTCAACGATCGACGCGAAAGCCGGAACAGGGGCGGCAGCCTCGCGACGCGGACCTCGGTGCAGCGAAGAGGCGCCGGTTCAAGACTCGGCGCCTGCAGCCTCGAAAGGCGGAGCGTCACCTCGTGAACAGCAGCGAGAAACCCAACCAGAGCTGGTAGCAGCCAAACGCAGCAAGCGCCACCATCGAAACGCCGATCAGTATCCGGGCCACCTTCGGGAAGAGCCTGCCAACGCCTGCAAAGAGAAGGATGATTCCCGAGCAGGTGACGACGATGGCGGCATAGAAAACGGAGAGCATGGCAACGCCCGCGATGGTCGACTCTCTCCAGGCTCTGAGCAGCAGGGGACCCATAACGAGTCCCCACTCGAGATAGGGATTCGGATTGAGCAGATTCACCGCGACCGCCTTGACGAAGTTCTGTCGACCGGATTGCAGCAGCGCGGCCTGGTTGAAGCTGTAGCTACGGAAGGACCGGAAGGCGTTATACGAGAGAAAGAGAACGAAGCAGCCGCCGGCCAGGTAGAGGGCACTCTCCGTCCAAGCAGGAAGCCTGGTCAGCAACAGCAGGGCCAGGGCCACGGGAGGGATATCGCTCAGCAGACAGGCGAAGGCGGCCGGCAGGGCGCGGCGCCAGCCATCCTGCAACGTGCGGGAGATGAGGAATGTCTGGTATGGCCCTGGCTGCACGGACGCCGCAAAGCCGATGGTGACACCGAGGAGAATGTACGATACCAAGGACGCAACTGCCTTCCGGAAGGTACGGATTGTAGCCGCACGAGCGGCCGAAGGCAAGAGGCAGACCGAGGATCTGGGCAGCAGCAGGCACGGACGTGCGCCCGTCCGGCCCTCCATCGGTGGCCGCGCTGCAAAGGCCGCCGGAGCGCCGCTCGACGGCGCCCGTTCGCAAGTGGCGAGCATCCCACCGGGTCAGGTACTATCGACCGGAGTGTGCACGAGCACCTTCAGAGGAGGAACCCTTGGCACCAGAGCAGGAGTACGTTACAAAGACCGAAGCGGCAAAGCAGGCGGCGATATTGTTCGAACGAATCGGCATCCTGCACGCCTCGTACGCCAGGACAATCGTGGACGAGTTGGGCGAGGAGGCCGGGCGGCGTCTCATCCTCAAGGCCATCAAGGCATACGGAAAGCATATCGGCACACAGGTGAAGCAGAATGCGGAGGCACGCGGGCTGGACAGCAGCCCGGAGAACTACGGCGGCGACCTGCCGGCGTACGGGACACACGACCGTCTCGAGAAGGTGACCGTCGATGGCGAAGAGCGCCTCAGAGCCTATGGCTGCGGACTGTGGCGGACGTGGCAGAGGATGGGAGAAGTGGAACTGG
>CAZVCS010000006.1:0-31262 GCA_964625765.1 uncultured Dehalococcoidales bacterium | reverse complement strand
TCGACGACTCGCCCGCCACCGCCGCTGCCGCTTCTTCCGGATCGACGCCGGGCTTCAACCCCTGCTTCAAGCAGGTTCACACCAAGGCCCCCTTCCGAGGCGACGACCACTGCGAGTTAGTGGTGCGGCCCACGACGGAGCAGGAGCGTGAGGACTTTGCGCGGAAAGATGCCGACTGGTCTTACCTGGACCGGGAGGGCTAGGTCACCCGTCGCAGCGACACACCGGGGCACGGCCCGGCATCGAAGGTGCGACGCGACATGGACGGGTCACTGAGTGGCCGGGCCGTCCGCAGGGCCGACTCGTTGCCGTCGCTTCAGCTTCCTAGCGAATCTGCGGCGGCTCGGACTGCGGCCTCGTCAGCTTCTTGTACGCGAGGTAGCCCGCGACGCCGAGGTAGATGACCAGCGTCAGAACCAGCGAACCCTTTCCCGACATGTCCCCCTCCTCCTCAGCGACCCACGATGTCGTTCCTGTCTTCAGGCCGGCTCTACGCCCGGCCCGGTCGGCTCCCGCGGAGCCTGACGGGACGGTTGAACGCCAGCCCGTCCTCACGCAGTCCCGCCTCCGATGACTCTGTCAGCGGATCATTCTGGCTGTCGCCCAGACCGCCCAGTCCTGGCCCGAAGATGAGCCGGCAAGGACTTGCAGGCCGATTCTGCCGGTCCTGCCAACGATGGAGGCCAGGTTGATTTCGAGTACGTCCAGGTCGCCGTCGTACTCGGCGTCGACATCATCCAGCACGTTCGGGATATCGGAACCCTCCTGCCAGAACCAGACCCGGAACGTGACGCCATCGGAGCCGGTGGCGCCCTGAATGAAGCCGACGTCGGCGACGAACCAGGCGCCCAGAGGCACCGTCAACTCGGGATAGAAGCCGTCTATCCACCCGTTGCCGACCCATTTCGGATGCGTCTCCAACACCTTCGCATAGGTATCCCCATCCTCCAGCTTGACGCTCGTGCGATAGCAGGCAAAGCCATTTGAGTCGCTGGTCGACCCTGGGAAGCTGAGAGAGGTCGCCGGAGAGCCGGCCTCCCACTCAGCCAGGTTAGCCTTGTCGACGAAGTTCACCAGGACCTCGGCGGTGACGCTCGCAGCCTTCTCGTTGTTGTCTTCGTCTTCCTCGTCGACGACATCGGTGGCATCCGCCACAACTTTGACGGCATGGTTGGTCGGATCGTACGTCCACGAGCTGAACTGCCGGCTTGCCGACGCTCCAGCAATCAGGGCCGGGACGGTGTCGGAAGCCTTGTAGACGCCGCCGACGTAGAGCTTCGAAGTCGTCGAGGCGCAGGAGGAGTCACCCTGATTCTTGACGGTGTAGCCGATGCGATAGCCACCGGAGCCAGCCACCTTGGCGATGGTGGTGATGACGAGGTCGGGTTCACCCTCAGGTTCCTCATCTTCAACCACAACGGTGACCGACTTGTGCGCCGAGCCCGACGGATTCGTCGCAGTCAGCGTGTAGGTGGTGGTAGAGGAAGGCGAGACGGACTTGGTGCCCGAAGGAGCAACCGCCCCTATTCCGTGGTCGATGGACACGGTGCCGGTACCCGTCACGGCCCAGGTCAGCGTGCTGGCATCGCCGTCTGCTATCACCGACGGTGTGGCTGAGAAGTGCTCGATGCCCGGGAGCCCGGACGGTAGAGAACCGGAGACCGTGACCACAACGGTTGCCGTCGATTTTCCAGAGGCGTTCTCCGCCACCAGGACGTAGGTGGTGGTCGCAGAAGGTGACACCGTCGTACTCCCGGACAGGCCGAAACTGCCCAGTCCGGGCTCAATCGTCACCGACGTGGCGTTCGCCACGTTCCAGACCAGCGTGGTCGAATCGCCGGGGGAGATGCTCGTCGAAGTGGCGGCGAAGGAGTTGATGACCGGCACGTCGCCGCCCGGCGACGGTGTTCCGGACACAACCACTTGCACCGTGACCGAGACCGTCTTGCCGGCAGCATCGGAAGCCGTCAGAGTGTAGACGGTGGTCGACGCGGGAGAGACTACCCTGCTGCCGTTCGTGGCCACGCTGCCAATCCCGGGTGCAATGTCCACCCGAGCAGCTCCCTGAACCGTCCAACTGAGCGTGGACGACTCACCGGGAGCGATCTTGAGCGGGTCGGCATCGAAGGACGTGACAACCAGCTGCTCAGGAGTGACACCAGGAATGGGAATCCCGCCTGAACACCCGACAACCGGAACAACAAGCGCGAGGGCAAGACACAGCAACCGCTTCATCGCGACCTCCTCCCCCACCGCACGTGCCCATGCGGACACGCTTCGCGCAACGCGACAGCAACTTCACGGTCCGCGCCGTGTGTCTACCACAATAACGCACTACCAAGCGGAACGGTTGAGCCGCATCGGTTCCGGTTGTCGCGCCCTGCGACGACGGCGCAGTATCGAGAGCGCGGCGCTACTTCGCCAGTTGCTGTTGCGGCTGAGGTGCGGCCAGCGCCAGGCGCGCCTTGCGCTGTTCCAGCCTGGCCTGTGCCTGAGCGATGACAACGTCCTTCTCAACCTGCCCCGTCATGTCGCCCAGCGCCCGTTCAAACCTGGCATCGGCGACGTCCGCCCGGCGCTGGATTCGGTCCGCCACGGCGTCCACCGATACGTCGGCCCCGGTCGAAGCTATCTTTCCTGCCTGTCGCATCGCCTTGACAGCGCTCTCCTTGGCTTTGGTCGCCCGATCCATGGCCTCCAGCCGCTGGATCTGCTGCACCATGTTGGTGTACCTGGTGCGCAGCGTGGACGTGGCCTCGGCAAGCGCCTGAGCCGTCTTCTCGCCGGTGGCGATCTCCTCACCCTTGCCGCTGAAACGCTGCTCAAGGCCAATCAGCCTTGCCTCAAGCGGAGCCGCGAGGTGGTCGTTCTCCGGCTTGTTGTCCGTCAGAACGAAATCGATGTTCTGATTGAGTTCCTTGATCTGGTATGTGAGTTGCTCCGCCTCGCGCTGTACGCTCCTCACGTGCCCCGCCGCAGCGGCGGTCGCATCCTCAAGGTCCTCCAGAGCCTTCTCCAGATCCCTGGCATATTGTTTGACCGCCTCGATGGAGTTAAGGTCTATCGTTTTGTCCAGAAGCTTGTGTGCCGCAGCCAGCGCGGCGATGCGCGCTTTCTCAAACAGTCCCGCCATGTCGCCCTCCTTCCGGCATCCTGCCTCTATCTTACACCGGTCGCCCGGACTACCAACCCTTCGAGCCTCCGCCCCTGCCTGCGCTCCTCCCGCCACCACTCCTGCTGCCGCCAGACCTTGACCCGGACCCCCAACTGGTTGAGCCACCACCCCCACGGCGCGCCGAACTGCTCGGCCTGGAACTGCTCCCCGGCCGTGAGCCGGCGGTGGGTCGAGAGCCCCACGGCCGCACTCCGCCCGATGACCCGCCAGAAGGGAAGAACACCGTCGGCATGTTGAAACCGGGCGTGCCCGAACCCTGCTGGGGCCGGCCCCAACTCGTGTTCACGTCTCTCTGTGCCAGCGAGTACGCCTCGTCGGCGGCGGCTTCGGCCCGCTCCGACAGTGAGATGCGCGCGTTGACGTCCGTCACGGTCTCCGCCTGCTGCAGCGCAGACGTCGCCTCAACGAGGCGGTTCCTGGCCTGGTCCTGCACGAAGGGATGGCGCACCTGGATGAACCTGCTGACCATGGTCACCTTCGCCTGAGCGTCACGCAGCGCGCCAGCCGCCCGGACCCGGAGTCGCTCCGCGGTCTCGTGCTCGTCCTGCGCCTGGAGCAGGATGCGGTCCGCTGCCTCGTTCGCCTCGCGGGCCAGCTTGCAGACCCTGAGGTAGTCCGGCTTGTCCGATTTCAATTCCTCGCGCGCGGTCTCAATCGTCGCCTCCGCCGCGCGGAGGTCATCCTCCAGGCTCTCACGGATATCCTCGTCGTACCGGTTGATGTACTCCCATGCCTTCGTGACATCGGCCTGCGCTGCGGCTATCTCGCCCGCCGAGTCCCTTCGGGCCGCAAGCAGGCTGCCCTCAAGCTCGGATATGGACGCCATCAATGCCTCGGCTTCGGCAAGCCATCCGTTCGCGCCGGCAATCACCTCGAGCGCCCGGTGCCACTCCTGCTGCTCCAGCCCGGTAGCGGCTCGAGCCTCGTCAAGTGCGTCCTCCGCCCAGTCGACCCGATTCTCGGCCTCGGTGCCATTGCCGCGGACCGCCACCCAGGTCGTCTCCGCAAACTCGGTCGACAACCTCTCGAACAGCGTTCTGCCGCGCTCGATGGCGCTCTTCACCTGCTCGATGCGCGCCGCAAGCGCCGGCACGGCCGCCTCCGCCTCTTTCTTCTTCTGGGGCAACTCTTCGGCCGCCTGAATCGACCGCTGGACCTGGGTACCGGCCAGCGCCACGTACTCGGCGCCCTCCCGGAACCGCTTCTTCGCTGCGAGGTCATGGGCCATCGTGAGCGTGATGCGCCCCCTGGCCAGCAGGTCAACGGCGTACGCGGTGTTGTAGCCCGCCCGGCCGAGCTCGTCGTGCGTGATGACGGCCTTCTCCATGGCCGCGTCGACCTCGGCCACCCGGGCGGGGAAGCCGTCGACCATCTGCTGCAGCGCGCTCACCTGCCCGTCGACTGCCCTGACGGATTCCCGCGCTTGCCGGAGGTTCTCAAGGATGCCGCGGAACTCCGGCTCGATAGCAGCCAACTCCGCTTCACCCAGCTTCGGGTTCTCAGGATCGGCCGCGCTGTGAGACAGCTCGCTGTACCGTTGAGAGCTTATGTCAATGAGTCGCCGCGCTTCCGCCAGTCCGCTGCGAAGCGGCGCCGCATCCTCGGGGGCGACCCGGTTGGCCGTGACGTCCACCTTGATGTCGAGCATCTGCGCCGCCTCGATGAGCTCGTTGATCCCGGCTGCCGCACCCTGTTTGGCGAGCAGCGCCTTCTGCCGCAGGCCGGCCCGCCGGGCCTTGCTCCTCCTGTGGCTCGTGACAAGCACCAGGCCGACGACGATGCCAGCGAGCGCGAGGAGGGCGAGCAGCACGGCGGCGAGTGTGGACATGCCTCCTTGGGTAACGACCTCGGACGAACCGCCTTCGTCGATGAGTCTCCCTATCTCGTCCAGCCCGGCGACAGCGCCGCCGGCGTAGTCGCCTTCGCGGAACAGGGGATTCATGACGTCCGACTGCAGGCTGTTCCAGTTCTTGTCGAGGACGTCCTCCCAGTACTCGCCGTAGTAGAGCCCCGTCTGGCCGCCGCCCTGCAGACAGATGATGATGACGATGAGGTTGTTCTTGCGGTTGCCGTCCGGGCCGAGCCAGGAAGGGCTCCGCCGCTCGAGGTCCTGCTCGTAAAGGTCCAGGTTGCCGAATCCGTTGTACGACGCAATCGTCCTCACGCGCACGTCGGCGCCGGTGGTCTGCAGCCATTCCGCCGCCGTCTGGACCTCCACGATGCGGTCGTCGAAGATGCCGGCGCCGTCGACGACCAGCAACTGGTCCTGGCTCTGGGCGAAAGCAACGAAGGGCAACACCAGCGCTCCGGCAAGCGCCAGGACGTATGCGCACGCTGCAACGACTCTTCGCATGGCCGGGTCCATTATATACGCAACCTTCGCGAACCGCCCGCAGCCGCTTACGCAAGCAGAGAACAAACGCCGGGCGGGCGACGCGCCGGAGCGCCGCTATCCAAGCAGCGGCTCAAGCGGAGCGATGTCCTCGTACAGCCTGTCGAGCACCTCGTTGGCCCGGTCGAGGCGCGATGCAATCCGGGGTATCGCGCCGAGGACGATGCTCTTTATCCTGTCGACGTCTTCCTGCTCGAGCAAAGGTATCTTCCAGTGCGCGAGGTACTCCTTAGTGACAAGCATGGAGAGAACGGCCGACGTCCCCGGGATGAGGCCGACCTGCCGGACAACGTCGTGCACTCCGTTGGTCATGAAGCTGACGCCACCCACTTCCTGGCTGACGAGCCTGGCGAGCTCGGCGGCAACGAGGACCTTCTCCGAGCCTGTCTCGGCCTGCTTCAGGTTCTCAGCAGCCTTCGCGATGCTGTCCGCGACCTCGGCCGTCTTGCGCTTGAGCAGACCGGGGTTCCTCGGAAAGGCATCCTCCACGTAGATGACTGGGAAGCCCAAGTCTCGAGCGGAGTCGCGCAGCGCCTCGGCCACGACGACGTTGTCCAGATCTCTCTGACACCTGACCAGGAACGCAGACTGGCGAAGGCCATCGGACCGAGCCGGCGAGTAGGCCTTGCCTTCGAGGACAATCGACGGGCACCTCAGCATGCCCAGCTTCCTCATGAGTTCTCCCCTGGAGCCCAGGGCAACGTTGCCCTCGAGGTCCTCGTTCGGCCCGATGCCCGACGAAGATGCGTTGACCGCAGCCATCACCGAGGTCTTGAGCGAACCGAGCTCGAACGACATGCCGCCGATCAGGCCGCTGTTTGTGGCGACGCTCTCCATGGTCATGAAGAACCGGTCCGGCGCCTTCTTCCGGAAGGTATCAATGACGGCATTGGCAAGGGCGGCGGCGAGCGCAACGGGCGTTTCGAGGACTCCCTGGCCATACATCCGGCCGAGAACCTCTATCGGAACCGTCTGGCAGAAGAGCGCGTCCAGGCCGACAACGCCGCGCATCATGCGGGCCTCCGCGGGAGTGATGCCGCGCCGCGGCGAGGACTGACCGGTACCGCCAGCCGCCGTCGTCACCCTGATGATGCCATCGTCCGGGCTGGCCTCAATCGTGGCGACGTGCGTGTCCGCTTTCAGCTCATCTCTGATGATGGCGGCAGCAACGGCGAAGCCGGCTGTGTCATCCTGGATGAGACCTCCGGGGCAATGCGTGTGACCGATGCCGGCGTGGCCGGCTACGCCCAGGGCTGCACGGGGTGAGCTCATCTTCCCTCCTCCGGCACCGCGTGACACGTCACCTGCCGCAGGGCAGTGGCGCGGCGGAGACCGGCTGATAGAGTATGCCACCGCAGGGAGTGCGGCACCATGGGCTGCGGACTGCGGACTCTGGAACAGAGCGTCAAGACAGCGACATCCCGCGGCGGGCGGACCGGACATGACGGCGGGCGCCGTTCGACCTTGGACAGCGAGGCCGCCCTTATACTACAATGCGGTCCATTTCGCAACGAAAGCGCAGGCGAGGAGACAGATGGCTACCAGAAACGTCAACTTCAACCCCGGGCCGGCGGCTCTGCCGCTGGAAGTTCTGAAGGCAGTGCAGGCCGAGTTGCTGGACTACCAGGGCACCGGCATCTCCATCCTGGAGAGCTCCCACCGCTCCAAGGAATTCGAGGCGGTCAACGACCAGACGATCGCGCTGGTGCGCGAGGTGCTCGGAATCGGTACAGACTACCAGGTGCTCTTCCTGGGCGGCGGCGCGTCCACCCAGTTCGCATTGATACCGATGAACTTCGTGGCCGACGGCCAGACAGCGGCCTACGTGGACACCGGCGAGTTTGCCTTCAAGGCAATGAAGGAGGCGCAGAACGTGGCGAAGGTGCACGTGGCGTTCTCCTCCAAGGAAGAGAAGTACCGCCGCGTGCCGGCGATGGGCGAGATCAAGTATCCGAACGATGCGGCCTACCTCCACCTCTGCTCGAACAACACCATTGAGGGCACGCAGTTCTGGGAGTTCCCGAAGACGGGCAAGGTCCCGCTGGTAGCCGACGTTTCGTCGGATGTGGCCTCGCGCCGGCTCGACTACAAGCAGTTCGCGCTGTTCTATGCCGGAGCGCAGAAGAACCTCGGACCTGCGGGCGTGACGCTGGTCGCTGTTCGCGACGACTTCCTCGCGACCGCGAAGAAGAACGTCCCGGCCATCCTGTCCTACAAGACACACGCCGACGGCAAATCGCTCTACAACACGCCTCCGGTCTTCGGCGTGTACATCATGAAGCTGGTGCTGGAGTGGATAAAGAGCAAGGGCGGCCTCGCCGGAGTGGAGAAGATGAACGAGGCCAAGAAGAACCTGCTCTACAGCGCCATCGATGCCGCACCCGACTTCTACAAGGGCACGGCTGACAAGGGCAGCCGGAGCTGGATGAACGTCACGATGCGACTGCCCAGCGAGGAGCTTGAGGCGAAGTTCGTTGCCGACGCCAAGAAGCAGGGGCTCCTCGGGCTGAAGGGCCACCGCTCGGTCGGCGGCATCCGCTTCTCCATCTACAACGCTGTCTCCGTTGAGGACATCCAGAAGACGGTCGCCTTCATGGCCGAGTTCCGCAAGACCGCCTGACAGACATTCCCCGGTCAGTTGAGAGGCCTTCCGCCACCAGGCGGGAGGCCTCTTCTCATTCCGGCCGCCATGGCTCCAGGCACGGGCCAACAAGGACTAACACGGACCGCGCACTCTCAAGGGTACAGGCAGCCGTCAGGTCTTCCGGCCGGACCGGGCGACCGGGTCTGTTTGATGCGTCACTCCGACTCCGGTCTGCCGGCGGCGGCGATACTGCCGGTAGATGAACGCAAAGGAGATGATGAAGCCGAGCGTGTCCGACGCCGGCATGGCCACCCACGCTCCAGTCAGGCCCCAGAGGTGCTCGAAGAGGTAGACCAGGGGGACAAAGACCAGGAACTGACGCGTGAGGGCGAGCAACAGCGCGGTCTTCCCCATGGAGAGTCCCTGGAACGTTGCCACGAACATCACGCTGGGAGCGATGAGGGGGATGCTGGCCATGCCGATTCGCATGGCCGGGACGGCCGCAGCGATGACCTCGGAGTTATGGCTGAAGAGGCCAACAATCTGGGGTGCGAACACCTCGTAGACGACGGTCAGCATGGCCATCACAGCCACAATGCCGATGCAGGAAAGACGAACGGCAGACCAGAGGCGTTTCTCGTTGCCGGCTCCGAAGTTGTAGCCGACCACGGGCAGCAGCGCATTGGAGACCCCGATGATAGGCATGAAAGCGAGGTCGGACGCCCGCATGGCTATGCCGATGGCGGCGAGCGCAACGGAACCGTATCCCGAGAGCACCCGGTTGAAGCAGACGAAGGCCAGACTCTCGGTCACCTCCTGGATTGAGGCGGGCATGCCCACGCGGCAGATGTCCGCGATGAGTCGCGCGTTGGGCCGGACGTGGGAAGAGCGGATGCGAAAGGAGGTCCGCCACCCCAGAAGGTAGTACAGGCCGATGAGCGCGCCGATGCATTGGGCGATAACAGTGGCGAGAGCTGCGCCACGGATGCCGAGAGCCGGGAACGGGCCGACGCCAAGAATGAGGAACGGGTCAAGCACCATGTTGAGTACGCTGGCGGCAATCATCATCACCATCGGCCTGACGGCGTCTCCGGAAGCGCGGATGAGGCTGCCCGCCACGAGGATGAAGACCAGCGCCGGCGCCCCGCACGAAGTGATGATGAGGTAGAGGCGGGCCTGCTCCGCGATATCCGGCGTCGCCCCGAGGGCGCTAAGGACGGGCTCGGCGAAGCCGGCCGCCAGGAACAGAAAGAGCACGCCCCAACTGGCGCTGAGAAAGAAGACCTGCCCTCCGGCGTGATTGGTGGCCTCGATGTCGCCCTCACCGAAGCGTCGCGAGACCAGCGCGCTCACGCCGGCTCCGGTGCCGACGCCTACCGCGATGACGATAATCTGGTAGGGGAAGACGACGGCCAGCGCGGCGATAGCCTGGTGGCCGAGCCACGATACAAAGAGGGTATCGACGACGTTGTAGAGACTCGTCGCCACGGTCGCGGCGACGCTCGGAACGCTCAATCGAAGCAGCAACGAGGGGAGCGGTGCGCTCCCCAGTTGTTCGGCCTTATCCGGCACAGCTACCTCCAGTGCAAACGTTCATTCTAGCAGCCCCGGAGGCTGACAAACCGCCGCCATGCGCGTTCTCTCACATGGAGAAGCCCAAGCAAGGTTGACAGGGAGCACAGGATGAAGACGTACAAGACGTTGGTTGCAGCGATACTGACTCTCCTGCTGGTACTGACGGCCTGCGCGCCAGGTACGCCGGCGCCGGCGAATCCGGAAGGCACAGCGGCCGGGGAGCCGGCGGCGCCTTCGGCCAGCGGCGAGGCCGAAGGGGCAACCACACCGTCGGGGGCCGCCGGCACTCCGGAGACGGCATCATCCGCCGGGAGCGTCGAAGCGGTGGTGGTATCCGAGGGACCGTCGGACGCCAACTTTCGGCTCCTCGTGAGCGACGAGGCGAACGACATCAACGACTTCGCCGAGCTGTGGGTGCTGGTCTCCGGGGTTGGGTTCATCCCGGGAGACGAGGGCGGGGCTATCGAGTTCCCGTTCGAGGAGCCGGTCCAGCTCGACCTCGTGCCGCTCGTTGAGGAGAACGCGGTCCTGCTGTGGCAAGGCTACGTCCCGGAAGGCACGTACAACAAGGTCTTCCTGTACGTGGAGGAGACGCACGGGGTCCTCGTCGGCGCCGAAGAGGGAGAAACCGTCGAGGTCAAGCTTCCGTCGAACAAGCTTCAGGTGAACGCCCCCGTGACCGTTGGCGACGAGGAAGAGGGCGAACCGGTCGACTACGTCTTCGATGTCACCGTCCATGAGGCCGGGAACAGTGGCAAGTACATGCTCCAGCCGCAGCTCACCGAGAGCGGCGAGGGCAAGCTGTACCGCCTCCAGGAGGAGACTCAGGGAGGCGTGAAGAAGGGCCGGCCCGAGTGGGCAGGCAAGCCGGACGAGGATGACGAGGATGACGAAGACGATGAGGATGATGAAGATGGGGACGGAAACGACGACCAGCCCAGCATCGACGTGAAGGTAGAGGCTGAGTCGGTCGAAGGCGCCGTGCTCGGCACGGTGACCATCGAGAACGACAGTGAGATCGAGGTCTCGGTACTTGGCGTGACCAGCGTCGTCTACTGGCAGCTCCGGGGAAATGCCTGGGAGTCCCTGGAGGAACTGACCGACGATACCGGACACACGATTGCCCCGGATGACTCCCTCACCCTCGAGTATGAGATTCCCTGCGACGTGCCTGATGAGGCACGAGAGCTTCGAATCGAGGCGAGGGTCGAGATTGACGGACGGGACAAGGTGTTCCGCGATACTGAGAGCTTCGCCCCATGGGGCTACACCCGGGAGATTGAGCTCGAGGGCACTATCGACAGTCTTGACCCGCTGACGGTCACAACGGAAGAGGGAGATACCTACACGGTCGTCACGAACGACGATACCGAGATAGAAGGAGAGCTCGCCCCGGGCGGCGAGGTCGAGGTTGAGGGAGTTCTCCGACCCGACGGCACCGTTCTCGCCTTTAAGATCGAAGCGGAGGACGAAGAGGAAGACTAGGCGGGCAACCACTCGACCGGGCGAGGACGCCGAGTGCGTTGCCCTTCGGCAGGCGGGAGCGGACCAGCGCACGGGGGGCATGGCCTTGCCATGCCCCCCGGCGCTTGGACGGCGAAGGCGCGACTCGCTAGAAGTACTCCACCATCAGCCGCTCCACCCATTCAGGGATACTCGCGTCAGTCCGCGTATCGAACCGGGGGAAGTACGGCTTGATGTCGAGGACCGGCGTGCCGTCGACGGCATCGAGCCCCTGGACCCGCAACACGTTGCCTTCGACGCCGAGCAGCTGCACGGTGGTCACGCCGATGGGATTCGGGCGGTGCTTGGCGCGCTGAGCGAAGATGCCCAGCTCTGGCATGTCTGAGCGACCCTGAGGGCGACGGATGAGGTCGGACGCAGGTGTCCAGGTGGACCGGTGCATGTGGAAGAGAACGAGGACATGAGAGAAGGACTCGAGACCCTTCAGCCCCTCAGCCAGCGCACCATCGACGTGAATCTCCGAAACCACATCACCCCAGCCGTGGTCGACCGCTTCCGTGACAGGCGACTTGACCACCCCGATCGGCATGCAGTTCATTCCGGCTCCTTCCCATACTGAGTGTCTCTTCGCGTCCCCCCGGAGTCACCTGGAACCACCGCAAGCGCGTACACCCCCCGACCGCGACCGGACAGGCAATAGCCCTTCCACGGTGGACCGACAGAGCAAGCGCCGCACTCGCTACCGCCACATTGTAATACGGCGTTCGCCGTCCGTTCTTCCGGTTCTCAGGCGCCGACGCGTCTACCTTCGCCTTTGCACAATCCTTCCAGGCGTGAGACTATGGCGTACCGGCGCACGCCGTAGCGGACGGAACGCGGCGTCGACCAACACGGAGGAGGCACACATGAAGGCACTTGGCATATCCGGCAGTCCGCGCGCAGACGGCAACTGCATGCTTATCACAGGCCACGCGCTGAAGGCGATGGCTGAGGAGGGCATAGAAACCGAGTTGCTCTCACTGTCGGGGCTCTCCATCCAGGGGTGCAACGCCTGCATGGCGTGCATGACGCAGGAGCGCTGCATCATCGAGGACGACCTGATGCCCATATACGAGAAGATGAAGGCGGCCGACGGAATCATCATCTCCACGCCGGTGTACTTCGGCTCAGCGACCGCACTGGTGAAGGGGCTGCTCGAGCGGACCGGCTACATCGTGCGCAACAACGGCGGCACCTTCAGGGGCAAGGTGGGCGGGCCGCTCGTCGTGGCCAGGCGCGGCGGTCTGACGTTCACGTTTGCGCAGATGAACTACTGGTTCCAGACGCTGGACTTCTACATGGCAGGCGTCGCCCGCTGGAACATCGCGGTGGGCAGGGCGAAGGGCGACGTCGCCAACGACAAGGAAGGCATGGACGCCGCATGGAACTTCGGCAAGCACCTCTCTTTCCTGATGAAGGCGGTACACGATGCCGGCGGCGCCTGGACGCACTGGTCTGCCGGGAAGTGAGCGGTCGCCCGGAGCGGAGAGGAGTGCACCCGACGGTGTATACTCCGCTGAAGCACAGCACACCTGACGCAGGAGGTACCGATGGAACGAAAAGAGCCTCTGGCAACGAAGGAACAGTTGAGCAAGAAGGTCAAGCACGTCGGCCGCGGCTCGCCCGTCGACCTGGGCAGCCACGGCGAGGCGAACATCCTCTGCGGAGACAGGATCATGCTCAGCTACGTGGACATGCCGCCCAACAGCTACGCCGACCCGCACCGGCACAAGGAGATCGAGCAGATAACCATCATGCTGAAGGGCAAGGCCGAGTTCGTGGTGGAGGGCATACGCTATCCCGTCAGCGAGGGGGACGTGCTCATCTTCGCGCCGAATGAGGAGCATGGAGCATATATGGGGCCCGAAGGAGCGCGCGTGCTCGACGTCTTCTCCCCGCCCCGACCGGACCTGCGTGCGAAGATGAAGTAGCGCGCGAGCCGAGCCGCCGCGTTGCTCCCGCTGCGGCGGTGCAGTCACTGAGAGCCAAGCCGGCCGCCCGGCGGGCGGCCGGCTTCTCCAACGGCAGTCTGTGCCAGGAACTTCCGTCTCCCTCCACCGGAATGAATCGACCGGCGGCCAACCATTCTGCGACGGGAGCATCGCCCGCACCACCTCTCGCGCACTCCTCAGACCGCAGACGGTGATGATACGATAGTCGGAAGCGCACACTCCTGAGGTGTCTGTCGCGCCGCACAAGAGAATGCGGCACGGGCTCCACACAGGCTGCGCCGGAGAGGACTGGAGTGAACAAGCAGTACACGTTCAAGTACGGAAAGGGCGAGGTCAGTTTCGAGCTCCCGGAGAGCCAGGTTCTGTGCGAGATGATGGGTCGCAACCGTCAAGCTCCCCCGGACGTGCTCGCAGCGTACCGGAACGCCTTGGACCATCCCACGGACAGCCCCCCGCTGGGAGAGCTGGTGAGGCCGGGTGAACGCGTCCTCATTACCGTGTCGGACATCACGCGGGGGTGGCAGCGAAACGGCCTGGTGTTGCCGACACTCCTGAACTATCTCAACCGGGCTGGCGTCCGGGATCAGGACATCACGATAGTCATCGCGGTCGGTGCGCACCGTCTCAACACGCCGAAGGAGTTCGTGGAGCTGTGCGGCGAAGAGGCGTGCCACCGCGTGAAAGTCGTCAATCACGATTGCCGCGACTATGACAACATGGACTACTATGGCAAGACCAGCCGGGGCACCGAGGTCTGGCTCAACAGGCTCATCAAGCAGCATGACAGGCTGATAACGACTGGCGGCGTCATCTACCACTTCGCGGTTGGCTTCGGAGGCGGACGCAAGAGCGTCATGCCCGGCCTCTCGTCGTTCAAGACGATTCAGCAGTGCCACAGGTGGTGCTTCAACACGACGGTTGGGCTTGGCGTCAATCCGACGACGGAGTGCGGCATCACCACCGGAAACCCGGGGCACGAGGACATGATGGAGGTGGCCGCGTTTGCCCCTCCGGACTTCATCATCAATACCGTCCCCAACTTTGAAGGGCAGGTATGCGCCGTCTTCGCCGGGAACTGGATATCGGCGTGGTGGCAGGCAGTGCGACTCGTTGAAGAGATGTACGGCGTCGAGATTGAGCAGCAGGGTGACATCGTCATCGCCACCGCCGGCGGCTATCCGAAGGACATCAACCTGTATCAGTCACAGAAGACCATCCATAACGCGGTGGCCGCGATGAAGCCGGGCGGCAGCACGATAGTGATGGCCGAATGCCCCGACTTCGGCGAGCCCGCCGAGTTCATCGACTGGTTCCGCCATCCCACCCTGCTCGCGATGGAAACCGCAGTCCGCGCCAACTTTCTCATCTCCGGGCTCGTTGCCACGAGGCAGTGGCAGGACGGAGACAAGGGAACGATTGTCCTGCTGACGCGACCGGAGAACATCGAGAAGGCGAGTCAGGCGCGTATGCGCGCGTGCGCTTCCATGGACGAAGCGCTGGCCATGGCCTACCGCAACTGCGGAACGAACGAGCCGAAGGTGATCATCATGCCGCACGGGGCGCACACGTGGCCCATCGTGTCTCAGCGCTGACCGGTTGACAGAGGCTGGCGCCGCGCCGCGTGGCGCAGCTGGCCGAAGTCTGCTAGCATCGGACCAGGCTGGAGGGCGATGCAGCCTCCGTGGGCCTTGGCTCTTGTCGCCGTCCGCGCGGCGGGGATGCGCCCCACGCAGTTGGGCCGGCGGCGTACTGGAAGGAGGAATAGATGACACAACTCGATCCCAGCGTTCAGATTCGACTGGTTGACGCCACGCTCAACCTCCTCGGCGGTCCGCGCGTTCGCCTGAGGAACGAAGACCACGCGAAGAAGTTCATCGAGAGCTTCCGGTACCTGTACTGCGGTCTCTCGGCGGGCGTGGCGAAGGGGGAGATGCACGCTGACGGTGAGCCCGCGGAGTGCTTCCACAAGCTGCCTCAGCTTCGCAAGGCAGACTGACTGCGGCCGAAGGCCGGCCGGAGAGGCACGTGCGCCCTGAACGGGACGATGACAGCTCGGTCACTGGACGGGTGAGGCAGGCGTTCGGTTGACCGAAGGAGGCGGAATGGCTCGTGTACTGGTGGTGTACTACTCGCGCAGCGGGCGGACGGAACTCATGGCGAACAGTATCGCCGAGACTTTGCGCGTCGAGGGGCTCGACGTCGTCTGCAAGAAGGTCCAGGACGCCGACGTCGACGAGCTGCTCGCCTTCGATGGCGTCATCGTCGGGTCGCCGACGTACTATGGCACCATGGCCGCCGAGATCAAGAGCTTCCTCGACCGGAGCGTCAAGCACCATGGCAAACTCGAGGGCAAGGTGGGAGCGGCGTTCTCCTCAGCGGGCTCGACGGGGCATGAGACGACCGTCCTCAGCATCGTCCAGGCGCTGCTCATTCACGGCATGATTGTGCAGGGTGATTCGCAGGGGATGCACTACGGCCTGACGCTCGTCGGCAACGCCCAGGGGCTCGACGACAAGGCTGCCAGGCGCTTCGCGCAACGGTTCGCCGGCCTGGTGAAGCGGGTACGGGCAACACCCCGGTAGGAACGTCGGGACCCGCCGTGGGCTCCGCATGGTCGAAACCGGCAGGTTCGGCTGCGCGGTTGCGTGGACGGTAGCCACGAAGACTGCTACCATGGGTACCAGGTGGTTGACGGTTCCGGATGACGGGACCGAAGGAGGCGGTGATGTCCATATCAAGAACGACCGAGATCAAGGCATCCTCTCCGCTCAGCTTCGACGATGCCATCAAGAAGGGCATAGCGCGGGCTGAGAAGACCCTCAAGAACGTCCGGGGGGCGTGGATCGAGAACCAGGAGATCCTCATCGACGAGAAGGGCAAGATCTCCGAGTACCGCGTTCAGATGAAGGTCACGTTCATTCTCGAGGAGTAGCCCCAACGTCGCCGAGCCAGCGCGCCTGGCTGGCGCCATGCCGATCCTCGCCGGGCCTGCCGGTTGCCCCGTGTACCCAGGATGCGGTGAGGCTGTTCGCGGACGCAACATCTCCGGCCGCAAGGTTGGAGTCGCTGCGAAGATCCGCGTACCGACAACCGTATCGGGGAGGGAGGTGCGACAATGGTAGCCAGATGGGGAGACATCAACCGCTACGTGGGATTTGGCTCGCTGCTCATCGGCATCGTGACTGCGGCGCTGGACGTCACCCTGCTGAAGGGTTTCGAAGCACTGTACTGGTTCCTGATCGCCATTTTCGCGTTCATGCTCGTCCTCTGCACGGAGTTGCTCCTGCTTCGGATGCACTTCGAGGGCAAGAAAGACACGTAGACGGTCTCAGGGGCTGCTGGTCCGTTTCCATTCGTCCGGCTTCCAGACCGGACTGAACGGAGCCGAAGGAGCATACGAAGGGTCGGGGCGCCACTCCGACCGCCCCGAACTTTGCACATCGGCTGGCCGGAGGCCCCAACGGGCTCATGCCCTGGGTGGGCGCACACGCTCGGCTGCGTATCGGCTCAGGTCGACCTTCGGCAGGGCAGAGGGAAACGCAGACTGCGGGCAATTGAGCGCGGGCACCCGCCGGTATGGTACCATCCTGCGTTGCGGCAGCACGCCCCTTCGCTTCTCAAGGACATACGCCGGCTTTCCGGGCCGGCGCGATGTGACTTCACATCACGCGTCTCCGCAGGCCGCAGCGCAAGCGATGGCAGCCAGAGTTGAGGCCATGTCGCTCGAACCTCGCGTCCGGTCGGTCGACCGGCCCGGACACGTATTTGGCCGCCTCACAACCATTGCGCTCGTGCTGCTTCTCGGGCTCGCCGCATGGCTGCGGCAGCCCGCAGTCGTGACGCTCCTCGGCCTCACCCTTGCGACCATCGGCGTGGCACGTGGCTGGAGCAGACTGTCTCTGAGGCGCGTCAGGTGCGAACGCACCTTCTCGACAGCATCGCTCTTCCCGGACGAGGAACTCCTCATAACGACCCGGCTCAGCAACCAGAAGCCTCTGCCATTGCCATGGGTGGAGGTGGACCAGTACCTGCCCCCGCCTCTGCTCAGCCAAGGAGACGGTGGAGGGCAACGGGACACGCTCTCCCGCAGCCTGTCGATGCCGTGGTACTCCCGGCTCACCTGGAGACAGTCGTTGCGGCCGCGACGGCGGGGCTGCTACTTCGTCCCTCCCCTCACGATTACGTCAGGTGACATCTTCGGTCTCTATCCGCGCGTGATGGAGGCCGGCACGAATCAGGAGGTGGTCATCTACCCACGGCTCTACCCGGTACGCCGGCTGCCGCTGCAGCGCACCGATGCCTCCGGAGAGCTGACGGGCCGCCTCGTTTCGCTTCACGAAGACCCGACGCGGATGCGCGGGATCCGGGACTACCAGCCTCAGGACGGCATGAGACGCCTGCACTGGAAAGCAAGCGCCCGCCGCGGCGAGCTCAAGGTGCGGCTGTACGAGCCCTCGGCCCTGTCCCGCGTCAACCTGGTGCTCTGCGCGGATGGCTTCGACGAGTTCACCGACGGCAGCATGTTTGAGCTGGCCGCAAGTGCGGTGGCATCCGTCGGCTGCTACTGCATCGAGCGACAGATGCAGGTGGGGTTTCTGAGCAACGCGAGCCTCGTCGCCGGTGAAGGCACTGCGAGGCTTGCTCCCGGAAGCGGCAGCGCCCAGTTGACGGCCCTGCTGGAGCTGCTCGCCCGTGTGACGCCATCGCCGGATGCGCCGATGGAGCACCTGGCGGATGAGCTGAGGCGACTGGCGCTTTCCGGCTCGGCAATCATCGCGGTGGTGAACCGGATTCACGACGGGCATGCCGCCCTGTTTGCCGCCCTGGCCGCAAAGAGGTGCCCGATCCTGGTGCTCGCCGCCGGAGAATCCCGCCCCGGTCAGGCGCTGCCGTTCGCCTGCGGTGAGTTGGCCGGCCCGGACGGGCTGCTGGACCTGGGAGTTGCATGAAGGCAGGACACAGGAACGAATGGTTGACACTTGTGCTGCTCGGCATGCAAGCGTGCTGGCTCCACGCCTGGCTGTCGCTGGTTGAAACGGCAACAACGGCCCGCTCCTTCGTGGCTCCCGCCGCGCTGGCGTTCCTGCCGGCTGGCGCCATCGCCTGGGCAGGCGCTGCGCGTCTGCGCCGGAGCGCGCTGCGGCTTCCCTGCTTCTGGGGAGGCTGGGTGATTACGGTCGCGGTTGCCGGGAAGCTGCTGCTCTACCCTGATACCGGATGGGCAGACGCGGAGTGGCTGTACGCGCTGCCGGCGGCCCTCCTCGGCGCTGTCTTCGAGACTCGGCCAGCAGAACTGGTGCTGCTCATCGGGTCCGGCATCGCCTGGCAACTCGGCAGAGGCACAGCGACGCAGCCACCAGACCACGCGCGGTTCCTCTCGGGCTTCCAGTTTGGCCTGGTCATGCTGCTCGCCGCGACGATGGTGGCGCACGGGCTGGGAGTCTCCGCCGCCAGTCCCCTACTCCTGGCAATCGCATTCTTCAGTCTTTCCCTGGGTGGCATCGCATGCACGCGCAGCCGAACGGAGGGCGGAGGCGGTGCTGCAGGCGCCGGCCCGCATCTCGCCGGGCCACTGGTCTCCGTCATCCTCGTGATCTCACTACTGGGGCTGCTGGCCGGCGTCGCCATCACGCCTGAACTAGTGGGGCTGCTTGTCAGCGCAGGCAAGGCCGTTCTCTACGTCCTGCTGGGCATACTCGCGTTTCTGTTCTCGTTGCTGCCGGACCCCGACGTGCCGGCCGGCGTCCTGCCGGAGCCGGCGGGGGTGGGCGGCGACCAGGGAGCGCTCGACTTCTTCCGATCTTTGCCCCTGTCCGAGACGATACGACGGGCGATGCGCATGATCGTGAGTACCGCCTTTCTGGGCATGATGCTGGTCGCGCTGTGGAGGATATGCTCGGCCGTTCTGGAGTGGCTGAGGCGCCGCGGCAACACGGAGGGCGTCGAGGTTGAGAGACTGGACTCGGGGCTGCTTGGCGACCTGCTGGCGTGGCTGCAGTGGCTGACAGAGCGACCGGGGAGTCTCTTGCGCCGCCTGAGAGTGCTTCTGCGACGGCTTGCCGGAGAGGGCGACCCTGCGAGCTGGAACGCGGTGTACTCGAACATGGTACGGTGGGCAGGCAGGAAGCTGCGCCCGCGGAGTCCATCGGAGTCGGCTCACGAGTACCAGGCCATTCTGAGCGAGCTTCTCCCGGCGGCGTCACCGGATCTGGCCTACGTTACTGAGACCTACGCCCGCGCACGCTACGGGGGCCACGAGCCCGACGGCGACGGGCTGCTCGAGATGCAGCGAGCTGTGGGACGAATACGGAGGTCGCCGCGCCGCCGGCGCAGCGACCCGACGGAGACGAAAGGCGGAGAATGACTGCGAACAAGGCCGGACCGAGAATGGGAGTGCAGGAGGCACTGCGCGTCAAAGATGCCGCCGACCGCTTCGTTGCGAATGTGGGCAGCGTAATCGTGGGCAAGCCGGAAGTGATTCGGCAGTGCCTGGTGGCCCTGCTCTGCGAAGGGCACATCCTGATGGAGGACGTGCCCGGGGTCGGCAAGACGTCGCTGGCCAGGGCCGTCGCCCGGTCGATTGACTGCGGTTTCCGGCGCATCCAGTGCACTCCCGACCTGCTGCCGTCGGACGTAACCGGCGTACACGTCTTCAACCAGAGAAGCGGGCAGTTCGAGTTCCATCCCGGACCGGTGATGACGAACATACTGCTGGTCGACGAGATAAACCGGGCGACTCCGCGGACGCAGTCCTGCTTCCTGGAGTGCATGCAGGAGCGGCAGGTTACGGCGGACCGGGAGACGTTCCTGCTGCCGCGGCCGTTCATGCTCGTTGCGACGGAAAATCCGGTGGAGCTTGAAGGCACCTTCGCGCTGCCCGAGGCGCAACTTGACCGCTTCCTGCTGCGGTTGCCCATGGGCTACCCCTCGTCGGAAGACGAGGTCGAGTTGCTGCGCCGGTTCCAGGATGCCCAGCCACTGGAAGGCATCGGCCCCGTTCTGACAGCCGAGGAGCTATCGGGGCTGCAGGCGGCATGCCGGAGGGTGTACGTCGACGATTCCGTGCGAAGCTACATCGCCTCGGTGTGCCGGGCGACCCGGGACCAGGAGTCGCTTCGACTCGGGGCCAGCCCTCGGGCGAGCCTTGCGCTGCAGCAATCGTCGCAGGCGCTCGCGGCGACGAAGGGACGCGACTTCGTGCTGCCCGATGACGTGAAGGAACTCGCCGTTCCCGTGCTGGCACACCGTGTCCTGCTCGACACGAGGGCATCCGTGCGCGGCCTGAACGCCGAATCGGTCATTGAACGGGTCGTCGCAACCGTGCCCGCTCCAGTGGGGTAGAGGAGATCCTCTCACACCGCAGAGGGCCGCCGGGAAGGTTGACAACCCGCAGTCCGCACCACTACAGTCGGCCCATAGCTCTTCGCTCGTGGGGGTGAGCTGTGCGCCCGTCGCGTCTCGGTCTCGCGATAGCTGTCCTGGCCACTCTGCCGCTGTGCGGCTGTAGAACAGGCATACTCGATCCCACGCCCGCCGTGGAAGGCAAGCTGACGGACGTGGAACGAGAGTACGTCAAGCAGATCGAAGCCGTGTACGCGTCGGTGCGGTTCGTTCAAAGCTCCGTCGAGGAAGTGGTGTTGGAGCACATCGACGACGTCACAACTGATGAGAAAAGCCGTGCCCGGGTGCTGGAGGTGTTCCAGGGGGCGCACACACTTCTCATGCAGAATGCGGCCAAGCTGAGGGAGCCAACTCCCTACACCATGGACGCCCTGGCGGCCGTCAACGAGAGCGTAGCGAGCGTCCTTGAGAACGCCTACGTCCAGTGCGCTGATGTAGTCGAGAAAGAGGTCGCCGGCGCCACGGCGGCGTGGGGGAGCAGCGCCCTCGGTGAGCTTCTCGGTCTGCAGGGGGTCGTTGGAGACATTGAGCCCAGTGTGTCGGCACGGGCGCGCATCCTTGCGTCCGTCCGGCGCGAGAGTGTTGCGCTGCTGCAAGCCGCCAACGAAGGAGGCCTTGCTCTTCGCGCAAAGGAAGAGGAGATCGTAACCGGTCGCCACCAGGAGGCCGGTTGCTTCATCGCGACAGCCGCCTACGGCAGCAGTGATGCCATCGAGATAGAGGTGCTGCGCCGCTTCCGGGACGAGGTGCTGCTGAAAAGCGCGGCAGGAAAGGACTACGTGGACTTCTACTACGCGGCGAGCCCGCCGCTGGCGCGGTTCATCGCCGAGCGCGAGTGGCTGAGGACGCTGGTGCGAGAGGTGATGGTGGCGCCTCTGGTCTCCGCAGCGGAGCGCACGCGCTGTTTCTGGTCGGACTCATCGTCCGCCGGCGTTCTGGAGTAGCGCGGCGCAGCGAGATGCGCCGGAAGCGCCGCCCGGGATCAGGAGACCGAGGCCTCAGGCTGTCTGAGCGGGACACTGATCTCCGTGACCCTCTGGCCTGCGTTGCCCGTTCGCATCATCAGCGTGCCCCCGCGCTCGTGCATTCGTTCGCGCATCGCCGCGTACTCAAGCGACAGGTATGGGGGCGCATCGCCACCGGCGACGGCGCGACCGTTGTCACTGATGGACACCACGACATCCCGGCCTCTCTGCTCCACGCTCACGTCGGCGCTCGTGGCTCCAGAGTTGCGCACGACGGTGTTCAGCACTCCCTGGAAGACGCGGAAGACCGCGAGGCTACTCCGGTCGTCCGACAGTTGAACCTCCTCGAGCCTCCCCACCCGACAGTCGATGCCTGACGCGCGCGCGAACTCCGACGTCTGCCAATCGATGGTGGCGGCGAGGCCGAGGTCGTCGAGCATGCCGGGCCTCAGGCCCGTGTACACCCGGCGAAGCCGGGCAATCGCTCCGTCGAGCACCTCGACTGCCCGGCGCAGTCTTGCTCGCATCTTCGAGTGCTCTTCGCCGGACAGGCGTCCACTGCAGTCGGCGACATCCATCCGGACGACAGAGAGCGCCTGGCCAATCTCATCGTGCAACTCCCAGGCAACGGCGGCCCGCTCCTGCTCGCGGACTGCCTGGAGGTGGGTGGCCAGCCGCCGCAGCTCCCGGTGAGACTGGTCCACCTCGGCACGGTCCCTCTTCTGCTGCGTTATGTCCAGGATGAAGCCGTTCAGAGACGTCTCACCCGTGTCAGGGTCGAGGGTGGCAACGCCCTTCTCGTAGACCCAGCGAACGGCACCGTCTCGGTGCAGGATGCGGTACTCGACCTCCCACGGGCTCTGCTGCTCGACTGCGGCGCCGATGGCACGCTCGACCCTCTCCAGGTCTTCGAGATGGACCACGCTCTCCCACGTACGGGAACCCCCGTCGAGAAAGTCGTCCGGCGCATAGCCGCTCAGGGTCTCTATCCCTGCACTCATGAAGCGCATCGTCCGGTGCGCGTCCCGGGCACGCTGATAGGTAGCGCCAGGGATGTTGTTGACGAGTGAGCGGTATCGGTCTCGGCTGCGCTGGAGTCGCTCCGCAACCCGCCTGCGCTCCGTAACATCGCGGAGAACGATGAGCGTCCCAAGGCGAGAACCTCCACGGCCAAACAGCTCCGTGTCCATCCTTGAGAAGAAGCGGCCCCCCGCATCTATCTCCGCACCCTCGGCGCCCGGCGGGTCGGCGCCCGCCGCAGCGCCGGCAGTGCGCCCTGCGGTGGCATCGAGCTGCTGCCGGACAACCGTGGACTCGAGCAACACCCGTGCGGCCGGATTCGCGTTGACCACTCGTCCGTTCGTGTCGAGGACCAGGACCGCATCGGGGATGCCGTCGAAGAGCACATCGAGCGCCACGGGCTTGATGTCGAAGATGCGCCGTGTGAGGATGCCTTCGGTCAGCATGACCCCCATGACAGCGAACCCGACAGGCGTGAGGTCGAGGAAGCCGTAGGGTCTGAGCCCGACCCGGTACGCCACGTTCAGACCAAAGGCCAGCAGCGCACTCACCAGGAGGTAGCCCACGCGCGGGCGGTCCACCCGCGACACGCGGAAGAACATACGAATCATGAACACGAGACCTGCGACGAAGAGCACGTGGGAGTAGACGATGTTCAACCAGTAGAGCGGACCCGGCTGAAGCCTCAGAAACGAGAAGTCGCTGGCCACACCGACCGAAACGCTGGTGTAGAAGAGGTGATGAGAGTCGTTGGTCGCATTCATCACCACGGTGAACACCGGAAGGATACACAGAAATGCAACGCGGGAGGCGCAGAGCCATCCATCGTTGCCGGAGTAGCGGACCGAGAATACGAAGAACAAAACCGGCATCGAGGCGATGCCCAGGTACTGCAACACCAGTGCGACGCGCATGGGGGCGAGGCTGCTATGGGAGAACTCAACGCCGTAGAAGAACGACCATATAGCTGCGGCCAGCAGAAGCAGCGATAGCGACAGTGCCGTGTGGTCGTGCCGGTGCCTCCAGACGTAGGCCGAGAGGCCAAGACACAGGAGACCTGCCCCCATCATGAACACACTGACGGAGTTGACGTTCATAGGGCCACGTTCTGGTGCCAGGTCGGCAGACGATGCGCAACGATGAGACGTTCACCGAGCTGCGCCGCGGACACCTCCCAGACGCACACGACACGAACCGGCATCCACGTGCGGACTGAAGCAGGGGGAGAGGGAGACGGCTCAGTACGAAGGGAATCGGTCACGCCGCAGCCCACGATTGTGACGTGTCTCGGGTGGGCATGTCAATACGGGTTGCTTGCAGGCATCAGCCTCAACGCCCTGTCAGGGATTTGCTACTAACCTCGTCCCAAAGGGGAAGGGCTGAAGCAGCATCAGACGGCCGTTACGAGCACAGGGATGAGGACGCGGCGCTCCCCGCGCAGGGCTCGCGCCACTGGTGTTCGCCGGGGCAAGTAGCGCCCCGGCGAACGGCAGCATCGTTCAGCACAGAAACGCTATACGGTACCGATGAGCTCCGGCCAGATGCGCTCGACGTCGGGCTTCAGCTCCTGCACGGCATCCTCAACAGCCTTGAGCGCCGTCGCGATGTCGCGCTCGGTCATGGGCGACGAGATGCAGAACATCGCCCGCTCCGGAGTCATGATGCCGCGGTTCAGGAGCGAGAGGTGGAACAGGTGCAGTATCTCCTTGTTCGTGAGGTCGCGCGCCGTGTGCCCATCCACCACTGGGACGGGGCCGAAGTGGACGTTGGAGAGCGAACCTATGCCGGTTGCCTGCCCCTTGATGCCCGCCTTCCGGAAGATGGAGCGCATGCCCTCTCTCAGCGAATCTCCGAGCTTGTTGATGCGGGCGATGAGCTCCGGGGTGATCTGCTCCATCATCGCCACACCCGCCGCCGCAGAGAGAGGATTGGCGTTGAGCGTGCCGGCGTGATGCAGCACCTGGTTGTCGGGCGAGTAGAGTTGCATCAGATCGCGTCTGCCGCCGAACGCGGCCATGGCCGTGCCGCCGGCCATGATCTTCCCGAATGTCGTCAGGTCCGGCTTGATGCCTTCGATGCGCTGCATGCCGCCGTAGTCGAGCCGGAACGAGATGATTTCGTCCAGGATGAAGATGACGTTGTGCTCGGTGCACAGCCGGCGGGCGGACTGAAGGTAGCCCTTCTTGGCAGGAACCATGCCGGCCGCGCCCATGAGGCCTTCCAGTATGACGGCGGCAACCTTGCCCTTGTTCTCCTGCAGCGCACGCTCGAGAGCCGGCGTGTCGCTGTAGGGAACGACGATGGTATCCGCCATCAGCGACTTCGGCAGCCCGCGTGAATCGGGCGGGAAGACGACCGCATCGTACGCGCCGTGATAGCCACCATACTCCACGATTATCTTGTCCCTTCCGGTGAGAGCCCTCGACGCCCGGAGGGCCATCATGACGGACTCGGTGCCAGTGCAGGTGAAGCGCACCTGCTCGACCGACTCCACACGCTCGCACAGCATCTTCGCCCAGGCGACGACGTTCTTCTTGAAGGAGCCCAGCGCCATCGTCCCCTGGTCGAGCTGCTGCTTGACGGCGGCCTTCACGCCGGCGTTGCCGTGGCCAAGGATCATCGTCGTGTAGCAGTTGTGGAAGTCGAGGTAGTCGTTCCCGTCCTCGTCGTAGACCTTGCAGCCTTCCGCGTGGTCGATCCAGATGGGGTACGGGAAGAAGAAGATGGAGCGGCGCGTATCTCCTCCGGGGAGGTACTTGCGCGCCTCCTGCGCCACAGCGTACGAGCGCTTCGTCCGATTCCGGTATGCGCCCTCTATTCTCGCTGTGACCTCCGCCAGAGCCTTGTCTCTCGCCGATGTAGACATCTCAGTCCCCTCCTCTCGAGCACCCGCTCGTCGCGATACAATCCGCACATCGCGCCCCGCGACCCGGGGGTAGTCAACACCAACCAGTTCCGCGGTGAAGGTATCAGCTACAACTCAAGTCCGCCACTCCGGAGACAGCTCTAGAGTATGCCGAGCTTCTTGTGCGAATCCTCGAACGTGCCGCCCCGGTTGAGATTCGCCACGAACTGTCCCTCAAGCTCTTCCCGCCGTTGACACTCGCTCAGCACCTGCGCCGCCACCGAGGACGGGACAAACGCCACGCACGTGGCATCGGCAACCACGATGTCGCCGGGACACACGCGAATACCCGACACCTCGACAGGCACGTTGGTCTCGAGGATCTTGACCCGGGACCGCGCGCCCGTTGCACACACGTGACGCGAGTAGGCCGGAAAGCCTATGCTCAGCATGTGGTCGATGTCACGGCACCCACCATCGATGACCATGCCGACAACTCCGCGAGCCTTCATCGCGGTCGCCGCCAGGCCTCCAGCGTGGGACACCTCACGACCGCCGAGGTCCACGATGAGCGCGTCCCCCGACTCCATCCTCTCTATCACTTTTCCGATGGGGAAGTCCGCCGCAGTGTATGTGTCACGCTCACCTGCAATCGACTTCACGGTGAACGCACACCCGGCGATTCGAACGCTCGGGATGAGACAGCGGAAGCCGTTCACGATGCCGCTCAGCTTCATGCTGTCGAGAACGTCGCTGATGGTAGCCGTCGGAATGACCCTGAAGCCTTCGACAACCTCTCTCGATGGTCGTGTGATTGCGCCTTCGTGCATCGATGCACTCCTCCGTTTCAGTACTGCAGCATTGAATCCCGCGCTCTCCCGACCGCGTCTACTTCTCCACTATCGCCTGCAGGACCTCGTCCTTCATGTGATACGTGTGCTCGGGACCGGGGTATACGCCCGTCTCAACTTCCTGCTTGTACTGTTGCAGGGCCTGCAGAATGACGTCGGCGAGGTTGGCGTACTTCTTGACGAACTTCGGGGTGAACCGGTCGAACAGGCCGAGGATGTCGTACATGTTGATGGTCTGCCCGTCGGTATTCGGCCCGGCGCCCATAGTGGTGACCGGGATGGAGAGTTCCCGGCATATCACTTCGGCAAGACGGTCGGGAGCACCCTCCACCGTCAGCATGAAGGCTCCGGCCGCTTCCAGCGCCTTCGCATCCTCGATGAGACGACGGCCAGTGGCGACGTCGGTGCCCTGCACCTTGAAACCGCCGGCCATAGCCGCGCTCTGAGGCGTGATACCGATGTGACCGACGACGGGGATGCCGGCTTTGACGATGGCTCGCACGGTCGGGGCGAAGTCCTGTCCGCCCTCGAGCTTGACGACATCCGCCCCGCCCTCTTTCACCAGGCGGCCCGCATTGAAGATGGCATCCTTCACGTCAGTCTGGTACGAGAGGAAGGGAAGGTCGCCGATGACCATCGCGTAGCGGGCGGCGCGCGAGACGGCCGCACAGTGGTAGATCATCTCCTCCATCGTGACCGGAACGGTGCTCTTCAGCCCGGCGACAACCATGCCGCAGGAATCGCCCACGAGGATGGCATCGACCCCGGCGCGGTCGGCCAAGAGCGCCATGGGATAGTCGTAGCAGGTGATGCGGACGATCTTCTCACCCCTCTGCTTCTTGGCCAGCAGGTCGGCGGGCGTTGTCTTCTTTCTTTCCGGGGGTTTGCTCTCAGTCGTTGCCATTGCCAGAAGACCTCCTCTCTTCGCGACCGACTCTATTGTAGACTCTCTGGAATGCCTTGACGACGCAGTTGCCGACAACTGAGGGAGGAACAAGAAGCCGCCGCAACGCCCACCCGGCACGCGACAGGCAGTGCGACTACCTGGTTACCGTCCCGGGGCGGGAAGGCTTCCGGACGAGGAGGATGGCCGGCAGTGACGCCGCCAGCAGCACCGCGGCAGTGACGAAGGCCCCGAGGTACGAGCCGGTCAGATCATGCACGAGCCCGAAGAACAGCGGGCCGCCCGCCGTTCCCAGGCACTGACAGAGGTTGAGTGCGCCGAAGACGGCGCCGTAGTACAGCAGACCGAAACTGGTGCTCGCCAGCATCGACAGAGTCGGCAGCCAGGCCCCGACGCCGAGCCCCAGTATGAGCGCGTACGCCGCAATGAGAATCCGGGGAGAATCGGCCCGTACCGTGAGCAGCATCAGCACGCCCGCCAACTGCAGCGCGATGCCTATCGCGCAGGCCCGATTGGCCCGCATCCGGTCGCAGAGCCAGCCGAACAGAATCTTGCCGGAACCGCTGCCGAAGCCGATGGCGCCAAGCGCCGAGGCCGCCGTCGCCGTCGGATAGCCGATATCCTCGAGGAACGGTGCGGACGACTGTATCGCGCCCATGTTGGAGAAGTTGGAGAAGAGAAACGCCACAGCGATGAGCCAGAAGGCGGGCGCGCGCAGTGCCTGCCTCAATGTGAAGCCGGACTGCTCGCTCCGCCGGCTCATTCCGGCCGCCGCCTCATCCGGTGGCGCGGGGTCACCATCAGGGTAGAGCCCCATCTCCGCCGGCCGGGTACGTATCACGCCCAGTGAGAGCGGTACGCCGACCACCGCAATCAGGATACCCATGGCGAGGTAGGCCGTGCGCCAGTCGAAGCCGGAGAGCATGTAGCCGATGAGCGGCGCCATCACGACGCCACCGGCACCGATGCCAGCCGACATGAGGCCGAGCGCCATGCCTCTGCGGCGCTTGAACCAGTTCGACATGACCGCACTGCAGGGCACAGGCCCCATGGCGGCGGCGCCCGCCCCAACGATTACGTAGCCGAGGTAGAACTGAGATAGCTCGCTCATCCGGCTCACGAGCACGAAGCCCAGGCACATGAGCAACGCACCTACCGGAATGACCGGGCGGGCGTCGTACCGGTCGACGAACCGGCCCACGAGGGGCGAGGCCACGCCGATGACGGCGTAGAACACGGTGAAGCCCGCCATCACCTCGCCACGCCCCCAGCCGAGCGCCGCCTCCAGCGGCTTGACGAAGAGGCTGAAGACAAAGACGCCGCAGCCGTTGAACAGAGCCATGAGGACAAAGGTGACGGCCACGAGGTAGTAGCCGTAGAACGGACGATGCCGGCGGGTCGTACCAATCATTTCAGGCGCGGGCGCAAAGACGCAGCATTGTAGCAGGAACACCGTCAGACAGCACCCGGGCATGAGGCAGGCGAGAGCGCCCGAGGTCGGTCACTGCTCCGGCTCGGGGCGTGGAGGACGCCTCACAAGGAGCATCGCGGGTATGGCGATGGAGTACAGCACGGCAAATGTCACAAAGGCCGGGTAGTAGGTGCCGGTCGCGTCGAAAACGAGACCAGCGAACAGCGGACCGATCGACGTGCCGGCGCTCTCGAGGAAGGAGATGACGCCGAAGATGGACCCGTAGCACGCCAGTCCGAAGTTCGTGCTCACCAGCATCGACATGGTCGGGAGCCAGCTACCGAGCCCGAAGCCGAGCAGCAGAGCGTAGGCCCAGATGAGCGCGAGCGGCGAAGCCGCCCGTATCGAGAGGAGCACGAGGACGCCGCCGAACTGCAGCGCCAGGCCGAGAGCACACGCCCGCTTCGCCGGGATGCGGTCACAAAGCCAGCCGAAGAACACCTTGCCGGCAGCGCTGCCAAGCCCTACCGTGCCGAGGGCCGCAGCGGCCGTCGCCGTCGGAAAGCCGATATCCTCGAGAAACGGCACGGGAGCGTGCAGGGCTCCCGTGTTGCTGAAGCCGCTGCAGAAGAACGAAAGCCCGATGAGGTAGATGGCCGCGCTCCGCGAGGCCTGTCTCAGGGAGACGCTCGCCCCCTCGACGCGGGAAGCGGCAGACGCGCGCTGCGCCTCGATGTCATCCGCATCACCGTCGGGGAACAGGCCCTTGTCCGACGGCCGGGTCCTGATGAAGGCGAGCGACAGCGGGATGGACACTATCCAGATGATGGCGGCCATGGTCAGGTACGCGGACCGCCATCCATAGAGCTGGATGAGGTGCGCCACGACAGGGGCCATGACGAGTCCGCCCACTCCCATGCCGGCCGACATGATGCCCACAACAGCGCCGCGCCTGCGGCGGAACCAGTTCGAGACGACGGCGCTTCCGGGAACAACTCCCATGCCGGCGGAGCCGGCGCCGATGACGACGTAGCCGGCGTAGAAGACCCAGAGGTCGTACGCCTGGCTCGTGACGACGAAACCGAGCCCCATGACAAGCGCGCCGAGGGGTATGACGCGGCGCGGACCATGGCGGTCCACGACGCGGCCCACGAGTGGCGCCGTCAGGCCCTGTACGATGAAGAAGATGGTGAACCCGACCATGACGGCCCCGCGCCCCCAACCGAGCGAAGCCTCGAGCGGCTTGACGAAGAGGCTGAACACGAAGGAGCCGCAGCCGTACGAAAGCAGCATGAACACGAAGGTGACGGCCACGAGCCAGTAGCCGTAGAAGATCCGGGGCCTGCGGGGATGCGGCATGGTTGTTACGCGCCGATGGAGGGCCGCGGCATTCTAGCAGACAGCGTGGTGCGCGTCACGAGGAATTCGGAAGACGGTACCACTGACAGAACGTGAGGCGTCGGCGCCCTGGCAACGTGTTCCACGTGCCGGTGGCGCCGGCAGCCTTCCCATGTCTACCAGACTACGTCAGTTGCGACGTGCAGTGGGGGCACCGAGTCGCCTTGAGCGGAACCGAGGAGTAGCAGAAGGGGCAATCCTTCGTGGTTTGAGCCGCAGCGGGGACCGCAGCCTTCTGCCTCTCCTGCAGCTTTGCCAGCGGCCGAACGATGAGGAAGAAGACCACGGCGGCAATAATCACGAAATTGATGACGGTGTTGATGAACTGTCCGTAGTTCATGGTGACCGCCCCCGCAGCCTTAGCCGCCGCGAGTGACGCATATGGCGCCGCGGGCGTCCCCTCCTTGAGGACGATCATGAGGTCCGAGAAATCGATGTTCCCGAGCGCCAGCCCGATGGGCGGCATGATAACGTCGTTCACGGCGGACGACACGATGCCGCCGAAGGCCACGCCGATGATGATGCCGACCGCCATGTCGACAACGTTGCCTCTCGTGATGAACGTCTTGAAGTCCTTCAGCATACTGGTCCTCCCTGGCTCCGACGGGTTGACGGTGTGTCGCGTGGAGCGGAAATCATGTAACGCCACTCCGAACCGAATGTCCAATTCGCCCGCAGCATGTCCCCTAAACCTCACACCACCTCCAACGGAGCGGTTTGCATCACGCCCGGCGTTGGAGTATGGTCGCAGTCAAGGGCCGGTGGCGAGGTGGGCAGTTCAACGCACCGGCATGGGAGGAGTGTGATGGCGGCGAAGTTCGAACTGTACAAGGACCCCAAGGGCGAGTTCAGATGGCGGCTGGTAGCCTCCAACGGGCAGACAATCGCGACGGGTGGAGAGGGCTACAAGACCAAGGAGAACTGCAAGGCCGGCATCGAGTCGGTCAAGAAGAACGCGCCAATTGCGCCCATCGAAGAGAAGTAGTCTTTCGAGCCCCGGCCACGCCACCCACGGGACGGAGGGCATCCCAGGGAACGGGCACTTCCGCCGCCCGATTCTGAGTTGGGCGGCGGAGTCGGACGCTACGTTATGGCGTTGCCCGGATTGAGGATGTTGTTCGGGTCGAACACCTGCTTGATGCCCCGCATCAGGCGCTTGGACGTGTCGTCGGTGTAGCGGTCGAAGTAGACGCGGCGAGAGCGGCCGACGCCGTGCTCGGCGGTCACGATGCCACCCAATCGGGCGCCTTCTTCGTAGATGGCATCCTTCACCGTCCAGAGCAGTC
>CAZVCS010000005.1:0-35754 GCA_964625765.1 uncultured Dehalococcoidales bacterium | reverse complement strand
GCAGGGCGGCCGCAGGGGGCCGCCCCTACAGGAAGAGACACCTGGAAATGCGGGGAGACACCATGAGGCGGTCGGGCACCACAGGAGGAGAGAGATTGGTGTCCCCGGATGTCTCCCAGCCACAGCCGTCCTCCCCACAATGCGGGCACCCATCCGCGTGCCCCTTCGCCGGACCGGGACAACGTGTGCATGGCAGCCTGACGCCGCGCAAACACGCGGCCACCGGTCTCCTGGCGGGCCGGTCTGAGAGCGGCTCTTGCCGCCGATTGCAGGCGGGCATGGGAGCCCGCCGCTGCATACCGGCCGCCTGCCCCGCGCGAAATGCGGGGACACCATGAGGCGGTCGGGTACCAGGAGGTGGGAGATTGGTGTCCCCAGATTTCCACCCCGAAGCAGCCCGGCAGCCGCACACGGTCGAACTGCCACGACGGAATTCAGCCGGGCCAAACCTCCTCCACGGCCCTGCGTCTCCTCCAGGGCAACGGGCGGGACATGTCCCGCCCCCACAGGCATGCCGGCCGCCCAATGGCCGCATGCAACTGCACCCTCCGGAGTGGGGGCCGTTCGTGAACGGACAGGCCTCGCCCCGGGACTTTGCACGATGGCGCCCGAGCGCGCGGGCGCGTGCTCCGGTGAGACAATGGCTCTACCTGCAACGAAGTGCCATGAAAGCGGGCAGCGGCAACGGCAGACGGGGAGAGGCCGGGTCAGGCCAGGTCGGCAGCGGTTGCCGGTCGCTCGGTCCACCTGCGCCAGCTCAGGATGCGTAACTGGTGGCCGATCGCGTACACACGGGGCTGGAACTGCATCGTGACGTGATGAGATGCCGTGTTGTCTGTCGCGACGGCGGCCCTGGAGATCGCGATACCGGAGTCCGCGAGGAACTCGAATCTTCGCAGGCAACTGTACGCAAGCAATCCACGATTGCGGAAGCGCGGCACCGTGAAGGCCGCGCCCGTCCAGCCCTCTCCTCGTTCGAAAGGCACCTCGTACCCAAGGCGGTCGAGCGCCCGGCGGCCCTCCCGAGAGGTTGCCAGCCAGCCGACGTGAGCCACTTCGCGTCCACAGTAGAGACAGAAGGCCACCGCCCCGGAGTCCAGTGCACGCCGCGCGCGGGGGACTATTTCGCGGAAGTCGCGACGCGTATCACTAATTCGCTCGGCTGTCTCGTTGCTGGCCACGAAGCACTCATCAAAACCGGGAGGACAGCGCGACTGGTGCGCCCCAGACAAGGAGTGATGCCGGTGCTCATACAGGAAGAACGAGTGAGAGTCGATGATGTACCGGCGAGCGGCCGTCGCCGCCAGCGCGAACGGCCCGTCGCGCCGTGCCAGCGTCCACGCGTTTCTGGCGGCACGCATGGAGGCGAGAGTCCATCTCCCACAACCGGTTCTCGGGGAGCCTCGTCCGCTCACAGCGCCTCTACAATAGCAGCAACACCATGAGCAAACCACCGCTTGAATCAGCGGGCGGCTTGCGTCAGACAGCGTACGCGGCTAGACTGCACGTGCGAGCGGGTGGACTCGAGACACGCGAGAGCACATGCCAAGTCGAATACGCATCGGCACTTGTTCCTGGACGGACCCGAGCCTGATTCGCGCCGGGACGTTCTACCCTGAATCAGCGCGCACGCCGGAGGCGCGACTGGCGTACTACTCGACCCGATTCGACATCGTCGAAGTGGACAGCAGCTACTACTCGATGCCGTCCAGGCGCAACGCGCTCTTGTGGACCGAGAGAACGCCCCCGGAGTTTGTGTTCGATGTGAAGGCGTTCCGGCTCTTCACCCAACACCCCACGCAGCCTCAGTCTCTGCCGGCTGACATACGCGGCGCCCTGCCGGCCGGCATTGCTTCGAAGGAGCGATTCTACGCTCGGGACATGCCGGACGAGCTGCTGCAGCATCTGTGGTCTCGTTTCGAGGACGCGCTCATGCCGCTCGATTCCGCTGGGAAGCTTGGCGTCGTTCTCTTCCAGTATCCTCCGTGGTTCCTTCCAGGCTTAGCGCAGATGGACTACATCATTGGATGCAAGCAGCGCCTGCCTTCGTACTCCGTCGCTGTTGAGTTCCGCAACAATCGCTGGCTCTCCGAGCAGAACAGAGACTCGACCCTCGCGTTCCTGAGGCAGAACGGCATCGCATTCGTGTGCGTCGATGAGCCGCAGGGATTCCCATCCAGCGTTCCTCCCGTGGCGGAGGTCACGGCGGGCACCGGAATCATCCGGTTCCACGGCCGAAAGGCTGACACGTGGGAGAAGAAGAACGTGTCGCCGGCTGAGAGGTTCGACTACTACTACACGGACGGTGAGCTTGCGCCGTGGGCCGCCCGCATCAGGGACTGCGCCCAAGACGCCTCGGAGGTGCACGTCCTGTTCAACACGAACAACGGCGACCAGGGCGTGGTGAACGCGAAGCTGATGGCCTCGCTGCTGTGAGAGGGCGCAGATGACAGTGGCGACCGACGCACGGAGTTCAGGCTAGGCGTCGGCCGGCCTGTTGCCGGCGCCGCTCGACGGCGGGCCCCCGTCCGGCCCGCCCTCGCGTCGCCCCGGTCTGCGGTGCCGCGGGCGATGTCTTCGCGGACGGTCCGGATCTCCCTGTTCAACCCGCGCCACCGGCGCCGAATCTGACCCAAGCGCCGGGGGCGGGACAGGCCGTTCGACGGCCGGTGCAGGAGGCTTCGCCTGAGCCAGGTCCTCCGCTTCGCCTCCACCCGCGTCCTGCGGCACTTCCAGCCAGGCAAACCTGCGAGAGAGGGCCGCAACGTCGAAGGGGCCTCCACGGGTAGCCAGCAGCGTTCGGGCGCCGGCCGTCACCACCTTCTGCAGGCTCTGTCTGAGATCCGAAGGCGCCTCGGCGTACCAGGAGAGAGAAGGCGTGCCTGAACGAAGGCCGCGCATCAGCAAGTCGCCAACGATGCACTGGCCGTCAGGCAAGAGGATGGAGATGGACCCGGCGGTGTGTCCGGGCGTCAGTATCACCCGCCCGCGCCCCGCGTAGCGATTCAGCCGGTCTCCCTCGTGAAGAATGATATCGGGCTCAACCGGCTCCGACTTCGCGTTGTACGCGAACTTGCAGAGCGCCCCGAGTCGAGTCACCGGTTTGAGGGGAGGAACTGTGCCCCAGTGTACGTACTCGGCATCCAACTCGTGCACCGCTACCGGAGCCTGCGTCCACTCCTTGAGTCTCGCCGCGCTGCCGAACTGGTCGGGATGCCCATGCGTCAACACGATGAGACCGATCTCGCCAAGCGATATGCGGTTACGCGACAACTGCTCGAGCAGCTCTCCGGCCCGGTCGGGAGGCCCGGGGTCAACGAGGATGTGCCGCTGGCCCCGAATCACGTACGCGTTGAAGGACTTGAGCGGATTCCTGCCTCCAAGCCGCAGTGTTATGACACTGCCGACTGGCTGGCCGGCCTCCGGCGCCGCTGCCGGCGTCTCACTCCCAGGAGTCTGCTGTTGAGAATCCGACTGGTCCTGCCTGTGAAACCTGTTGTGTCTACTCATGTTCCCATCGATTCCGGTGCTCGGAATACCTCTCTCGTGCGGCCTGTCGCGCCGACTGCTTGCCCCGTCATGGCAGCCGCACTCGCCCGTCACTCCCGATGGCCACCGTCTCACACATTTCGGCCACCAAGGCACCGCCCGTACCCGCACGAATGGACCGAACTGCAGGACCGGTGGGCAGCCAGGAAGTAGGGCGATGTGCTTTCGGCACGCTCTGCGAGAGAATCACCAAATGGCTCCGACAGCCGGAGCCGCGTTTCAAAGCATATGTCAGCATACATACCGTGTCAAGGCAACAGCTTCGCTGAACACGAATGAGCAACGTGCCACTCCCCGCCAGGTTCGTTGGAGTATCAGAGCAGCCACCATGATTGACGACTCGACCATCCGATGCTAGCCTAGGCTCATGAGGCTCCGCCTCTCCGTCGGATGCGGGAGTGGCAGGCCAAGCCTTGCCCCAGCTTCAACCCCTCGCCGATTTCCCGTTGTTGCGCCTTTCGACAACGCGTCCCTGCAAGAGGACCCCATCGTGCCGGCCTCACCCGGCAGTCTCCCTGTGAGGCGCCCGTATTCACAAGAGCGCGCAAGGAGGTGAGCATGAAACGAGTCCTGCTGCTGCTCTCGGACGGCTTCGAAGCATACGAGGCCGCCGCCTTCTCGGATGTGCTCGGCTTCGCCGGCGCATTCGGAGAAGAGGAGATCGAGGTCATCACCGTAGGCCTTCGTCCCCAGCTCCAGTGCACGTTCGGCTTCAAGGTCATCCCGCAGTTGCTGTCCGGCGATGTGCAGGACGACGCATTCGACGCCCTGGCCGTTCCGGGTGGCTTCGAGAGGGCCGGGTTCTACGACGACGCCTATTCGGACGCGTTTCTCGACATCATCCGGCGCTTCGCCGCGGCGGGCAAGCCGATCGCCGCCATCTGCACAGGCGCGCTGCCGGTGGCCCGGAGCGGGGTTCTTCAGGGGCGGCGGGCCACGACGTACCATCTGCTCGATGGCAAGAGACGGCGGCAACTCGCAGAGATGGGTGCAGAGGTCGTCGACGCCCCGCTCGTCCGTGACGGTCGTGTTATCACCTCCGCATCTCCGGCCACTGCGGTCGACGTAGCCTTCGAACTGCTCGCCATGCTCACGTCGCCCGAGAACGTCCGCGCAACCCGCCACGCAATGGGATACGAGTAACGCCCCTCGACGGTGACCGCACTCAGCCAACGCCAATCTCATGGCAACGTCGTGACTATCCGCTCCCGATTGAGGAACCGCGAAGCCCAGGCCAGCACCACAAGCACGACTACCGTCCCAAGCGCCACAAGGCCAACGTGCAACCATGTCACAACGAACGTGCCGGTGGAGCTGTAACCCAGGCCGTACAGTCCGGCGAAGAGGGGAATGAAGAGCGCCAGACCGATGACGCGGTTCTCCTTCATACCGAGCAGCAACTGGGCAAAGCCAAGGGCGCCAACCAGACACGCGATCACCAGAGGAACGACGCAGACCAGATAGAGAACTACCGAGGCGTTTGGAACGGCGATGGTCCCAAGCCGGGCGCTCGTCACCAGCGCCGTCAGGATGCCCGAAGCTACCGCCAGCACGTGGGCGAAGACCGTGACGGCAAGCGTCTTTCCCAGCCAGAGACCCCGCAGGCTCGCCGGACTGCACAGAAGCGTCTCGACAACGCCGTCCATCTTCTCCCTCAGGAAGACCTGGGTCGTGAACGAGTAACCCATGAAGACGCCAAGGAGCGTCGTCAGGAAGAAAAGGAGGCTTCCAAGAGAGACGTCAAGCGTGGCGGCCATGTCGGACGTGATCCTGAGCGAGTACATCGCACCGAACACCACCGCGAAGAGAACGCCGGACGCGACGGAACTGCGGCTGAACGCAAGCTCACGCAACTCCTTGCGGAATACCGTGCGGGCTTCACTCATGCGAATCCTCCCGGTGAACGATGTCGAGGTAGATGTCTTCGAGAGAGCGCCTGCCGCGCTTCATTTCCTCGACGCGGATACCGTGCTCCTCCAGCAGCGCAAGCAGAACCGGCGAGACGCCGTCCCGCGCGAGGTCCACGAGCAGGCTCCCGTTTCGGGTCTGTACGTCGCGAACGCCCTCGCTGCCCCGAATGAGTGCTGCCGCTTCCTGAAGGCGCGAGCCGTCCGCAAGCACGAACTCTGCTCCGGGGACTCCGGAGGATGACTGAAGGGACTTCAGCGTATCGCAGACGCGAATCCGACCGGCCTGGATGATGGCGACTCGACCACAGATCTTCTGCACCTCGTCGAGGTCGTGCGAGTTGAGGAACACGGTGATGTTCGACTCGCTGGACAGAGTGACGATGAGGTCACGCACCATCTTCTGTGCCTCGGGGTCGAGACCGGCGGACGGCTCGTCAAGCATCAGCAGATCGGGCGAGTGGAGCAGGGCTCGAATGAGGCCCAACTTGCGTCGCATGCCCCGCGAGAACGTACCCACCTTGTCCTTCCGCCTCTCGGCCAGACCCGCGAACTCGAGCAGCCTGTCGATGCGCGCGACCAGCCCCGGCACGCGGTAGAGCCGGCCGAAGTAGTCCAGGTTCTCATAGGCGCTGAGCCTCGGATAGAGGCCGTCCGCCTCCAGCAGGACACCGACACGTCGTCTTATGTCGGGACTCTCCGAGGCCCGACCACCCCAGAGGAGAGCTGCTCCGGACGTAGGCTTCAGCAGGCCGAGTATCAGTCGCATTGTCGTCGTCTTCCCCGACCCGTTGGGCCCGAGGTAGCCGAACACCTCGCCCTCATCTATCCTGAACGTCGCGTTGTCGACTGCCACCTGCCGACCAAACCGCTTGGTGAGTTGTGTCACCTCCAGCATTGCCGTCACCTCCGAGGTTGCGCACGAGGAATCACCGCGACAGGATACACGAGACGCCCGACTGGCAACATCGTCCCGGCGGGGGGTTCGGCTGGTTCAAATGGGCCGCACGCACTCGTCCCAACGGATGACCGCCGGTGCACCCGAGCGAAGGTGGTCAGGACGCGTGGGACGGAGTATGCTAGACTCATATTGCTGCTATGCGGGGCAGACAGGCATGAACGAGTTTCAGCACAGGGAGTTCGGCGCCAGGGTGCGGCGATGGCGACTGGATCTCGAGCCGCCTCTGACACAGCGCGAGTTGGCGCGACGCATAGGCGTGAGCGACGGCTTCCTGGCTCACGTTGAGACAGGTCGTACACTCCCTGGCGTGCACACCCTCTGCACCCTCGCCGCGGCACTCGGAGTGCCCGAGACTGAGATGCTGCGCGCCGCCGGATACCTCAACGCGACTCCCGCTGCACCCGTCGAGGATCTCATCGCGGACCCCGAGTTGCGGCTGTTCTTCCGCGACGAATGGCCGAGCCTGACCATGGAAGAGCGCGGCTTGCTCAAGGACTTCGTCCGCATGTTGAAGACACGCATCCGGCGAAGAGAGCGCGGAGAACACGATGCGACCCTGCCGCTCAGCGCGGCTGACTAGGCCAGCTCGCTGATTCCGAGGCGAGCGAGCGCATCCGCACGCTCGTTGAGTCCCACGCCCGAATGCCCGGTCACCTTGTGAAACGTAACCGTGTGCAGCCGGATGAGCGCAAGTAGCCGTTCCCACAGGTCTCGATTCTCGACCGGCTTGCGCTGGTAGTTGAGCCAGCCGTTCTGCTCCCAGCGAGCATACCACCGCTGCTGCATGCCATTGACGAGGTATGCGCTGTCAGAGAAGACCTCTACGGTGAGGTCCCGACCCTTCAGGCATCCCAGCGCCTCGATGCATGCGGTCAACTCCATGCGCTGGTTCGAGGTGTTTCTCTCGCCGCCGTGAATCTCCTTCTCGGTGCCTCTGCAGGAGAGTATCGCGCCCCAGCCTCCTCGATTCCCCTTGAACTGATTCCCGGAGCATGCCCCGTCGCAGTAGATGATGACCGTATCCCGTTCAGACGTCATGCTGCCCTCTCGTCCGCCTGCGGCCGGCGTAGCTGTGCCGACAGTATATACGATAGGCGGGGTCGCACCTCGGAGCAGAGGAGAAGGCACCCGGCCGCCGGCCCTCCGGGCGCGACGCCAGCACAGAGATGTGTCCACCGGTGGAGGAGGTGGGTTCCGGTCCATCTCCTCTCGCCGCTTCAGAGGCGCCCGGACACAAGAAGAGGCACACTCACCTCCGCCTTGTCCCACGCCTCGCCCGGCTCCCCGTATGATGAACACGAGTCACCGGCTCGGGCTGCGGGCTTCGCGTCGATGGATGTGCCCCACGGTATGGTCGCATGAGAACAACCATGCTGTCAACCCATCCACCATCGAGGGGGGGAGACCTCAGCGAGAATCTCCGGACTGCGGGCGGCGCCCCGCCGGACTGTTGCGATGAGCCGCCGGATGACGCTGAACCGGGTCAGCCCACCGTGAAGAGGGGATCTATCAGTGCGCCCAGACCCGTACGTTCAGCCACCTCGAACGCCTTCCACGCGGTCACGACGTCCTGTATCGCGAGGCCCGTGGTATCGAACACCGTCACCTCGGCATCATCGGTGCGTCCGGGTTTGAGCCCTGCAGCGATCTCGGGAAGCTCCGCGTACACGTCCGCACGGCCGAACTCGCCGCGGCTGACCGGCACGTTGACCTCGCCCGCGTGGCTGGCCTGCTCCCAGTCATCGACGACCACCTTGGCGCGCTTGAGTATCGCCGGGTCGATCTCCTGCTTGCCGGCCGCATAGGAACCTACGCAGTTGAGGTGCATCCCCTGATGCACCCACTCGTCCTTGACGATCGGGTGGTCGCTGGGGGTAGCCGTCACGAGCACATCGCAGCCACGGACGACCTCCTCTGCGGTCTCGCAGGCACGCGCCTCGATGCCGAATCCCCTGGCAATGCCGGCCAGGTTCTGCGCCTTCTCGATGACGAGGTCGTTTACGAGCACTCTCTCCACGCGCATCGACCGGCGGACAGCATCGAGCTGAAACGGCCCCTGGAAGCCCGCGCCGATGAGTCCCAGCACGCGGGAGTCCCGCCGCGCCAGCAATCTCGTGGCCACACCGGATGCCGCGCCGGTCCTCATGCCGGTGACGTACGTGCCGTCCATGATGCAGACGGGCTCGCCGGTGGCGGAGTCGATGAGCACAATCGTCGCTATCAGCGTCGGCAGTCCGTGCATGGCGGGGTTGCCTGTGTGAACGCTGATGAGCTTGACAGCCGCCTCGCCCATCTGCGGCAGGTTTCCCGGCATGATGAGAAGGACCCCCTGCGACTGCGGAAAGTGCAGGTAGCTCTTGGCCGGCATCTCGGTTCGGCCCCGGCCCCTCTCGGCAAAGGCCTGTTCAATCAGCGTCAGGACATCCGGCATGGCAAGCGTGCCGACCATGTCGCTCGCCCGGAGTATGCGCACCTTCCTCGCCATACGAGCAACCTCCTGAGTCCGTCTCGTTCGCAGCGACCAAGGTACCACGCTTGCAGAGGCCGAACAACGGCTTCGCTTCGGCGTGAAGCACGGGAGGGCGAGCGGAGGGCGCGGGTCAGCCGTCCATGCTCGCGGAGGAGCCATCGCCGCATCACAGCGAAGGGGCCCGGGGCGTTGCCCCGGGCCCGGCGCCAGTCGCACCTGTCTCGCGCAGAGCGCGTCGCTAGACTGCCGACGCCCCCCTCTCGCCGGTGCGAATCCGCACCACCTCTTCAATCGGCCAGATGAATATCTTCCCGTCTCCTGCCTCGCCCGTGCGCGCCTGACGTATGATTGCATCAACAACGGGCTGCACCGATTCCTCGCTGTCGACAACCACCTCGATCTTCACCTTTGGCAGGAACTCAATGCGGTACTGACTGCCACGCCACTGCTGGACCAGACCCTTCTGCTTGCCATGACCCTTGACCTCAGTGAGCGTCATCCCCGGATATCCCAGCTTCTCCAGCGCGTCCTTCACCGCGGAGACGCGCTCCGGACGTACGATGGCCTCTATCTTCTTCATGCGTTCGCCTCCATTGACGTTGCTCGAAAGACTAGTCGTGATACGGCAGGTCTTCTACGACCGGGAAGTTCGGGTACGCCCTGCCGCCGTGCTCGCCCGTATCCAGACCCTCGTACTCCTCCTGCGGGCTGACGCGGATACCGCCCATGATCCGATCAAGCCCCTTGAAGAGCACGTAGCCCGTGCCGAAAGCCCACGAGGCCGCCACAGTCGCGCCTATGGCCTGAGCGAAGAGTTGGCCGAGTCCACCGCCATAGAACAGGCCGATCACCGTCGGAGCCTCCGTTGTGCAGAGGCCATAGCTGCCGTCAGCGAACAGGCCAACCGCCAGCAGACCCCAGACGCCACACAGACCATGCACGCTCGATGCCCCGACGGGGTCGTCCACGCGGACGCGGTCGAAGAACAGGACGCCAGCCACGACGATTGCGCCCGCCACGACCCCGATGACAACCGCGGCCCACGCTTCAACCCAGGCGCAGGGCGCCGTGATGCCGACAAGACCGGCAATCGCGCCGTTGAGCGTCATGCCGACATCGAGCTTCTTCGTGACGGCGTAGATGGTGACCAGAGAGGAAACCGCCCCGGCAGATGCAGCGAGCGTCGTGTTGACAGCTATGACTGAGGTCCGCAACTCCGACGCCGACAGAGTGCTTCCGGCGTTGAAACCGTACCAGCCGAACCAGAGGATGAACACGCCGAGCGCGGCGAGCACGATGCTGTGGCCGGGTATGGCGCGCGCCTTCCCCTTCTTGTCGAACTTGCCCATGCGCGGGCCAAGGACGATTGCCCCGGCCAGCCCCAGGAATCCGCCCACCGTGTGCACCACGCCGGAGCCAGCGAAGTCGACGTGCCCCACACCGTACGGCAGAGAGGAGAGCCAGCCGCCTCCCCAGACCCAGTGGCCGTAGATGGGGTAGATGACCGAGCAGACGACAATCGCGTAGAGGAAATACGCCTTCACCTTCAGGCGCTCAGCCACAGCGCCCGCGACGATGGTGGCCGCCGTGGCGGCGAACATGACCTGGAACAGGAACAGCAGGTAGGTTCCCACATCGTAGTTGTCACCCGCGAGGAACCAGCCGGTCGTCCCGACCAGCCCGCCCTTGTCAGCGCCGAACATCAAGGCGAAGCCGACGATAAAGAACGCCAGTGAACCGATGGCGAAGTCCATCAGGTTCTTCATCATCAAGTTCACGACGTTCTTGGCGCGGCACAGTCCCGCGGTGAGCATCGCAAACCCGCCCTGCATGATGAAGACGAGGGCTGAGGCAACGATGACCCAAACGTAGTTCGCCGGGGAGCCGGGGTCATCCGCCAGCGTGGCCGCCCCCGACGGGTCGGCTGCCAGCGCGGGCCCGACGGCTGTCAGCGCAGTCATGGCCAGCAGACACGCAAGAACCAACCCCCTTGCGACACGCCCCAGGTGGCGCATACCGGACAGTGTTCTCATTCTTCGCATCCTCCTTTGAAGCGTCTCCCGCAGTCTGGGCCGTTCCGGTTGCGCGGAGGTTGCGGGCAGGTTACGAATGGGTTAATTGCCGTCCTGACGACGGGGGCCGATGCTACAATTCGAGCGATGGAACGTGCACCGGTTCCCGTGCGGCTCGAGCACAGTCTCAGCGGGCGCATCGTTGTCTTCGTGACGCTGGTAATCGGGCTGTGCGGACTGCTTGCCGTGTCAATCATCTCCCAGGTCGTCAGCTCCGAGCTGGCAGAGCGCTACCGGGCCGACCAGGAAGCTTCTCTCGAGTACCTGACGACCTCGCTCGTCCCCATGCTCGAACTGAAGGACTACCCGCGCGTCGAGCGGACCATCGATGCCGTCCTGATCTACGAGAACATCGTCTCCGTCGAGGTCTACGACGTGGATGACGCGCTTGTGCGCTCGGTGGTTGAACTGGGCACGGAGGCGCCGCCCGCCAACACCGTGAGCCGGCTCCTGCTGCACGAGGAAGCAGCCATTGGAAGAGTCCTTGTCGGCTTCTCTCACGGCTACATCGAGGACCAGGTGAGGAGCCTGACGCGTGCACTTGCAGCCATCATCACCGCGCTTCTCATCGTGACGGCGGCGGCACTGCTCTGGTACCTCGGCCGCACGGTGGTTGAGCCGCTGCGCTCGTTCACCGGCACGGTGCAGGCGATGAGCTCGACGAATCTGTCCCTGAGGATGCCGGAAGGCAGGACCGACGAGATAGGTCTGCTGGCGAAGAGCTTCAACCTGATGGCGGACAACCTGGAGGAGTCGCAGTCACAGTTGCAGCAGGCTCACCGCCGGCTCGAAGCCAGATACCAGGAACGGGCAGCACGCGAAGAGCTGCGTGCGGAGCAGGTGCGCCGCATCTTTGACCTCCGACGGCAGATACATTCGACGAACGATCTTCCGGGATTGCTCACGTACGTGGTTCATGCCCTGCAACAGACATTCAAGTACTACTCGGTCAACGTCTTCCTCGTTGACTCCCAGTCAGGAGACCTGAAGCTCGCTGCCGGCGTCGGAGGGTACTCAGGACAGATACCTCTGGGCGAGGTGAGTCACCCCGGCGAGGGTGTCGTGGGAGAGGTGCTGCAATCGTGTCGCCCACGTCTTGTCAGCGACGTCTCGACCGACGCCAGCTACATCGCGGTGCCTCAGCTTCGGGACACGCGCTCCGAGCTGGCGGTGCCGATCAACATCGGGGCTCTGACCCTGGGGGTGCTCGACATAGAGTCGGATAGAGTGAACAGCCTCGAGGAGATGGACCTGTTCACCGCGCAATCAGTCGCGGACCAGCTCGCCAACGTGATGGAAAACGCGCGTCTGGCCCAGGAGACGCGTGACCTGGCGATACTGGACGAGCGAAATCGGATAGCCCGTGAGATTCACGATACGCTTGCCCAGGGTTTCACCGGCATCGTGCTCCAGCTTGAGGCCGCCGAACAGAGCCTGAGCGAGTCTTCGGAGCATGCCGCAACACACATCGAGAGTGCAAAGCGGCTCGCGCGGGAGAGCCTGAACGAGGCGCGCCGCTCCGTCTGGGCGCTGCGGCCGGGCCAGTTGGAGCAGCGCGACCTGGCCGAAGCTATTCGACGGGAAGCGGAGATGCTGGCAAGCGAAGGGCGAGTGAGCACGAGATACCATGTGACTGGCCGGCGCCGCCGGCTCTCAGTTGAAATCGAAGGCGCGCTCCTTCGCATCTGCCAGGAATCGCTGACGAACATACGCAAGCATGCTGCCGCACACCACGCCGAAATCGAACTGGGGTACGGCGACGGCGTCATCACGCTCCGCGTGCGCGACGACGGTGTGGGGTTCGACCAGGAGCCGCCGCGCGACGGCTCATTCGGCCTCATCGGCATCGACGAACGAGCGCGACAGTGCCACGGCAACGCACGGGTCAGCAGCGCGCCCGGCAGGGGCACGCAGATCGAGGTCGTGATACCCTTCGAGAGGAGGACTGACGATGGGCAAGATCAGGATACTGATCGCCGATGACCACCCGGTGGTGAGGGAAGGACTGACGGCGATGCTCGACCGACAGGAGGACATGGAGGTGGTCGGCGATGCGTCGAACGGCGCCGCCGCCGTCTCCAAAGCCGCGGAGACGTCTCCGGACGTCATCCTGATGGACCTCAGAATGCCGGTGATGGATGGCGTCGAGGCCATGCGCGCCATTGCCGCACAGCAGCCCTCGGTCAGCTTCATCGTCCTCACGACGTACGACAACGACGAGTACATCTTCAAGGGCATCGAGGCAGGCGCCCGCGCCTACCTGCTCAAGGACTCTCCGCGCGAGGAGCTCTTCAAGGCAATCCGCGCGGTTCACAGGGGCGAGTCGCTCATTCAGCCGTCGGTCGCCAGCAAGGTGCTCGACCGCTTCGCGACGCTGTCGCGGCAGTCACAGAGTCCGGAATTGCTTTCCGAACGCGAGAAGGAGGTGCTGCGACTGATGGCGACGGGCGCTGCGAACAAGGCAATCGCTTCGGCCCTCTTCATCAGCGAGAGCACGGTGAAGACGCACGTCCAGTCTATCTTCCAGAAGCTGGACGTGAGCGACCGGACCGGCGCGGTCACCCAGGCGCTGCAGCGGGGCATTATCTCGCTCTAGCGCGGTACGGCGGTGGCGGCGCTCTCATCCGAACGGACGAGCCGCACATCGCCCGCATGGGGTTCGAGAATAGTATCGCCGAACGATTCGGTCTGCGCCTGAACGCAGTATTCTTGCAGTGGACTCTCGGGAAAACATTCACCTGGAGGCGACCCAATGAGACGACACCTTCTGAGTTTCACGTCGATGGCAACGCTCTTGCTCGTTGCCGCGACCGGATGCGCCGCGAATCCAATGTCCGAAGAGGCCATCCAGCGGACCGTCGAGGACGTCATCGCGGCCAACATGGCAGTAGAAACGACGACGTTTGACATCGTCATGGAAGTGACGGTGGACGTCCACGGGGCTGCCGAAACCGAACAGACTTCCGTCCGGGGCAACGGAAGCGGCTTCATCGACAGCGCCAACGAGACGATGCACCTGGTCATGACTATGACAACGGCCGGACCCGACCAGTCACCGCTGGAGATACCGGTTGAGTACTTCCTGGTGGACGGCTGGATGTACGTGAGTGCCTCACTTCCCGGTGAAGAAGGCCAATGGATGAAGATGCAGATGCCGGAGGGGATGTGGGAACAGCAGAACCAGGTTCAGCAGCAGATTGACCTGCTGAAAGGCGCCGACGAAGTGAACTACCTCGGCATCGAGGAGGTTGACGGCGTCAAGTGCTACGTCGTGGAAATCGTGCCTGACATGGACTCGGTGCGTCAGATGATGGCACAGATGCAGGGCCAGATCCCCTCCATGGGCAACCTCGACCTCGGCGCGCTGGCACTCGAGGAGATGGTGAAGCGGGTGTCGATGACGCAGTACGTCGCTGTGGACGGCTATCTGTTCATGCGCACCGACGAGCACATGCTCATCGAGCTCACACCTTCGATGCTGGGCATGCCTGATGAGGCGTTCGACCTCATGGTGGAAGACATCTCGGTGACGCTCGTTTTCGGCAACCACAACGAGCCTGCTACAATCCAACTGCCTCAGGGTGCGCTCGCCGCCACCCAGATAGGCGCATAGGCGGACGGGCCCGGCCGGAGCAAGAGCACCGGTGCCTGGCACTGACCGGCAGTCCAAACGGAGTGCACTCTATGAAGGACACCACACGGTGGCTACTGCCTTCCACTTTCGTGCTCGTGGCGGTGATGCTTGGCCTGCTGACAACGCCGCTCTCATCAAGGGGGTTGAGCTACAGCCGGCAGCTTGAGAGCACGTTGGGGCGCTCGGCGAGCTACGCAGTGGGCACCGACCCGTTTGTGGTCGTATCCGCAGACCTCAACGGAGACGGGTGGCCCGACCTCGCCGTGACCAACTACACATCAGGCACGGTGAGCGTTCTCCTCAACAGCCGGTACGGCACATTCGGAAGACCTGTTCAGTACCCGACCGGCGCAGGCGCCTTCGGCGTGTCAGCCGGAGACGTGGATGGTGACTCCGCTATCGACCTCGTCGTCGCGAACGAGCGCGCCGGCACCTTGAGCATCCTGTTCAATGCCGGTGACGGCTCGATGGTGTCCCGAACCGACATCCCAACGGCCAGTGGCCCCCACGTCACCACCGTCGCGGACTTCGACGGTGACTCGCTGCCGGACATCGCGGTGCCGAACTTCAACAGCCACACGGTCAGCGTCTACATGAACCAGGGAGATGGTTCATTCGCCGACCGTGTCGACTTCACAACACACCGCGCGCCGTTCAGCGCCGTCGCGGCCGACCTGAGCGGCAACGGCGCCATCGACATCGCTGTCACGTCGTACCATGACGGCTACGTCGATGTCCTGTGGAATGACGGCAAGGGCGGGTTCAGCACCCGGACCGCCATGGCGCTCGATGCCGGCCTGTGGTCGATAGCGGCGGCCGACCTCAACGGCGACCGGCTGCCTGAACTCGTCGCCACGCGCTACACCAGCGGGGCGGTTGCGATACTCGTCAATCAGGGTGGGGGTTCGTTCGAGCGTTCCGTCGACTACCTCACCGGACGGGGTGGCCCGTGCTGGGCTACGACTCTGGACGTGGACGGCGACGGCATGCGCGACCTCGCGGTGGTCGACGGCTACGCTCACCGGCTCTCGTTGCTGCGCAACGAGGGGGACGGCACCTTCAGTGAGAAGGCCGAGTTCGAGACCGGCAGCGGCCCCAGTTCGGCGACCGCAGCGGACTTCGACATGGACGGCCGAATGGATATCGCCGTGGCGAACTGGGACAGCGACGACATCCTCGTATTCCTCAACCTGACAGAGTAGCACCTGGAGCCGAGGAGCCGCGGTTCAGCCGGCCGCGTCAAGCAGTCTGCGGGGATTCGCTTTCACCATCAGTTCGATGTCGGACGCAGCCAGTCCCCTGCGCAGTAACGTGGCGATGAACATCCTCAATCCTTCCGCGATGGTCGGATGAGGCGTGCCGCCGAAGTCCGTCGTCAGGATGCAGTTCTCCGGGCCCTGAGCACGGATGGCTTCCACGAACAAAGCCGGGTCTCGACGCTCGCTGGTCGGCGAGACTGCCTGTGCGCAATGCTCTATGACGATGCCAGACCTGGCGAGCGCCACCATCTCCTGCGCCGTCAGGAACTCGCTGCAGACGAACTCCGACATCGCGTGGGTCACAACCACCTTGCGGATCCCCAGACCGATGCACCTGTCAGCAACCGCGTTCACCTCCCGGGGGGAGATGTGGCCCGTGCAGAGCACCATGCCGTAGTCCTTGACGACCTTGAGTATGTCGTCCATCGCCGGGACCAGGCGGCCCGCGGCATCAACGACGGTGATGGTGTCTCCGCCGAGGTCAAGATTGAAGAGACGCTGCACCACCGGCATCGAGTTGGCGGAGTAGAACACCGGCAACCACAGCACCTTCGTGCCGATCTCAGCAGCGGCCCTGACAGCCCGGTAGTTGAGACCACCCACCTCACCATCGAGCGTCAGGCTGCCGAATACCTGGATCTCCGGCACGAGACGCCGAACCAGGAGGGCGACAGGCTGTGTGCAGTAGGTCCGATTCTTCAGCACGAAGCCACCCAGCCCCATTTCGCGCGCGTGCAGGGCCGTCTCGATGGCGTCGTAGCGCCTCGTCATCCAGGCCTCAGGCTCGAAGTGTACGTGCATGTCGAAGGCGCCGGTGAGCAGGCCGCCAACGACGGACTCGTCCCGTTTCTGCGAGAGCTGCAGCTCGTAGTCCCAATCGCTCGATTCGCCCATGTCTCTCCCTCCCTTGCCCGTTCCGGACGTGTCGTGCCCCTAGCCGACGAGGTCTCTGGCCTCCTGGAGCGCCGCCCTGAGCTTCTCGGCGTTGTTGTCTCGAACGTAGCCGAGGTTGAAGAACTGAAAGCCTTCCCTGGCCCAGCGCGCGTAGCCCTTGGGTCCGAAGCCCCCCATCCCTGCCATCTTCCCGGCTTTGCGGCAGATATCCGCGACTTCCAGCAGCCGCTCCTCGATGAACGGACGGCTGTTGACCTCAGCCCGCGTCATGCCGGGCCCCATGTCGCCGATGCTGAGCGCCAGGTCATGCGTACCGACAACCGTACCGTCGATACCCTCGAGCTGGAGGGTGCGCGGCAGGTTCTTCAGGGCCATGAGGCTCTCCGTCTGCGGGAAGAGCATCGTATTCCTGTTCACGTACTCCGTCATCGTCAGAAGGGGCGTCGTCGCAACGTCCATGCCATCGAGCAGGTAGGGACTGAGGCCGATGCCTGAGCCTCGATTGCCGAGCGGCGGGAAATACGCCGCGTCAACGGCGCGTACAGCCTCATCGACATCGTCCACCTGGGGAAGCATCAGCCCCTGGATTCCCGAGTCAAGATACGGGCTCAGAGGAGCGTCGCTCCTCTCCGGTCGCATCAGGATGGGCAACTCGTGCTCGCGTGCGAGCCGGATGTAGACGTAGATGGCTTCCTTGCCAACGAGGCTGTGCTCGTTGTCGATCATGAAGAAGTCGTACCCCATGTCCTTCAGTGCCGCCACGGTCGGCGCCGGGTCGTTCCCCGGACCTATCAACGGGCCGAAGACCTTGTCGCCGCGAATCAACCGCTGCTTGAACTCGTAGCCTGTATCCTGCCTCACCGTCTCCTCCTTCTGCACTTCGGTCGCCACCCTACCGCGGAATGCGATCGACGTTGACAAGCGCGGGCTCGTGCACCGGGATCAGTATGTCCGCCATGGCCTTGATGCGGAGTGCGCTGTTGAACGCCTCAACAGCGTCAAGGTGAATCCCGGGCGGAATGACGGGCATTATCTCGCGCACGCCCGCGGGCGGCTCGAAGTTCTCCTGGAGCGTGCACATCCCGGTGATGACTGCCCTGCCCTTCGCGGTGTTGATGCTCACGGCCTGACAACCGGGACTGTGGCCCGGCACCGGGATGAGTTCGATGCCGGGGAGTACCTCGCAGTACCCATCCACCAACTGGAAGTTCAGGCCCATGAACAGCTCCCTTATGTACGTTGGCGCCAGTATGGGATGAGGCGCGAGGGCGAACTCCAGTTCGGTCTGCTGTACGACCACGCGAGCCCGGCTGCACTTCCGCGTGTTGGCGCAGTGGTCAATCATGAGATGCGTCTGGATGACTACGTCGATATCAGAAGGCTTGAGGCCGACCTTGAGCAGTGCCTCTTCGAAGGAGTTGATGTCGACGGCGTCGAACCCGCGGTACTTCCTCAGGTGCTCGGCATTCGCACCTGTGTCGACCAGAATGCGCTGGACGCCTCCCTCGATATACCAGGCGAATATGGGGAGGTCGATGCGTCTGCCGTTGTTGAAGCGGTAGGTGAAGTTGCCCATGTCCTGACTGACGTATGCGAGGGGCAACGGCCGGATGGTGTACAGCGGCAGCAGCGCGGTCCCCTCACCAGCCGACGTCACTCGCAAACCTCCGGGTTGACCGGGTACAGCGGCCTCTCACCACGAAGGACGCGGAGTATCTCGTCGGCCAGGTCCGTGGCCATGCGGCGCATCGCCTCGACCGTGGCGCCCGCGACGTGCGGCGTCGCGATGAAGTTCGTGAGCGAGAGCAGGGGGTGATTCGCGGCAGGAGGCTCCTCGGAGAAGACATCCATGCCGGCGCCGGCGAGCCCGCCGGCGACGAGCGCTCTGTACAGAGCCTCCTCGTCGACGATGCCGCCGCGCGACGTGTTGACGAGATACGCTTTCGGCTTCATCAGAGCGAGTTCTCTCGCCCCTAGCATCCCTCTGGTCTCGGCCGTGAGCGGAACGCAGAGCGCCAGGAAATCCGCCTCTCTGACCACGCGGGCCAGGTCCGCCGAGCGCTCACAGCCCAGGGACTCGAACCTCTCCGGCGGAACGTAGGGATCGTACGCGATGACGCTCATTCCGAAGCCCAGCCGGCACTTCGTCACTGTCTCCGAGCCGATGCGCCCGATGCCCACCACGCCGAGCGTCTTGCCCTTCAACTCCACGCCGATGTAGTCCTCCCGCCTCTTGAAGCGTCCGGCTTTGAGGTCGGCATCCGCGGCACAGACCCTGTTCGCGAGGCCGAGCATCAGGGCAACAATGTGCTCGGACACCGACACCGAGTTCGCCTTCGGTGTGGTGACGACGACGATGCCGCGCTGCGTCGCCGCCGCAACATCGATGTTGTCGTAGCCGACGCCATGCTTGGCAATGACCCTGAGATGAGGGGCCGCGTCCATCAGTTCGGGAGTAACGCGAACGACGCGCACGCCAAGTCCGTGCGCATGCGCCACTGCGTCTGTCAGCCTGGTCCCGGGCGTGTCCGGAACGTAGAGGACGTCGGCGCCTCCGCGAAGGATGTCGAGACCTGCCGGATCGATGTACTCGGAGATAACGACTCTCTTACGTTCCAAGGAGACCTCCCGGAGGACCCGTATACGAGACTCGTCCACCAATCATAGCATGGCGCATTCGGGGGTCGCCGGTCTGCCCGACCAAGGTCATGGGCAGCAGCGGTTTGCCAGTCCCGCCGCACCAACGTACAATCTTGTCTCCAGTGCCCGCGCCGGCAGACCGGTGGCGGCTCGACTGCGCGGGACTCAGAGACAGGAAAGGAAGAGCATAGATGGACACCCTCCTGACCGAGAACGAACTGAGCTTCAAGAAGGACGTGCGCGATTTCGTGAACAAGGAGTTGATGCCGCACGTCGAGGAGTGGGAGAAGCGCAAGAAGTACGCACGCGAGTCGGTCAAGAAGTTCGCCGACTACGGGCTGTTCGGCATACTGGTCCCGCCCGAGTACGGCGGCCTCGGCGGCACCGTGGTCGAGTATCTCATCGCATCTATCGAGATCTCCCGTGCAAGCGTCTCGCTTGCGAGCATATTCGGCTCGCCCGCGGGCATCTTCACCGATGCCATCCTGAGATACGGCACGAAAGAGCAGAAGGACCGCTACGTGCCACCCGTGGTTTCGGGCGACAAGATAGCCTGCTTCGCGGTGACGGAGCCCGGAGCAGGCAGCGACGCCGCCTCGATGTCCACCGTGGCGACTCGCGACGGGGACGACTGGATACTGAACGGCGCCAAGACCTTCATTACAGCCGCCGACGTCGGTGACGTCGTGCTCGTCTTCGCCTCAGTGGACAGGTCTCTTGGAGCGAAGGGCATCACCGCGTTCCTGGTGGACCGGGGCACCCCCGGGTTCACGACTGGAAAAGTTGAGGAGATGCTGGGACTCAACGCGAGCAGCGCCGGCGAGTTGTTCTTCCGCGATTGTCGCGTCCCCGGCTCAGCAGTGCTGGGTGAGGTGGGCAAGGGCTTGCGAATAGCCTTCTCGTCGCTCGACCTGGGCCGCATACACGTTGCCGGTCAAGCCATCGGTCTTGCCGAGGCTGCATTCGAGGCTACGCTGGCCTACACGGCCGACCGCGAGCAGTTCGGCCGGCCCATCGGTGATTTCCAGGGCGTGCAGTGGATGCTGGCCGATATGTCCGTGCTGGTGGACGCTTCGAACCTGCTCGCCTACCGCGCGGCCCGCAAGGCCGACAGCGGCAAGCCATACTCGGTTGAAGCCGCCAAGGCGAAACTCTTCGCCGCCGAGTCAGCCGCGGATGTCGCCCGCAAGGCCGTCCAGTTGCACGGCGGCTACGGCTGCACCAAGGACATGCCGGTCGAGCGCTACTACCGCGACGCCAAGCTCATCGAGATCTACGAGGGCACGAACGAGATTCACCGCGCCGTTATCGCCCGCGGCATCCGCTCCTAGCTTTTCCTGCGTGCAGCACCGAGCGCCGCCCCGATTCACCGGGGCGGCGCTCTCGTCTTCGCCGGTACACTCGCATGGATGCCACACGCCATTGACATTCAGCGCAGGCAGCCACTATCATTTGATAGTCTCCTATATCCTTGGATGAACGACCCATAATGGAGGTGACTCCATGACTTCTCTCAGAGAGCGGCAACGGGAGCGCAGGCGCCAGAGCATCATGGACGCGGCCGCGACGCTCATCGGTGAGCAAGGCCTGGAAGAGACGTCCATGGAGGCCATCGCAGCAAGGGCGGAGGTCGGGACAGCAACCGTATACAACTACTTCGGCTCGAAGACAGACCTTCTGAGAGCGCTGTTCCTGCGCTATATGGACGAGGAGGCAAAGGAGGGGGCGGTGGCTCTCCAGAGCCCTCCGGGGGACATGGCGGAGGGCATGTTCCGGCTCCTGGAGAAGTACCTCGAGGGCATGGAGGGCCGGTGCAGCCCCACACTGCTGCGGGAGTTCTATGCGCTGGCCATCAGCAAGCAGTTCGGCTACGGCAGAGACACGCTGGCGCTGAAACGCCGGTTCCTGGAACAGTGTGTGCAACTGGCCGAGCACTACAGGAGTCGAGACCGGATCCGGGACGGCGTCACGGCAGAGGAGGCCGCCACCATGTGCTACTCCGCCGCGGTGATTCCGCTCTCGCTCTTCGCGTTCGGGATGGGCCTCGACCTCAAGACCGCCCGAGAGATGTTGCGCAGAAACGTGATGCTGGCTGTGAGAGGCGTCGGGCAACCGCTCCCCCCTCGTGCCGAGGCCCGGTCCGATGCGTAGTCAGGGACCATCCCTCGAATGGATGAGGGCACTCTCGTCACAGAGTCGGAGCACATCTTCCCCAGACCGCTCCGCAGGAATACGCTCACAGACCGATATTCCCTGCGAATCGTGCGGCCTATGCTTCAGGTCAGCCACTACACGTGAAGGAGGCATCCCTTGGTGAGCGTGCACAGCGACATCCGGACGGTCAGGCAGACAGGAAAGCCGACCATTCGACTGGAACACGTGTCAAAGGTCTACCGGATGGGCAAGGTCGAGGTGCGGGCGCTCGACGATATCAGCCTCGAGATTTGGCCGGGGGAGTTCATCGTGTTTCTCGGCCCGAGTGGCTCGGGCAAGACGACCTTGCTCAACATCATCGGAGGACTCGACACTCCGACGAGCGGCAGCGTGCACGTGAACGGCATCGAGGTGACGTCGCTCTCTCAGGGCAGACTGACCTGGTTCCGCCGAACCCACATCGGCTTCATCTTCCAGTTCTTCAACCTCATCCCGACACTCACGGCCAAGGAGAACGTCGAGTTCGCGGCGGAGCTTGTCCACAACCGCAGGTCGGCCGACGAGTTGCTCGACGCGGTAGGCCTGGGGGAGCGGAAGAAGCACTTCCCGGCCGAGCTATCGGGCGGAGAGAACCAGCGCGTGGCGATTGCCCGCGCTCTCGCCACCGACCCTTCGGTGCTGCTGTGCGACGAGCCCACGGGAAGCCTCGACTTCGAGACCGGCCGGCGCATCTTCAAGCTGTTGCGTGAACTGAACGTCTCAAGCGGCAAGATCATGTGCGTGGTCACCCACAACGCACCGGTGGGCGACATCGCGGATCGCGTCGTGCGTCTTCACGACGGCAAGATTGCGGACATATCGGTGAACGACAGTCCGCTCGACCCAGAGCAACTGAGATGGTAGCCATCAACAACCTGCACCGCAAGCTGCTGCGCGATCTGCTCGCGGCGAAAGCTCAGTTCGGTGCGGTGGTGGCGATCATCGCCATCGGCATCACGGCTTTCGTCGGCGTTTACGAGTCATATCGGAACCTGTATCTGTCGTACGAGTATACGTACGACCTGCTCTCCATGGGCGACTACTGGATCTCGGTTGACCACCTGCCCGCTCGGGCGACCCGCCAGCTCGACGGCATCCCCGGTGTGACCGCAGAGGGACGCATCATCGGCGACGTCAAGCTGGACCTCGAGCTTGAGAGCGGACAGCGGGTCGAGGCAAGAATCGTGTCCATGCCCGCGGGGAACCACCCCGCCGTCAACGACGTGGAAGTACAGGCGGGCGCCTACCTCGGCGCAGGCAACAGCCGCGAGATCCTGCTGGAGAGGAGCTTCGCCGACTTTCACGGCTTCGTGCCCGGAGACTGGATAACCTTCGAGCACAACGGCGTGGATGCGTCCTTCCGCGTCGCCGGCATCGCCGTCAGCCCGGAGTACATGTGGGTCTCGAAGAGCGCGCAGGAACCCATCGTCACTCCCGAGACATTCGGCATCATCTTCATGCCCCACCAGCGGGCAGAAGAGCTGTTCGATATGCAGGGCATGGTCAACGAAATCAGCCTGATTCTCGATGATGGAGTCGACGAGGAGGCGATGCTGGCATCGGTCCGCGCGGTGCTGGAGCGCAACGGCATCAAGCGCATCAGTACGAAGAGCGATACGGTGAGCGTCGCCGCCCGTAAGATAGACATCGTCCAGGGCGTGCGCACGGCCTACGTCGTGGCGCGGGAGGACCAGCCGAGCCATCAGATGTTGAAGTCGGACCTCGACAGCTTCCAGCAGATGGCCGTGCTCTTCCCCATGCTCTTCCTGGGTCTGGCGGCGCTCGCCATCTATGTGCTGCTGAACCGGCTCGTGGAGTCTCAGCGCATCCAGATCGGCCTGATGCGGGCGCTGGGCTACGGCAAGCGACAGGTCCTGTCGCACTACGTGGAGTTTGCGCTCGCGGTCGGCGTGCTCGGCTCCGTCATCGGCGCGCTGCTCGGGCACGCCTTCGCGAAGGCGATGACCGAGTACTACGTCACCTTCCTGCGCATACCGTACGTCGAGATTCAGCCGCAGTGGTCCGTGGTCGGCATCGGCGTGATGATCGGCACCGTCGTCCCTGTCATGGCAGGCATCATGCCGGCCTGGACCACCTCCCGCATGCGCCCCGCGGAAGCCATGCGCCCTCCGGCGCCCCCCGTCGGCCGGCGCACCCTGATAGAGATGCTGTTGCCTTTCATACCGCGCATGTCGACGACATTCAAGCTGCCACTGCGCAACATATTCCGGAACCTGCGGCGGACACTCTTCATGGCGACCGGCGTGATGTCGGCCACCGCGATGATCCTCGTGTCGCTCTCGTTCGTCGACATGATGGACTACATGTATGCGGTGTTCGAGAGAGTGCCCAACTACGATGCCCGCGTCATCCTGCAGGGCATCGGCAGCGAGTCCACCGCCACCTACATCAGCCATCTGGAGGAAGTAGAGGCCGCGGAGGCGACGCTGCAGCAACCATACCGGCTGAAGCTCGGCGACGAGGTCATGGACACGGCGGTGACGGGCATGGAGCCCGGCACTGACATGTACCGGCTGTTTCTCGAGGACGGCACGGCCGCGGAACTGCCTGACGACGGCATACTGCTCACTACTCCGGCGCGCAACGACCTCCACGCGCAGGTCGGCGATGTCATACAGCTTGAGCCCCTGGTCGGCACGGTGGGCGCGACCGAGATGACGGTGCTGGGCATCGTCGACGAGCCGATGGGAGGACTGGCCTACGTGACGCTGGACAAGGCTCAGGAGCTGTTCAACCTGCCCGGCGCGGCCACCGGCGTGTTCGTGAGATTTCGCGGAGAGCCGGACGCGCGCACGCTCGAGCGCATCTACAACATCCCTGAGGTCGCTTCGATAGAGGAAGGCGACATGCTTCTCGACTACTTCGACGAGTCGATGTCGTTCTTCTGGGCCTTCATCGGCGTGATGCTCGCGATGAGCTTCGGACTCGGCATCGCCATCGTCTTCAATGGCGTCACCGTCAACGTCCTGGAGCGCAGGCGGGAGATCGCCGTCATGCGCGCCGTCGGCATGGGAGACCGGCAGTTGGCCGGCACAATCACGGTGGAGAACCTCGGCGTGGCTCTGTTCGGCATCCTCGTCGGGCTTCCGGCGGGCTACCAGATCGCCAATGCATTCATGACGCAGGCGTCAGCCGACGTGGAAGGATTCGCCTTCACCGCCATCATTTACCCCGCCTCCTATGTCATCGCGTCGGTCTGCAGCGTGGCCATCATGCTGATATCGCAGATGCCGGCCATCCGCCAGGTAACCAGGATGAGCCTGCCGACCGTCACAAAGGGATGGGCCGAATAGGCATGGAGAATCGAGGACAGGAGCACATGTTGAGACAGACGGCGAGTATAATGACTGGCGACAGCGGAGGGATGCGGCTCCCGCGCCTGTCGCGACGCAAGGAGGCCTACCGATGAAGAAGCGCCTGGCCGTGTTGATTGCGCTCACGCTGGCAGCGTCCACCGCAGCGGGATGCACCGGCAGGGATAACGGAATACCGACCGTCAAGGTCACGAGCGGCGATGTCATGAGCACCGTGGCCGTCAGCGGTAACCTCGAAGCGCCCAACGACCGGTTCCTCTCGTTCGCGATGCCGGGGACCGTAGAGATTGTGAACGTAGAGAAGGGCGACGCCGTGCGGTCCGGCGACGTGCTGGCTCGTCTCGAGGCCTCCGCCCTTCAGCGCAACGTGGACATGGCGGTTGCGGGAGTCGAGCAGGCTCAGGTGCAATACGATATCGCGGAGCACCAACTGCGAAACACCATCTATCCCCACTACTACGGCAGCTATGTCATAGATGTGCCGGGCACGTGGATGGCTCTCGACAGTGCCGCTGACAGAGTGGAGACAGCGCGCGCCAGGATCGAAGCAGGGGATACCGCGGGAGCACAACTCCTGCTCGACGACGTGATGGCGGAGATAGACAGGGCGAAGACAAGCTCCCAGTCGCGCCTCTGGGACTTCCCGCTACCGGTCAAGATCATGGAGTTGCAGCGCCAGGCCGCCGCCATAGCGGTTGACGTTGCGCTGCTCAACCTTGACGCTGCTAGAGAGGCACTTGACGACGCGACCATCACGGCCCCGTTCGACGGCATCATCACGGCGGTGGAGATCAAGAACGGTGACGAACTCACGGCCGCCAGCTTAGCCGCGCCGGCGTTCCACATCATCGACCCGTCTCTCCTCGAGATGACGGGCCTTATCGACGAGATGGACATCGCCGACATCACGACGGGACAAAAGGCGATCATCACGCTGGACGCGCTTCCAGGACTCGAAGTTGAAGGCAAGGTGACCTACATCTCCGAGGCCGCAACCATCCAGGCAGGCGTCGTCATGTACGAGACCACTATAACGCTTCAGAGTCCGGGAACGGCGGTGAAGGACGGCATGAGCGCCACCGCTGACATCGTGCTCGAAGAGCGGACGAACGCTTTGCTCTTGCCGGCAGCCGCGGTCATGAAGAGCGACGCGGGTCGCGACATCGTGTACGTGATCGGCGCGGACGGCAAGGCAGAGATGAGGGAGATCACGACCGGCCTCCGAAGCGGAGGCCAGGTGGAGATCGTTCACGGCGTGGTGGCTGGCGACGTGGTGGCGCTGCAGGCGCCAGAGAAGTAGTCCGGTCTCCGGTTCAAGCCGTCGGGCCCCGCGGGCAGGTGCGCGGCTGACACGCTGCATCCTCCGTCGGCGGCGCCTGCCAGGAAGCGCATGAAGAGGCAGGAGTTTGAGAAGCTTGTCGACAGGGCGCTTGACGGCCTTCCGGATGAGTTCAGCTCCCTGCTCGAGAACGTCGCCGTGTTCATCGCCGACCGCCCGTCCAGAGAGGCGCTTCGCGAGATGCAGGTGCCGTCCGGCGAGACCATCTTCGGACTGTACGAGGGCATCCCTCTCACCGAGCGCACTCACGACTACGGTCTCGTCACACCAGACCGCATCACCATCTTCCAGCGCCCCATCGAAGAGGCGTGCACGTCCCGAGCCGAAGTCGTCGAGGAGATTCGCCGAACGGTGCTGCACGAGATCGCGCATTTCTTCGGCATCGACGATGACCGCCTGGACGAGATAGAAGCGGCTTGGAAGGCGCGGGGCGGACGCTCAGGCGAATGACCGACGCGCAGAAGCGCCGGCGCGTTCGCGCCGCAACGACGTCACCACGCTCACCGTACGTTCGAGGTCCGAGGAGCGACTGAGTGCAATGATCGACAACACCGGGCTGCTACTGGAGTGCATGGCGCACGACGTCATCCGGCTACACGATGCCCCCATTCTTCACTGCTCTCCGCCGACACTCCCCTCTGACTGGGACTTCCAGAAGGTCGAAGGCATGCTCCTCGGTTTGGCCATTGGCGACGCGCTCGGAGCACCCACGGAGGGAATGACGCCGACGGAACGCCGAAGCGCGCATGGAGAGACACTTGACTTTCTCCCCTCCAGAAACCAAGACCTGGGTACGCGTGGAGCAGCCACTGACGACACTCAACTGGCTTTCTGGACGCTGGAACAGCTCATCGAGGATGAGGGGCTTGTTCCGGAGCATCTAGCCAGGAAGTTCTGCTCCGGGCACATCTACGGAATCGGCAACACTGTCAAGCTGTTCACAGAGCGACACAAAGAGCAGGGGCTTCCGTGGCAGCTTGCAGGCGTCGACTCGCTTGGCAACGGTGCGCTCATGCGCATCGCACCCATCCTGGTTCCGCACCTGCAACAGCCGCACGCTTCGCTGTATGCCGACGCGGCCCTGGATGCGATGCTGACCCACAACGCGTATGGAAACGTGGCCGCCTGTGTGGCATTCGTGGGACTCCTCTGGCAACTGCTGGGAATGCGTCGCGCACCCGAGCCTGAGTGGTGGATAGACTCCTACGTCTCGACGGCGCGGGAGCTCGAGGGAGAGACTCTGTACCGGCCGGGACGGGAGGCGAAAGGCTACGAGGGACCGCTGTGGCGATTCGTGCAAGGCAAGTGCCACGAGGCTCTGCGGCGACACATGGCTGTCGCGGGCGCATGTGACGGCTGGGGCTCGGGAGCAAGCCTGATGGAGACAGTGCCCTCGGTCCTCTACATCCTCGCCACGCACGGCCACGACCCGGAGAAGGCCATCATCAGAGCAGCCAACGACACGAAGGACAACGACACTGTCGCGGCAATCGTCGGCGCAGCCGTCGGAGCTTTGCACGGACTGGCCGGCCTCCCACGCCGCTGGGTCGCGGGACTCGATGGCCGGATACGTAGAGGTGGCGGGTCACAGGTCTTTCGCCTCGTTCTCCAGGCGAAGCAGGTGTTCTGGTTGCAGCACCAGAGTCAGAGTACTGCGGACGGAACGTGCTGACATCGTCGACGTGACGCCGGGGCGACTCATCCCCGTCCGCCTGCTATCGGGACACCGCGTAGGTCGCCAGCCGCACCAGACGCACGATCATGTCCACGACGTTCGCTATCGCGGCGAGGACGAGCAACGCCACGGTCGCCGCAGGCAGGACATCCACCGCCGCGCCCAGCGGCAGGTGAGAGTAGTCAAACGGAAAGACCTTGAGGAAGACCAGCACCGTGGCCAGCCCCATCGCGTGAATGACTATCTCGATGACTTCCCGCACTGAGAACCTGTCCGATGCAGCTGCTGCGAAGTGCCCTATCACGGTGACCGCCAGCGTCGCGTTAAGCACAGGCAGAACGCGCGAGAGTTCAGACGTCAGCACAGGATAGCGATGAAGCTGACTGACACCGCCCGCGGCGACATTCTGGTACCAGGCGATGTACTCAGGGTAGAAGTTGAAGAGGACGAACACAAGAATGCTCCAGACGATGGCCACGACGGAACCCGCTATCCTGCCCGTCCTGCCGACCTCATACTGCAGCCGCCCACGGCGGGACGGATGGACCGCACCGGACGTCAGCCCGCGAAACGACATCGCATCCCGCTCCGGAGTCTGCATCCCCAGCTTTGTCAGCAACCAGAACGAGAGCTCTCCAGCCAGCGGCACCAGCACCTGCTGCCGCCGGTACGTTCGAACCATCAACAGCACCCAGACCACCACGGAGAACACGAGGACGGCTCCATGCACCACGGTGAACACCAGAGATGCCGGCAGGAGTGAGTCCTCCCAAAACGCGAGCGAGAAGAACGAACGAGCGGCGCTCAGGAACAGCATAAGAAGGTGCAACGGACCAAAGACGAGGATGGACTGCATCGCGTGGAAGCGCACCACGCGGTCCTTCGTCTCCACCAGAAGAAACACGAGGCCGGATACCCAGACACCCAGGTACGCCAGCGTGCTGGCAACATGCGTCTCGAGGCCGGTTACGGTCGATCTGTCATTGCCCATCGTCGCTCCACCTCCACGTTCAGCGAGGTTACCTCCTCAGTCTATCAGCCGGCGGCGCGCGCTGCACGGACGGTCGGCCGCAGCCGATTTGACAGCAGGACCGGCACGTGATTAGTTAGAGACATAACCTCGTGGGCGGTGGAGGCGAGGAAGTGGGGATGTGCGCGATAGCGGGTCTGCGGAAGGCGCCGGGAGTCATCCTTACACTTGCGGTTCTCCTGCTCGCGCCCATGGCTTGCCAGCCGCCCTCTCCGACCACTCCACCGGCCACCACGAGCCCGACATCCGAGCAGCCGCACACCCTCGCCCTTCTGGACGCTCTGCAGATTCTGTTCGACCAGGTAATCCCTCCCTCATCGTCTTCTTCCCGCGTCGCCGCTTATATGCCCTCCGAGCCGCTCGGGCCCGGCACTATCGTCACGTCGGAGGACGGCTCACGCTACCCCATCACGGATGCGACCTGGTTCGCCTTCGTGGATGACGCACCACGGGCCTTCTTCGCGCACCCGTGCCGCTACGTCTTCATCGATGCCGTCGACGGCGAGTTGCAGGTTGTCGCCGAGAGCTGGCCGCCCGAGATAGACGGTGCGCCGATGTGGGGCAACAGAGCGGCCGCCTGGCACCTCGTCGAGGTGCTCTCCATCCACGACATCCCGCTGCCCGGTTCCGCTTTCGTGAGCAACGCCCCGCGCGGAGACTACGGCGATGCGCCGGACGGCACTCAGGCGTACAGCGGCGTGGCCGGGCAGTTCCCCACACGCTACGCGACTCCGAACGGCTACCAGCGCCAGCCGGGGTGCCACACGCTGCAGACCGGCGGGGAAACGCTCGGCACCGCCGTCAGCGCCGAGGTCGATGCGATGGATCCGAACGACCCCGACGGTGTGCCCAACCTGGTGGATGCGGACAGCGACGAGCGAGCGTACGTGATACTTGACGGTCTCGAGAGCAGACTCGCATTCACGGTGTCAGTCGCAGCCTCAGCTCCGGACACGACGCGGCATCTCAACGTACTCATCGACTTCGACCAGAGCGGCAACTGGGCGACCGGCGCCGGTGGTCCCGAATGGCCGGTCACCAACCTCGCGCTGCACCTCAAGCCTGGGAGCTCGACGACCGTCATCACACCTGCGTTCGCCTGGGGCACCAGCAGCGCGAGGATGTCGCCCGTATGGATGCGCGCACTCCTGACCCGTCAAACGGTCGACGCGAGTCGCTACAGCCCGGCCGCCGGCTGGGACGGCAGCGGCCAGTTCGAACAGGGCGAGGTCGAGGACTACTTCGTCTTCCTGATGGAGAATCCGCCCGCGCCGGCCGAAACGCGCTGGCCGCCTGCGCCCGGGTTGCCGCCCGGTGGAGGGGACGGAGGCGGCGGAGGCGGAGGGCCGCCGCCGGCACCGGGGCCTGAGAAGGGTCCCTGCGGCTACGATGTCAAGTACCACGTCCTCATCATCAACTGTGGTGACAACGCGAGAGACCTGTCCCGGGGCACGCCAATCGTGGGCGCCTCGTGCGACGCCGTGCGGGGAGCCGCGCAGGATCAGGGGTATACCTCGGCCGGCAACCTTTCGCCGGGAGGCGGCGGTGACAGCAAGACCACTCTCGCAAACATCGGCAAGGCCTTCGACGCACTCAAGGACAATGTGAAGTGCGGCGACCATGTGCTCATCTACATCTGCGGTCACGGCCGGAAGAACGGCGGCATCGCCATCAAGAGTCCTTCCGGTCAGACGCAGGAGGTCATGCGGCCGACGGACAATGGCAAGGCCAATGATGGCAAGGACAACAGCCTCAAGGACTTCCTCGATAAGATACCTGCCTGTCCTGACCAGGACTGCGAGAAGGCGGGATGTTGCTGCAACGTGACTGTGGTCATCGAGTCCTGCTTCGCGGGCAATTTCGACGTGGACGGTGTCAAGGGTGAGGGCCGCACGGTCATCGGCACCTCCACCGACACCGAAGCATGGGCAACATCCGGCGGCGGCAACTACACGAGGGGCATGGTCGAAGGAATGAGGGACCAGGACACGGACACCGATGACCCGCCGAACGGCGTTGACCCGACCGAGGCGCACGAGAACGGCGAGGAGGCTGTATCGGAAGGGAACAGGGAGCGGGGAGGGAAGCCGCAGGAGCCGTGGGCGAAGGGCCGCGAATGCGAGTGCAGGTGCCCGTGCGAACCCGATATCGATGTCGACAAGTGGGTCTGGAACGAAGCAACGGACCGATGGGTGGACCAGGTGAAGGCAGAGCCGGGCAACGTGGTGCGCTTCCGTGTCGAAATAGAGAACACCGGCGAGTGCCGCGACCTCGTGGACCTCGAGATGATCGACAACATGGCGGGATGCCTCGAGTACGCGGGCGATGCCAGGCTGGACTTCGATGGAGATGAGGGCGCCTGGGAGCCGGACCGCATCTGGCAGTCAGGCGGCGGCACAGTGCTCTTCTGGGACCTCTCCGACCTTCCGCCGCTGTCGCCGGGCGAGGTCATCGGCATCGAATACGATGCTGAGGCAACCGAGACGGGCCCGAATGCCAACAAGGCGACCGCAGGAGGGCACTGCTCGGTCGACTACAGCACAGTGGTGTCGTCGGCCGACCTCGCGGTCGTGATGGTGTACGACGGGGAGCCAGCGCCGCCTCCCGAGGATGTGCTCGAAGTGCTGCTGGAAGTGGAGGCCGAGAGCACCATCGGACCCGGCGGCTGCTCCAGCGTCGTCCACATACAGATGTCCGCTCACGACCTCTCCGGTGGAGAGTATCCGGTCACGGGCGTTGCCCTGACGGTGAACGGCATCCCCTGGTACAACTCGGGGCCGGTCTCCACTCCTTTCTACAGCAAGACGCTGCAGATGGAGGCGGAGTGCGGACAACTCTTCGACTTCGGACTGACGGCTGTCAACAGCGAGGACGTGCACGCATCGACGGTCGAACACATCGTGACGCCGCTGCCGTAGGCACTCGACCGTCTCCGCCGTCCGACCGAGATCCGGCTCCCCCGTTGAAGCCCGGCCGGGAACCGCCTAAGGCCGCCGGAGGACGCGTTCCGGACCTTCGCAGTGAGTTCTTCCTATTCAGTTCGTCCCCGGCGTCTTGCGGTCCATCGCTGGGCGCACCTTGAGCATCAGGAGAAGCCCGACGAGCGCCAGGCCGACAAGCAGCCAGAAGGCGACATCGTAGGACTGACGCACATCGAAGACTCGCCCAGCGACAACAGGACCGACTGCGCCGCCAAGGGTGCCCCAGAAGTAGACGATGCCGAAGATGGCGCCATGGGCACGCAGGCCGAACAACTCAGCCACGGTAGGGGACAGGACGGTGTAGAAACCTCCGTGGGCAAACCCATACACAACGGCGAAGGCGAACAGCATCCAGGCGCGAGAGGCAACCTGAAGCCAGAGCAGCGCGAGGATGAGCACGGCGAAGCAGACCAGGAAGGCCTTGCGACTGCCGATGCGGTCGCTCGTTGCGCCCATCGTCATCCTGCCGGCGACGCTGACAGCACCGATCGTGGACACGACAGCCGCGGCGCTGCCTTCGGACATGCCGATGTCTGAGGCGTGCGGCGCGATGTGGACGAGGATAGTCATCGCGCAGAAAATGACGCAGAAGTAGGAAAGGCAGGACCACCAGAACTGAGGCGTTCTGACCGCCTGAGAGAGAAGCAGTCCGGCCGTCCGGTCGGAGCGCGTCTCCTCCCCTGTGTCGCCGAAGGGCTTGAGTCCCATATCCTCGGGCGAGCGCCGCATGAGCCGCGACGCCAGCACATACACAATCAGCACTGCGATGCCGATGACGGCGTATGTGTTTCGCCAGCCCGTAACGGCGATGAGCGCGCTCGCCGCAAGTGGAATGACGAACTGGCCGGTGCCCGTCCCGGCCTTGACGATGCCGGTCATCAGTCCCCGCCGCTGTCTGAACCACCGGGCCACGGTTGACAGCGTCACCACGTCGTGCGTGCTCATGCCGGCGCCAACGAGCAAACCGTAGAAGACGTAGAGATGCCACGGGGCCGACATCCTGGACATGAGCACATATCCGGCACAGAGGCTGAGGCCGGAGAGAAGCAGTATCCGGCGCGGGCCGAGCCTGTCGTTCAGCCGGCCGAAGAGGATACCGAGAGCCCCCATCACAAGCAGCAGCAGTGACGACGCCCCCGAGATGAACGCGCGCGACCAGCCGAAGTCGCCCTGCAGGTGCTTGAAGAAGACGCCATAGCTGATCATCGCTCCGACGCAGGCGCCCTGCATCAGGAAGCTGGCTGCCACAATGGTGTACCCGTAGAAGCGGCGATGGCCCGCAGTGGACGCTGACATGCTGGTGCGGGCAAGTCTAGCAGGGTAGGACAGCGGCGAACAGCGTCTCGCCGCAACAATCACGGACCACTAAGGGGAACGGAGGAGGCAGCGAAAGAACGCCGGTCAGCCTGCATCTTCGGCGTAGCCTCGAAGCAGGTCCTCAACAGCCTTGACGGCCTCTCCCGCGGTGAGACCGGGGACATCGACGGGATGCGGCTCGACATACTCCTGCTCCAGCGCCTCGACGTACGTCCGGAACTCCTCGTTCCGGACCGCCATCTGCTCAAGTCGTGCCTCGTAGTTGCGCACTTCAACATCGAGCTCGCTGAGGTCGACATGCAGGTCCAGTAGCCTGACAAGTTGCCGGACAAGTGCGCGGATGGCCTTCGGGTTGTGCCCGATAACCATGTTGAACTCCGGGTAGTAGGTTGCGCGAACATGAAGAATGGCCATCTCCATGCCGAGCCGCTGACAGGCGCTCGCGATTGCCGTCCGGATTCCCGCAGGGCCTTCGTAATTGACGGGTTCGACGCCAAGCCCCAGAAGCTCGTCCCTCAACTCGACAGCCGTGCAAACGCAGGACACGCCCGGCTCCCGCGTGTGCGGCGTCTTGTCGAGCACTCCACCCAGCATGTAGATCCGGCTGACACCGAAGGTCCTGGCGACATCCAGTACAGCCGCCACGTAGTCATCCCAGTTGAGATTCGGCTCGGTCCCCTGGAAGAGGATGAGGTCCCGCACTCCAGCGGGGTTCTCCCAGTAGTAGAAGAGGTTCCGTTGCGGCCGGTACTCCGTCAGCAGTCCCTCTTCGACCCTGGTGTAGGGGCGAAGCGCGAGTTGACCGGGCAGTTGATACACGTGAAAGTGGCTGAGGGGAATCTCGGCGAGCTTGCGGCACCGAAGCTTGCGGCGCAGGAACCGGACACAGCTTGTCGCCGCCTCGCCGCCATCCACCCAGCCGTCGAGGGCGAGCACCATGATGGGCTGACGGAGTGCCGGATGTGCGGTGTACGCTACGTCGCTTCGAGGACTCATCTCTCTCCAGGAGCGGCGCAAACCCGGGCGCCTGTCGAGCATTCTAACGCCGCTCGCAAGAGGGGGCAAATCGGGCCGGGCTGCCTCACAGGAGCGCGTTGAGGATTGCGCCAACCAGCAGCGCCGTAGCGAGCATCGTTGCGGTGGATTTCGCCGCGTCCCGCCACCCGAGTTCCCTCACCAGGACAGCAAACGTGGCCACGCACGGGAAGGTCATCGCGAGCACCACGCTGGCCACCACGAACTGTTGAGCTGTCAGGCTAAGGGGAGCGAGCAACCCGAGGGCGACATCTTTGCGCAGGAATCCCACCACAATCGCCACCACCGACTCCGGCGGAAGACCCAGGAGCTTCGTCATCAGCGGGGCTGTCGCACGGGCCAGCGCGTCGAAGGCTCCCGCAGAGTAGAGCAGGTTGATGGCAAGAATGGACACGAAGAACACCGGCAGGGCCTCCAGGAGGAAGCCTCGAACCCTGCCCCACAACTTGCCCAGCACCGCCTTGAACACGGGCCAACGATACCGCGGTATCTCGATGAGCAACTCGGGACTGAACCCACCTGTCACACGATGCAGTATGGTCCCAAGCACGAGCCAGACGCACAGCAGTGTCGCGTACACCAGGACGACGTACCTGAGGCCGAAATCGCCGACAAGCCCGACTATGACCGCCTGAAGCGAGGCACACGGGATCGCGACTGCGACCAGGGTGGCGGCGATGAAACGCTCCCGCCGGCTCTCAAGTATGCGTGTCGCCATCACCGCCGGCACGTTGCAGCCCAGGCCGAGCAACGTCGGGATGATGGCATAGCCGTGCAGTCCCAGTCTGTGCATCCCCGAATCCAGCAGGACGGCTAGTCTGGGAAGGTAGCCGATATCCTCGAGAAGACCAAGCATGAGGTAGAAACCGATGATGTAGGGCAGAACCATGGCAAACGGCACGTAGACGCCGCTCGAAAGCAACCCGAATGACTCCACCGGGTGGATTGCCCCATCCACCAGCCGTCCGACGAGAAGCGCGTGAAGCACTCCCTGACCTCCCAGAGCCGCGCTGAGTCGCTCCACCAGCGGGAACCAGAGCGCCTGGAAGAGAGGGTCCAGAACAAGCGAGATGAGAGACTCGCCGACGAGGCGGATCACCCAGAGACTGGCGGCCAGGACGCCCAGCGCAATAACCGCACCCGATACGGGCTTCACCGTGGCATCAGACAGCCGTTCGCCCCAGGTGTGATGGCGGTGAGCGATGGTCTGAACGGCATCCGTGATCCGGCCGACAGCTGCCCAGCGCTCTTCACGACTCCTTGCGGGGTGATGTCCGGCACGCGCACCCGGAATGACCTCGAGCATGCCTTCGAGAAAACCGGCGCGCAGGATCGCGACGAACACCGTCTTGCGACCCTCGATCACCGGGCTGCGCATCGTCGCCAGCGGCGTCTCGATCTCGATCAGCTGCGTCGGCATCTCGCGCGTGACCTCGTAGGCCATCAGCATGCCGATCTCGCCG
>CAZVCS010000004.1:28649-39324 GCA_964625765.1 uncultured Dehalococcoidales bacterium | reverse complement strand
AGAGGCCCTCGCCGCTGGGGGCGCCGTAGAGGTAGATGGTTGAGCCCTCGCAGACGGATTCGGACTCGGCTGAAGCGTCGGCATCAGGGGTATCGTTGAGAGTCACATTCGTTGAAGCCGAAGCAGAGCATCCTCGAGCCGTGACGGTGAGCGTGTACTCACCCGCATTGTCGAGAGTCGCGTCCTGAATGACGGGGTTCCTAACAGCGCTTGTGAAGCCGTTCGGGCCTTCCCAGGAATACGAGTCCATGCCGTCGGGACCGCCGAACAACTCGATGTCGGCGCCCTCGCACACGGGGGAGTTGCTGGACGCTTCCACCACAGGGGAGTTGCAGAAGTCGACTGTGTAGTGCTCTGAGGGATCAGTGGTGTAGGCCAGTTCAAATATGACGCCGGCTGGGTTGGTGCTGGTCGTGCCGTTGACGTAGGGGTACTCGTCGCTCCCCATGTACTCATTCGCGACTTCCATCGTCAGCGTGTTGACGCCGGACACCAGGAGGCTGGAGACGTCGAAATGCTCGACAGATTGCCAGTCAGTCCTGTTGACCCATGCTTCCCGCAGCGAGCTGTCCTGCCAGTCGGTGCCGTAGGCGTCGTGCACCTGGGCGGAGCCGACGAATGTGCCGTTGAGGTACACCTCGTAGCCGTTGTCGGCGGTGATCCAAAGGTCGCCCGCGTCGAGAGTACCGTCAACCGTGAACTCATGCCGGAAGGCGACGACGTCGCCTGAGACGGGGTGCTCGACACGGTAGCTCTCCCAGACCCAGTCCGCGTCGTCGGTGAAGGAATGGCCGGTCAGATTGGTGTCCCAATAGGAGGGATCAACTCCATAGTTGGGCTCCCATGACGCGGCGGCTGGCAACCAGGAGGAACCATCCTGGTACTCCGTCTCCCCCGGGGTGCTGTAGATGGCGCCCGAAGTCGGCCCGACCACGACGGTCGCGTCTTCGGGTGTGCAACTCTCCCAGTTCTCTATGGAAGTCTCAGAGACAATGTAGGTTCCCGCAGCGAGCCCCGTGAACTCGTAGTAGCCGTCCTCATCGGTGAGTGCAGTGTACCGCTGGACCGGCTCTTCCTCGAGCGGGCCGACAAGCGTGATTTCCCAGCCCTCGATGCCGGTGTCGCTGCACTCCCCGTCGCCACAGCAGTACTTGTGTCCGCTGATGGCGTAGCCGGAACCGGGCTCATCATCGTCGTTGGTGACGGTGACGGTCTTGCTGTCCCCCAGGGACAGATATACGGTTCCATCGGTCGTGCAGTCTCCGGAGAAGGTCGCCGCGTAGCCGGAGGGACCTTCCTCTGTAATGGTGTAGGTCCCCGTCTCAACTGTGAACGAGACACACGGCTCATCTTCAGACGCCGGGGACTGGCGTCCGACCTCCTCGCCCTCGCTGTTCAAGAGAACGAACTCGAAGTCAGAGACGACGGCCGTGCCGCCGTCATCGTTGATGACTACTTTGCATATGGTGAGGGTGGGGTCGAAATCATCGTTGGTGACGGTGACGGTCTTGTCATCGCCGGCCGCAAGCACTATCGTTCCGTCGGTGCTGTCGCCCGAGAAGGCCGGGGCATAGCCCGCCGGCCCCTCTTCAGATATGGTGTACGTACCCGCACCGAGCGTGAAGGAGACGCAGTTCTCCTGCTCGGACGCGGGCGTTGCCCTGCCGACCTCGTTCCCCTCCTCGTCGGCAATGACAAACGTGAAGTCTGTGACGGATGCTGTGCCTCCGTCGTCGCTCACGACAACCTTGCAGACGGTGAGGCGTGCTTCATCGGCGACGTCGTCATTCGTCACGTAGCAGTCGTAGTTGCCGCCCAGCTCTGCGAAGAAGTCGCCATCGGCATCGCAGTCGCCGGTCCAATTCGACGCGGAGTACCCGGATTGCGGGGCCTCGCTCACGGTGTGAGAGCCGGGCAGCACTTCGATCGGTGTCTCCCACGCGACCGGATTCCCGTCCAGATAGGCCTGGAAGTCGCCAGCGGTGAGTTCACCCCCGTCGTCATTCGTGACGGTCTTGTGCAGCGTGACGGTGGCCGGCTCGTCGTCGTTCGTGATGGTCACCTGCGCAGACTCGCCCAATTCAAGCGAGATGTCACCGTCTGCGCTGTCGCCGGAGAAGGACGCGACGTATCCGCTTGGTCCTTCCTCAGTGATGGTGTACGTGCCCTCGGAGAGCGTGAAGGTGACGCAGTTGTCCTCGTCGGATGAGGGCGTCTGCCTCGCGACTTCGTTCCCACGGTCGTCCAGGATGACGATGTCCCAATCGTGAGCGGTGGCCGTGCCGCCATCGTCGTTAACCACAACCTTGCACACGGTCAAAGTCGACGAGGTGTCACAGTCCAGCACGTCCTTGTTGTAGTTGTTGTGATCGGCAGAAGTGGCGAAGGAGAGCATCAGGTCTCCTGAGGAGATCAACTCGTCGAAATCGCCAGCATCGCCGACCTCCGCCATCCATTCGAGCAGTGCGTCCATGGGGATCGCCCACGTGACGAACCAGAAGCCTGAATCCTGTTCTTGGACGCTGAAATACGGGAACTCGGACAGCAGGAACTCCTCGCGAAGAACCTCGGCGATGTCCGTGTTCGTGGGGTCCAGCAGGAAGGGAATCTGCTTGCCATCGTCGGCGTTCTCGAACAGTCTGATGGCTTCGAAGGGCTCGCCCAACTCCTCGCTTTCTTCTCCCTCCTTCCCTGAGAGGCTCGCGAGATACTCGTAGCCATTCGAAGCGTCGAAATCGAAAATCACAACCCAGCAGGCGTTTAGCAGGTAGCCCTGTGCGCTGCCGACGGCGCGGGGATCTCCCACAACCCGCTCGCGGAAGTAGGCGTAGTCGTCAGTGAAGGCGTAGAAAGCTGCGGAATCCGTCGAGTCCCCCACAAGATCGAGTTCTTGGAGACCAATGACGCCGGGGAAGTCGTCAGTGGGGTCTTCACTGCAGCCCGGACTTACCCACTCGATGTCGTCATCGTTCGTGATGGTCACCTGCGCAGACTCGCCCAATTCAAGCGAGATGTCACCGTCTGCGCTGTCGCCGGAGAAGGACGCGACGTATCCGCTTGGTCCTTCCTCAGTGATGGTGTACGTGCCCTCGGAGAGCGTGAAGGTGACGCAGTTGTCCTCGTCGGATGAGGGCGTCTGCCTCGCGACTTCGTTCCCACGGTCGTCCAGGATGACGATGTCCCAATCGTGAGCGGTGGCCGTGCCGCCGTCGTCGTTCACGACGACTTTGCACACGGTCAGGGACGATGTGACGCAGCAGTCCAGAACGTCCTTGTTGTAGTTGTTGTTGTCCTCGGCTGTGCCGAAGTAGAGCTGGAGTTGACCGCTCTCCATGAACTCGTCGAAGTCGCCTGCGTCGCCGATTTCCGGCATGACGTCGACAAGCATCTGAATCGGGACAGCCCAGTCGACGAACCAGTAGTCGCCCGAATCGTCCTGGGAATCCGTGGCGTACGGCGCAACTGCGTTGTACCTCGTGCCGATGATGTCTTCCGCGCTGTCCACGTTGGTGGGATCGAGGACGAACGGAATCTGTCGTTCGCCGACGCGGTTGCTGAACAAGGTCACGTACTCCGGGTGCTTTCCCGAGAGGCTGAGAAGGTACTCGTATCCTTCGCTGGAGTCGAAGTCGAAGAGCACGACCCAGGCGGCGTTCTTGAAGCCGAACCTGGTGGTAACGTCTTCGACCACGCGCTCGCGGAAGTGTGCGTAGCCGCCGGGAGTCTCGTCAAAGCAGTAGAAGGCCGCCGGGTAGTCCTCGGTGCCGACGAGGTCGGAGTAGTCGGTACCGATACCCGGCTCACCTGTGGGGTCCGTGTAGCAGTCCGGCACTGGCTGCCAATCTATGGGTGCGCATCCCGGCTCGACCGACTCCACTGTTGTGGCTAGCACGGCCGCCTGGGGGAGCAACAGCGAACTCAGTAGTACGATTTGACTGAAAACCGAGACTACGCGACGAATCATTGCCGACCTCCGTCCCACCCTGCGGGGTGCCTTGGTTGCTCGTGGTTCGACTGCAGTGCGCGCCCCAACCTGGGGCGTACTTTCGTCATCCAGTTAGTCGCTCCGGGTGCAGAGAACACACGCCGAAACAGGACTAACGAGGGAGAAATCGAGGGGAAAGGCCCGCTGCAGTGCCCCATCATAGACGTCTCCCACCGCTGGTTCGAGGCTCCGCGAGCTCCACACGACCGCGTGGCATTGCACGCTGACACGACAATAACACGCGGCTGTTCGGGGGTCAAGGACGTCCTGGTACTAAAGACCTAGGACAAATTGATTCCTGCCACATCTGCGGGCAGATTCTCTTCGGCGGTCGGCCGGGTGAGACGTTGGAACCGCCGGTCGGTTCTCCCGGGCGCCTGACCCGGTAGCACAGGGCGAGGCGCCCTCCGCCCGAGTCTTGCAGGGGAATGAGTGTCACCCGGCAGTGCGGAGAGGGTTGCGGCAGGCCGAGACGGAGCGGTGGCAGGCGATGGCAGTCGACCTGGACAGCGGCCTACGTTGAGAGCGACCGGCACAGTGCGTGTCGTGCTCTGGCGAGAAGACCTTCCACAGCCTTGGGGGAGCGCCCCAGCTCGACACTCAGCTCCAGGGTCGACAAGCCGGCGAAGTACTTGCCGCGCAGCGCGCGCTCGTAGTCCGGCGGCAGCCCGCTCAGGGCGCGGCGAACCATGTCCCTGGTCTCCTGTGCCTCGAACCAAGACTCGACGGTGGACGGGCCACAGTCTTCCTCGCAGTTGTCACTAACGTCATCTCCGTACTCCGAGGCGCTGGAGCTGCCGGCCTGTGGCCGTTTCCGGTAGTGGTCGGCAATCTTGTGTTGCGCGATCGAGCAGAGCCACGTGTACGGGCTTGAGCGGGACCGGAACCCTGACAAAGACACCAGCGCCGCAGCGAACGACTCCTGTACGATGTCTTCCGCCGCGTCGCAGTCGCCGTGCAGCCGCGGCAGGACGAATCGAAGTAGCCTGTCGCGGTAGCCGGAGTACAGTTCATCCACGGTGCTGTCCGCGGACGGTCCTTTCCCGTCGGGATGGATCGTGCTGGTGCTGGGGAGCGACCTGATTGCCATCTGCCTTTCCTCTGTGGATTCTGTAGGGTCAAGGTAATTTGTAGCAGGTAGTTGTGCGGCGGGACATCGACCGAAGGTACTTCGAGGCACGGGTGGTTGGTCACGGGACGAAAGACCGAGGTGACGCAGGTCCTGTGACAGCCGGCTCCTCCACACGTGACGGCGTTGACCGTGTCGAGGGCCTGTGGTACATTACGAAACACTGCGGCAGCGTAGCTCAGTGGTAGAGCAGGGGACTCATAAGCCCTTGGTCGGTAGTCCGAATCTACCCGCTGCCACCAGTCCTCTTATCCCCGCACTCCTGTAGCGCCTGAGGACCGGCGCTGGCAGGAGGGGCAGTAGCAGGCTCCCCGTTTCCTTATCATCACCCTTTCGATCGGCACGCCGCAGCGCGGGCACGGTTCGCCTTTCCGGTGTGCAACATTGAAGCTGAACTGCGCCGCGCCGGGTTGCCCGTCCGGTTGCGCGTAGGTGCTGACGCTCGCACCTCTGTCGTCGATGGCTCGTGTCAGCACGTCCCGGATGGCGCGCCCGAGCGCGTGAACCTCTCCGGAAGCAAGCGCACCGGCCGGCTCGAGAGGGTCTATTCCCGCCAGAAAAAGAGCTTCGTCCGCGTACATGTTGCCGATGCCGGCGACGATGCGCTGATCAAGCAGCGCCGCCTTGATCGGGATGCTGTGTTTCTCAAGCGCCCTGTGGAGGGACTCCTCGGTGAAGTCGGCGTCGAGCGGCTCCGGCCCCAGGCGGAGCAGCAGAGGCTTGAGACTGGGGTAGTACTCCATCCGGCCCAGCCTGCGCTGGTCAATGAATGCCAGCCTCTCTCCGTTCGAGAAGGTGAGGACGGCTCTGAGACGAGCACCGGCCGGGGGCTCGCACAGCAGCAGCGCTCCTGTCATCCGCAGGTGAAGCACGATGCCGCTGTTGCCTGCCAGGAGCAGTATGAGGTGCTTGCCTCGTCGCAGAACGGCGCGGACAGTCGCCCCGAGTGCGGGGCGAAGGGATTCCTCTCCCCCTGCCCCCGCGATTGAAGGGTCCGGCAGAGAGATGTCCGTGACCTGCGCCCCGACGATGCGGTGCTCGATGGCGCGGCGGATTGTCTCGACCTCGGGCAGCTCGGGCATTGCGCCGAAGTCTATGTCACCCGCGCCCGGCGCACAAACGGCTGCCACGCGAGTCGGTTGTGTATAATCGATGTCCGCGTGTGCCCGCCTCAGGGTGCGCGGGAGGAAGAGATGTTCACAATACTCAGGCGCGAAGACCTGACGCCCACCATTCACCTTCTGGAGGTCCACGCGCCTCGCGTGGCGCGGAAGGCGCAGGCGGGCCAGTTCGTCATCCTGCACCACGGTGAAGAGGGAGAGCGAATCCCCCTCACCATCGCCGACTGGGATAGAGAGAAAGGCACGGTCACGGTTGTGTTCATGGAGGTCGGCGCCAGCACGCTGAAGTTCGCTACGCTTGAGGCCGGCGACATGATTGACGACTTCGTCGGCCCGCTCGGCAAACCGACCGAGATCGAGAAGTACGGCACGGTCGTGTGTGTTGCCGGTGGGTTTGCGATAGCCACAATCGTCCCCATTGCCCGCGCGATGAAGGCAGCCGGCAACCGGGTTATCTCCATAATGGGGTTCCGGTCGAAGGACCTGGTCTTCTGGGAGGAACGGCTGGGTTCGTTCAGCGATGAGCTCATCGTCACGACCGATGACGGCACGTACGGTCGCAAGGGATTGGTCACCGAGCCGCTGAAGGAACTGCTCGAGACGAGGAGCGTCAACCGGGTCATCGCCATCGGTCCCACAATCATGATGAAGTTCTCAGCTCTCACCTCGAAGCCGTTCGGAGTCAAGACGATAGTGAGCCTGAACCCCATCATGGTCGATGGCACCGGCATGTGTGGGGCCTGCAGGGTCGAGGTGGGTGGAGAGACGAAGCTCGCATGCGTCGACGGCCCCGACTTCGATGCGCACCAGGTTGACTGGGACCTCCTGATCAGCCGTCAGCGCGCCTATCTGTCCCAGGAGAAGTCGTCGGCGGAGCGACTCCAGCATCGCTGTCATGGAGGCGGACACTGTGGCTAAGAAGGAGCTGAATCTCAACCGGGTGGAGATGCCGCGTCAGGACCCGAAGGTCCGCGCACGCAACTTCGAAGAGGTTGCGCTGGGGTACTCCGAGGCGAACGCCGTCGCCGAGGCCAACCGCTGTCTCCAGTGTCCGAAACCGGCCTGCAAGGCCGGATGCCCCGTGAACGTGCAGATCCCGGAGTTCATCAAGGCGCTCCGCGAAGGGGACATGCCAGGAGCTGTCCAGGCTCTAAAGGAGAAGAACAGCCTACCCGCGGTATGCGGCCGTGTCTGTCCGCAGGAGCAGCAGTGCGAGAAGACGTGCATACTGGCTCGCCAGGGTGCTCCCGTGGCCATAGGCCGGCTGGAACGCTACGTCGCGGACTGGGCGCTGTTGCAGTCGGCAGGGGCTCCGAAGACGGCTCGCGGATCCGCAAGCGGGAAGAGGGTCGCCGTCGTCGGAGCAGGGCCGGCGGGACTGACCTGCGCTGCAGACCTGGCACGAGCCGGCCACGCCGTCACCCTGTTCGAGGCGCTGCACACTGCGGGGGGCGTGCTCAAGTACGGCATCCCGGAGTTCCGTCTGCCGAAGTCGATTGTCGAGTCCGAGGTCAACTACGTTCGCTCGCTGGGCGTCGAGATCGTCCTCGACAACGTGGTCGGCCGTACGGAGCTGGTGGACGAGCTCTTCGCTGAAGGGTTCAGTGCCGTCTTCCTCGCTCCGGGAGCCGGTGCGCCCATGTTCTTGAACATCCCGGGTGAGAACCTGAACAACGTGTACTCGGCCAACGAGTTCCTTACACGGGTCAATCTCATGAAGGCCTATCGCTTCCCGGAATATGACACGCCGATTCAGGTAGGCAAACGCGTGGCGGTCTTCGGCGGTGGCAACGTGGCGATGGACTCTTCTCGCTGTGCGCTCCGGCTGGGAGCCGAAGAGGTCTTCATTATCTATCGGCGCTCGGAAGAAGAGATGCCGGCTCGGGCGGAAGAGCGCGAGAATGCCAAGGAAGAGGGAGTCATCTTCCGGCTGCTCACCAACCCGCGGCGCTTCATCGGCGACGACAAGGGCAACGTGTGCGGCGTGGAGTGCTACGAGATGGAGTTGGGCGAGCCCGACTCCAGCGGGCGCAGGCGCCCCATCGTCAAGCCTGGTACCGAGTTCGTGCTTGACATCGACACGGCCATCATCGCGCTTGGCACCCGGCCGAATCCGGTCATTCCCACAACGACTCCGAACCTGGTGCTGACGAAAGAAGGGACCATTGCCACTGATCCGGAGACGGGGCGGACCAGTCGCGACGGTGTGTGGTGCGGCGGTGACATGGCCACCGGCGCGGCCACGGTCATCAGCGCCATGGGCGCCGGGAAGCGCGCCGCAGCCGACATCGACCGCTACCTGAGGAACCCGTAGCTACGCAACGGCGGTGACTGGCTCCATGTCGGCCCAGTTCGGGCCGGCCTTCATGTCGACCTTGAGCGGCACAGCCAGTCTCACCGCCCCCGGCATGAGTTCCTGCACCAGGTGAACGAGGCGCTCCCGCTCAGAGTCGGGAAACTCGAAGAGCAACTCGTCGTGTATCTGCAGCAACATCCTGCTCTGCAGATTCTCGCGCCGCAGCGCATCGTGGATGGCTATCATGGCTACCTTGATGATGTCCGCCGATGTGCCTTGGACCGGCGCGTTGATGGCCATTCGCTCCGCCGCCTCCCGTACCTGACGGTTCGTCGAGCGTATCTCGGGAACGTAACGCCTCCGTCCCAGCAGCGTGGTCACGAAGAGCGTTTCTCTCGCTTGCTCCTTGGTTCGCTCGATCCATCGCCGCACGCCGGGGTACTGCTCGAAGTAGGTCTTGATGAATCTGCTCGCTTCGGCACGGCTGAACTCGGTGGCCTGTTCCAGACCGTAGTCGGACATGCCGTACACCACGCCGAAGTTGACTACCTTCGCTGCCCGGCGCATGTCCGGCGTCACCTCGCTCGGGGCGACGCCGAAGACCCTGCTGGCTGTTGTCGTGTGGATGTCCTCACCCTTCTCGAATGCTCTGACGAGGGCCTCATCACCCGACAGATGCGCGAGGCTCCGCAGGTCGATCTGGGAGTAGTCCGCGCTCAGCAGGTTCCATCCAGGCGGCGCAACGACGGCCGCCCGTATCGTCCTCCCCAGTTCCGTCCGGATGGGCAGGTTCTGCAGATTCGGGTCGCTGGAGGAAAGACGGCCCGTCGCGGTACCCGTCTGGCTGAACACCGTGTGTACCCTGCCGGTCTCGGGGTTCACCAGGCTGGGGAGCGTGTCGACGTACGTGGACTTCAACTTCGCCAGCTGGCGATACTGCAGCACGAGGTCTATGATGGGATTGGCCGGTCTCAGCGACTCGAGCAGTGAGGCCTCCGTGGAGTACCCGCTGCTGGTCTTCCGGCCTCCCGGCAGACCCAGTTCGGTAAAGAGCACGTTGCCAAGCTGCTGCGGGGACTTGATGTTGAAGCGGTGCCCCGCCGCCTTGTAGATGTCGACTTCGAGCGAGGCGAGCTGGTCCGAAAGCGTGCGCGACATCTGCTTCAGCTTCTGCGTGTCGACCAGTATCCCGCGGTCCTCCATGCCGGCCAGGACCGGCACGAGCGGCATCTCGACGCGGTGGAACAGGTCCAGGACCTCGCGCTCCGCCATGTCACGTTCAAGGGACGCGCGCAGTGACCTGCATGCCGCGATGCGGGCCGCCAGCCACGCGGCGACATCGTCTTCGGAAGCCCGGTTCAGTTCGTCGCCGCCAGGCGGCTTCGCGGCCAGCGTCGTGCCCAGACGGCTTGAAGCCACGGCCTCGAGCGTGACGTTCTTCTCGCCGACCAGGTGGGCCGCAACTGACGTGTCGAACCACGGTCCGGCGACGGCGACGCCCAGAGCGGCAAGGTGTCGAAGCAGCGTCTTCACGTCATCACCAGTCTTGAGGCAGCCCTCGCGTTCGAATGCCGGAGAGAAGACGTCCAGCGGCCGAGCTTTGCGGAGCTGTGACGTGGACGCGGCGCTTTCCGCTGACAACGGCTGGTAGAAGACGCGCTCGGCATCCGGAGAGAGTCCGATTCCTCGCAGGGCGGTGTAGCCCCGTCCCGTCCGCTTCAATCCCTTCGCCCCGGGGTTCGCGGCCTCGCCGGGGGCGAAGCACACCACGACTTCCGCCGCGTGCCGCAACGCCTCTTCGATTGCCTTCGCATCCTCTGCCGCCATCACAATGCGGAGCTCGGAACGGCCGTGCGGGGGCGCGGGAGCCGGCGCCGGTGCTGGCGCTGGAGCCGGTGTTTGAGCGTCGACTGCCTGCCCGGCGGGCAGACGATTGACGAGGCTGTTGAACTCCAGCTCCCTCAGAAGGGACAAGGCGCGCTCTCGGTCGTAGCCGCCGATGCGGCACTCTTCGAGCTTGAGTTGCACCGGGACGTCGGTGACGATGGTCGCCAGCTTGAGGCTTGCCGCCACCTGCGCGCGAGATGCCTCGAGCGAAGCCTGCAGCTTCGGAGGCGAGACCTTGTCGATGTGCTGGTAGAGTG
>CAZVCS010000004.1:0-28639 GCA_964625765.1 uncultured Dehalococcoidales bacterium | reverse complement strand
GGAGGAGCGGCGAAATCCATGTCCGCCACCCACAGGGGAAGGACCTCGCCGCCCGCGTAGCGGCCCCATTTGGTGGAGTCCGATCCGCGACGGTCGGGCGCCCGGTCGAACTGGCTCAAACTTCGATGTGCTGGAAGAGTGCGTCAAGACCCTCGTACTCGGCGAGTAGTCGCGCGGCTGTCTTCTCGCCTATCCCGGGCACGCCGGGGATGTTGTCGGAGGCATCGCCCACGAGCGCCTTGAACGCGGTGAGCTGCCCCGGCTTCACGCCGAAGCGCGCCTCCACCGCCTCCTCGTCGTAGCTGACAGCGTCGCTGAAGGTGCGTCCGGGTAGCAGCACGGTGACGCCGGAACGGACGAGCTGGAGCAGGTCGCGGTCGCCCGAGAGTATGGCTGCGTCAGCGCCCGACGCAACGGCCTGGCCGGCCAGTGCGCCAAGCAGGTCGTCAGCTTCGTATCCCTGGAGCTCGAACGCGGGCATCCCGAGCGCCGCAGCCAGTTCATGAACGCGGCCGATCTGACTTCTCAGCTCCTCTGGGGTGGGAGGACGTTGAGCCTTGTACTGGTCGAACATCTCGTGCCGGAACGTCGGCGCCGGGTAGTCGAACGCGATGGCCCAGTGACTCGGCTTCAGCGTGCCGACCACCCTGAACAGCGTGTTGGCGAAGCCAAAGACCGCGTTCACCATCTCACCCGTGCGGGAGGTTGTGAGAGGAGGCAGGGCGTGAAAGGCGCGATGGACCAACGCGTTGCCATCGACCAGCAGGAGCAGTCGTCTCTGCTGAGAACCCATCGTCGCCATTATACCGCTTCAAACCCCATGCTATACTAGGCGTTCGTGAAGAAGGACCTCCTGTCGGTAGCCGACCTCAGCCGGGATGAGGTCGAGCAGCTCATCGAGCAAGCCCTCGTGATGAAGCAGGGCGGGATGCGCTATCTCTTGCCGTGGAGGTCCGTGGCGCTGCTGTTTGAGAAACCGTCATTGAGGACGAGGGTCAGTTTCGACCTGGCAGTGACGCAGCTTGGCGGCCACTGCCTCTATCTCTCACCCCAGGAGGTCGGGCTGGGGCAGCGTGAGCCTGTGGCCGATGTGGCCAGAGTGCTGAGCCGCTACGTCGACTGCATCGTCGCCCGCGTGTTCAGCCATGAGACGCTCACGTCCCTGGCGCAGTGGGCGACCGTGTCCGTGATCAATGCACTGTCTGACCTTGAGCACCCGTGCCAGGCGCTCGCCGACTTCCTCACCATCCGTGAGCACAAGGGGCGCCTCGAGCACGTGCGCCTTGCCTTCGTGGGCGACGGCAACAATGTTGCCCGCAGCTTGGCTCTGCTCTCCGGCGCGATGGGCGTCGATTTTGCCATTGCATCTCCCGCCGGATTCGCGCTCGATGAGGCTACGCTGCGGAGGGCCCGCGAGTTGGCCGCATCGGCAAGCTCGGCCGTCGTGGCCACATCCGACCCGGTCGAGGCGGTGCGAGAGGCCGATGTCGTCTACACCGATACGTGGACCAGCATGGGACAGGAGAAGGAAGCCCCGATGCGGCGCGAGGCGTTTGCCGCGTTCCAGGTCAACGACTCGCTTCTGGTCCACGCGAAACGCGACGTGGTATTCATGCATTGTCTGCCCGCTCACCACGGGGAGGAAGTGACCTCCGAGGTCCTCAACGGCCCCGCTTCCGTGGTGTTTGACCAGGCCGAGAACCGGCTTCACGTTCAGAAGGCCGTGCTCGCTCAACTCCTGATTCCTGCTGGCTAGAGAGGTGGTGTGATGTCCAGGCCTGTCGTGGCTCTTGTTGGCAGGACGAACGTCGGCAAGTCCACGCTTCTCAACCGAATCGCCGGCGAGCGACTCGTCGTTGTCGATGACCAGCCCCATGTGACGAGAGACCGGGTCTTCGCCCCAGTCACCTGGTCAGAACGCGACATGCTGTTTGTCGACACCGGTGGATGGGCTCCCGTTGCGGAATCCCCACTCGGACTCAAGGTCAAGCAGCAGGCTGAACTGGCCGTGGCGCAGGCGGATGTTGTTGTGCTCGTCGCGTCGGCGACCGACGGCGTCATCGCGAGCGACGAGGAGGTCGTTGGCCTCGTGCGGGCTGCCGGCAAGGCTGCTGTACTCGCGGTCAACAAGGTCGACACCGACCGGCGCGACTCGCTGCTCGGGGACTTTCATCGTCTCGGAATCGAACGCGTGGTCGCAGTCAGCGCGATTCACGACCGCGGCATCGACGAACTGATGGACGCCGTGGTGTCGTTGCTGCCTCCTCCGGAACCGCCCGCACCCGTTGCGACGACTGCTGTGCGAATCGCGATTGTCGGTCGGCCCAACGCAGGCAAGTCCACTCTCTTGAATGCCTTTCTCGGAGATGAACGCGCCATCGTGGACGAGACCCCCGGGACAACACGGGATTCGCTCGATGCCGAACTGACCTGGAAGGCGCGCAGGCTGATTCTCGTCGACACTGCAGGGATCCGCAGTCGTTCGCGACTGGGGTACGGTGTCGACTACTTCTCCGTTCTTCGGTCAATGCAGGCCATCGACCGCTGCGATGTTGCCATCCTTGTCCTTGATGCCATCGAACCGGCAACCGCGCAGGACGTCAGCATCGCCCGGTACGTCTTCGAGTCGGGTAAAGGGCTCGTACTGGCGGTCAACAAGTGGGACCTCGTGCCCGCGGCGGTGCGGGAGGAGCACAAGGGCCGGCTGAAGCAGCGGCTCGACTTCCTTGCCCACGTTCCACTCTTACACATCTCGGCGAAGAACAACAAGAACACGACCGAGGTGCTGATGCGAGCAGTCGAGGTGGCGGATGCCCGGATGCTCCATCTGGCTCCCGATGTCGTAGACACCGCGATCAAGGAAGCGGTGGCCCGCTACGCGCCACCACGATTGGGAACGCGCTCGCTCAGCGTGGCGCGGGCGTCTCAGGACGCAAGCAGGCCGTGGGTGTTCATCATCCATGTCAACGACCTCAGACTTGTGCTGAAGACGTACCTGCGCTATCTCGAGCACCAGTTGCGGAACCAGTTCGGCTTCGATGGGGTTCCCATTCATTTCGTGGTCGTGAAGGCAGGCCGTCAGAAGGACGGCAAGCGCGGGGGAAAGGCGCGATGACCGGACTGCTGCTGGTGGGCATCCTGGGGCTCTCCTATCTTCTCGGCTCCATCCCCGTGGGTCTCATCATCGCCTGGCTGAAGACGGGCCGCGACCTCCGCGCCACGGGTAGTGGCAAGACAGGCGCGACCAATGTGATGAGGTCGGCCGGCCGCGGTCTTGGCTTCCTGACGCTCTTTCTCGACGGGCTGAAGGCCTTCGTCGCCGTCCTGGTGGCTACCCTTCTGTGGCCGTATGCGGTTGAGCACCTTGGCGGGTCCCCGGTCACGGTGCCGATGGTTCAGGGGCTGGCCGGCCTCGTGGCCATCCTGGGCCATAACCGTCCCGTGTTTGCCGGCTTTCGCGGCGGCCGCGGCGTCTCGTCGTTCTTCGGCAGCATGTGCATGATCCATCTGCCCGCCGCATTGCTCGGGATCGAGGTGCTCGCGGTCGTGGCGCTGCTTAGCCGATTCATGTCGCTGGGGTCGATTGTGGGCGGATTCACGACCTGCGCCGTGATGCTTATCCTGTATTTCACCGGCTGGGTGCCCTGGCCGCACCTGGCGTATTCCCTCATCGCGGTGGCCATCCTGACGGTCGAACACCGGGACAACATCGGTCGCCTCAGGAAGGGGACCGAACGGAAGCTGTTCTGAGAGGCGCGGGGAGCATCGACGGCAGGACCATCGGAGGCATTTGACAGTTGAACGAGACCGTGGCGGTCGTCGGAAACACGGGATGGGGCAGGACCATCGCCTCATTCCTGGCTCGCGACGGCCACGATGTTCGCCTGCTCGCACGGACGGAGTCCGAAACTGAGGCGTTGCGCGAGCTCTCGGTGGCGTACCGCCCTACCCACGTGGCGCACGACGCCCTCGGCGGAGCCGCGTTCGTCGTCTGGGCGGTACCTTCTCAGACCGTTCGCGCCAACGCGAGTTCCATTGTTGACGTCATCCCGGCTGATGCGTGTCAGGTCAGCGTGGCGAAAGGCCTTGAGGTCGAGACCGGCAAGCGGATGACCGAGGTGCTTCAGGACGTGCTTGGAGCGGAGCGGACCCGCGCACTCTGTGCACTCTCGGGGCCCAACCTCGCCGACGAGATAGCCAGGGGGCTGCCGGCGGCATCGGTGGTCGCCTCGAACGACGCTGTCGTGGCGAGGAGGGTGCAGTCGGTCTTCGGTTCGCATCGCTTCATCACCGTGGTGACGGACGACGTCATCGGTGTCGAGCTCGCGGGTGCACTTAAGAACATCGTTGCCCTGGGCGCGGGCATGATGGACGGACTCGGACTCGGCGATAACGCCAAGGCGGCGTTCATCGCGTTCGCATGGAGCGAAGTCATTGCCTTCGGCGTTGCCCTGGGCGCACGTGAGTCAACGTTCTACGGGCTGGCCGGTTTCGGCGACGTGGTGGCCACCTGCGTCAGCGATCTGAGCCGCAACCACCGCGTCGGCTGTGAGGTGGCTCGTGGCCGTCCGTTGTCGGAGGTCCTCTCCTCCATGCATCAGGTGGCTGAGGGAGTCCACACGGCGAAGGCGGTGAGGCAACTGGCCCTGAGGCTCAACCTCGAGGCGCCGATCATGCTCTCCATCTACAGGGTTCTGTTCGAGGGCTATCCGTTGACCAAGGCCGTTGCCAGGTTCACCGGCCAGGTCGGTCGGCCGGCGTAGCGCCGGGTCATGTCGCGGCCAGCTACTCGTTCGGCAGGACTCTGGCAAGCTCCTCGAACAGCCGGCGCTGCTCGGCGTCAAGCTTCTTCGGCGTCACCACCCGCACCTGAATCACCTCATCGCCGGACCTCTTGCCGCCGGCTTCCTGAATGCCCTTGCCCTTCAGCCGGACAACCCGTCCCGTCTGGGTGTTCGAAGGAATCCGGATCGTGGTCATGCCGCCCAGAACCGGCACTTCCACCTCACCGCCAAGCGCCGCCTGAGCGAAGTTGATCGGCAGCTCGTAGCCGATATCGAGCCCATCACGAGTGAAGTACTCGTGTGGCTCTACCTCAACCGTAACGTGCACGTCTCCTGCGGGGCCTCCATGCGCTCCAAGGCTGCCCTGCCCTCTGAGGGTCACCTGGCCGCCGCTGTCGATCCCGGCGGGGATCTGCGTCCTCAGGGTCCGTGTCGCGGTGACCTGTGCCGTGCCCTTGCAGTGCGTGCAGGGCGACGCGATGATGGACCCGGCTCCGCTGCAGCGTGGACAACGGACGGTGTGACTGAAATGTCCAAAGATGCTCTGCTCGACCCGCCGCACCCGGCCGGTCCCCCGGCAATCCGGACACTTCAGAGGGGACGTACCCGCAGCACAACCCGTTCCCTTGCAGTCGCGGCACGTTTCCGTGCGCCGGACGGTGAACTCGCGCGTGCATCCGAAGGCAGCCTCCTCGAAGGTCACCCTGGTCTTGAAGCGGAAGCTCTCACCCTGCCGAGGCGCTCGTGACGCAGCTTCGGTGAAGGCGCCGCCGAAGAACGTCTCGAATATCTCGCCGAGGCCGCCGAAGCCCATGTCTCCGTAGCCACCCTGGGACGCGGCATGTCCCCGGAGGTCGTACATCTGGCGCTTCTCCGGGTCGCAGAGGCACTGGTAGGCTTCGTTGATCTCCTTGAACTTGTCCTCGGCGTCGGCATCGTGGTTGCGGTCAGGATGGTACTGGAAGGCTAGCTTCCTGAACGACCTGCGTATCTCCTCTCCGTCCGCGTCGCGAGAGATGCCGAGTACCTCGTAGTAGTCGCGCTGTACCTGCATACGAACAGTCTCCGAACCCCTCATTGTACGCGCCCGCCCCTGCTTCTGACAAACACCGAATACGAACGCCGTCGGACATCGGTTGCCCCCGCCAGGGCAGGGCCGGGTCTGGTGGTATAATCCGGCCGTGACCAGAGCACGTGTGCTCGAGATCGTCGGCAGCTACCGCAAGCAGAAGCTCTCTGGCAGGAATCTTGTCACGTCCGCCGTTCTGGTTCCTCTGCTCTGCAAAGACGGAGAGATACACGTCCTCCTCACCGAGCGGACGCAGGATGTGCGTTCGCACAAGGGCCAGGTCTGCTTCCCTGGAGGAACACCGCAGCCGGACGACGCCTCACTCCTCGACACAGCCCTGCGCGAAGCCTGGGAAGAGACGGGTATCCGTCCCGCGGATGTGGAAGTGATCGGAGAGATCGACGACAACGTCGTGGCCAGCACCGGATATGTGATATCTCCCTTCGTCGGTTTCGTTCCGTACCCGTACGAGTTCCACGCAAGCAAGACCGAGACGAAGGACATCTTCCTCGTTCCGTTGAGCGTCCTGATGGATCCGCTCAGGTTCAGGGAGCAGGAGAGGGTCATCGGCGAGCACTTCTACCACGGCCCGGTCTGCGACTACGACGGCCACGTCATCTGGGGCGCCACGGGCCGCATCTTGAAACACCTGGTGCAACTCCTCGGCCCCGACGTGGCGCCTGCGGCCGGGTAACCGGTGAGCCCCCCAGTCGTCTCCGGCCGTCCGGCAGTGCCCCGCGTTCCTGAGTGCTCATGTAAGATTTCCTTTCCGCGTTTGACTGGAAATCTTGGTACGACGTACAATTCGGGAAGCGATGCCGGAGGTGAGGCGTGTCCGAATCGAGTGAGCAGTACAACGAGGCGCAGGAGCTCCAGGAGCTGGTCTCGGAAGACATGAGACGCGCGTGCGAGGCGCTGTGCAAGCTCCTTGATTCGAGCGTTCACGGTGCCGGCTACTCGGAGCCCCGATACGTCATCAGTGTCGCATCTCGAATGGTGGGCATCGAGGCCCACAGGCTGAGGCACTACGAACGTCTGGGATTCGTTCGCCCCGGACGCTCCGAGGGGAACACCCGTCTCTACTCCCAGGATGACGTGGATCATCTCTGCTGCGTCAAGACGCTCATGAATGACCTCGGTCTGAATGCCGCCGGCGTGCAGTTCGCGCTGACGCTCATGCAGAGAATGGAGAACCTGCGGGTCGAGGTCGAGGCCATGTCGGACAGGATGGCTCGACTGGAACGCAGGCGTCGCTCGCCGGGCGACTCAGCCGGGACGGAGCGTGGGGTCTAGCGGATGGAGATGCAGCCGGGCATCGGTCCGCTAACGCCAGACAAGTTCACCGAGCAGGCTCAGCAGGTCCTGGCCTCGTCTCAGGAGTACCTGCGCGAGTTCGGTCACAACCAGTGGGACGTCGAGCACCTTTCGCTTGCCCTGCTGGAGCAGGAGGGTGGCCTCCCGGAACGAATCCTGCGTGAGCTGGGCGCGGACATCGCCGCTGCTCGCGCCGCGACGCGTCGCGTTCTCGAGGCGTTGCCGAAGATGGCGTATCAGGGGGCGCAGGTCTATGTCACTCCCCGTGTACTGCGCGTGCTGGATGCGGCCCGGCGGGAGGCGGAGCGGTTCCGCGATGAGTTCATCAGCACCGAGCACCTGCTCATCGCCGTGGCCGACGAGGATGGCGGCGAGGCAGCCCGGATACTTGCCGGTGTCGGGGTCACGAAGGAGACGGTATATCGTGCTTTGCAGCGCATACGTGGGGGCCATCGCGTGACAGACCAGCATGCGGAGAGCAAGTACCGGTCACTGGAGAAGTACGGACACGACCTCACCGAGATGGCCCGCCAGGGCAAGCTGGATCCGGTCATCGGTCGCGACGACGAGATACGGCGCACCATCCAGATACTGGGCCGGCGAACCAAGAACAACCCCGTGCTCATCGGCGACGCGGGCGTCGGCAAGACCGCGATTGCGGAAGGGCTGGCGCAGCGCGTTATCGCCGAAGACGTTCCCGGTTCCATCAGGGGCAAGCGCGTGGTCGCGCTCGACATGGCCGCGCTCGTCGCCGGCAGCAAGTTCAGGGGCGAATTCGAGGAGCGCCTCAAGGCTGTGCTCGATGAGATACGCTCGGCAAGCGGCGAGATCATCCTCTTCATTGACGAGCTCCATACTGTGGTCGGGGCAGGGGGCGCCGAAGGCGCCATAGACGCGAGCAACATCCTGAAGCCGGCGCTCGCGCGAGGGGAGCTTCAGTGCGTTGGGGCAACTACGCTGGACGAGTACCGACGCTTCATCGAGAAAGACAGGGCGCTGGAACGCCGTTTCCAGCCCGTGTTCGTCGGGGAGCCCGACGAAGAGACCACGCTGCAGATCCTGAAGGCGTTGCGCCCGAGGTATGAAGCTCACCACAAGACGGTGAAGCTGGATGACAGCGCCCTTGAAGCGGCGGCTCGCCTGTCGAAGCGGTATGTTGCCGACCGTTTCCTTCCGGACAAGGCCATCGACCTCATCGACGAGGCCGCGAGCAAGATGCGGCTCGAGATGGAGAGCGCGCCGAAGGACGTGCAGGAGCTTGAACGGCGCGTGCGCCACCTTCGTGATGAGCAAAGTGCCGCCGCTCAGCGGCAGGACTATGAGCACGCGGCTGCGGCTAAGGCGGAGTTGGCCCGACTCGAAACCGAGTACAACGATGCCAGGTGCCGGTGGCAGGCTGAGCAGCGGCTCGATGGCGTCGTACGCGAACAGGAGATAGCCGCTCTCATCTCACAGTGGACCGGCATCCCGGTGTCACGGATGCTTGAGGCGGAGGCGGAGAAGCTCGTGCACATGGAGGATCGCCTTCACGAGCGGATCGTCGACCAGCATGAGGCCGTGTCCGCTGTGGCCGAGGCGATTCGTCGGGGGCGCGCCGGCCTCAAGGACCCCAAACGCCCCATCGGCAGTTTCATCTTCCTCGGACCGACCGGAGTCGGCAAGACCGAGCTCGCGCGGGCGCTCGCGTGGTTCCTGTTTGACGACGAGGACGCCATGGTGCGGCTGGATATGTCCGAGTACATGGAGAAGCACACTGTGTCCCGGCTCGTCGGCGCGCCGCCCGGCTACGTTGGTTACGATGAGGGCGGTCAACTGACGGAGGCCGTGAGGCGCAGGCCCTATCGCGTGCTCTTGCTTGATGAGATCGAGAAGGCGCATCCCGATGTGTTCAATATCCTGCTTCAGCTCCTCGAGGACGGCAGGCTGACGGACGGCCATGGCCGCACCGTGGATTTCCGGAACGTTGTCGTCATCATGACGAGCAACCTGGGCACGGCGGATTTCCAGCGGCAGGCCATCGGGTTCGCCCGTGGCGATGAACTGGGCGAAGCGGACATGCGCCGAAGCATCGAGTCGGAGCTGAAGAAGACGTTCCGCCCTGAGTTGCTCAACCGTATCGACGATGTTGTCATCTTCCACCCCCTGAAGGAAGAGCACCTCCGCAAGATCGTGGACCTCATGTTGCGCTCAACCGCCGCGCTTCTCGCGGAGCGCCGGGTCAGCCTTGATGTCGACGATGATGCCAAAGCCTGGTTGGTCCACGCCGGCTACGATCCTGTGTACGGCGCCCGCCCGCTGAGACGTGTGATAGAGAGGTACGTGGAGAACCCGCTCTCCTCCCGCCTGCTCGCCGGCGAGATAAAGGAGGGCGACCGTGTCACGGTCACTGTTCGCGATGGGGCTCTGAAGTTCGACTCGGCAGCCGTATAGCTGCCGGCTCCGCGGACACGCGTTGTCCGCGAGCCGTCGGGTATAATGGCGCGTTGTGGAGGGCCAAAGCCGCAAGCGCGAGCAACTGTTTGCAGCCCTGTCCGTCTGCGCAACCATCGTCCTCTGCGTTCTCATCGTCCGGCATAGAGGATTCGTCGACCAGGTGTCCCACTGGGGCTACGTCGGCCTCTTCCTTGTCAACGTGCTGGCAAGCGGAACGTTTGTTCTGCCTGGCATGGGGCCGGTAATAACGTTCACACTCGGCGGCGTGCTGCATCCTGCCCTCGTCGGCGTCGTCGCCGGGTTCGGCGAGGCGACAGGCGCCGTTGGCGCCTATCTCACCGGCTACGGTGGGCGTGGACTGCTGCTCGATGCGTCGTTCGAGTCGCGTTTCTCAGGGCTGATTCAGAGGCACGGCTCCAAAGCCATATTCATCATGGCGGCGCTCGTCAACCCCATCTATTACCCCTTTGCCGTCTGGATGGGCGTGCTGCGTGTTCGCATCGGCAGGTTCTTTCTCCTGACCCTGGCGGGGCGGATGCTGAAGAATCTGTTGCTTGCCTATCTGGGCTACTTCGGGATGCGTACGGTGCTGCAGTGGCTCGGCCTGTCGATCTGACTTGTGCTCGCACCGTGAGATACGGTATATTTCACGGGTTCGGTGGGGCTGTAGCTCAATCGGGAGAGCGTTTGACTGGCAGTCAAGAGGTAGTGGGTTCGAATCCCATCAGCTCCACCAATTCCTTCCTTCCCCGCACTTCATCCTCCCTCCGACCCGGCTCCGTGCCGTACGTGGTCGTCGGCATTGAGAGGCGATAGTGAGACGGCAGGTCAGAGTTGTCCCCGCACTCTTGACTGACAGCGAGCCTTCGCTCTCACGCATGGTCGCGCTCGCGAACAGCTTCGCCCCCTTCGTGCAGGTCGACATCATGGACGGTGTGTTCGTACCCACCGTCAGCGTGACAGTGGAGGAACTGCAGCGACAGGACATCAGGTTCAAGTGGGAGGCGCACCTGATGGTCGCGCATCCTCTACTCCATCTTGAGTCCTTCACGCGCGCGGGTGCGACGCGGGTCATCTTCCATGCGGAGTCGGCGGACGCAGCGGAGCAGGTCTGCCTGCGAGCGCGTGCTCTCGGGCTGGGCGTTGGTGTGGCGCTGAACCCACCCACGCCGGTCGCCGCCGTCGAGTCAATCCTCTCTTCCGTGGATTGCGTTCTGCTGATGACCGTGTACCCGGGCTACTACGGCGCTCCTTTTGTGCCAGACGTTATGGAGAAGGTGAGTGAGGTGCGCGCCTTGTGCCCTTGCATCGAGATCGGCGTCGATGGCGGCATCAAGGAAGCCAACCTGCTGCAGGTGGCCGGATACGGCGTCGACACCGTGTGTATCGGCAGCGCAGTCTTCGGGCAACCAGACCCGGCCGCCAGCTACGCCAGGCTCAGCGATCTTCTGCGCGCGGCTTCGTAGAGCCGCCCGATTCGCTCGGGGCGCCTCAGGACAGCGACGCGAGCGCGTGTTCAAGCAACTCTGGTTCATCCCGCTCGACGGCTATCCTCGCCACCGGGCGGCCCAGCTTCACCAGGGCCTCAAGGTCACCCATTGCCTGCGCATCGACGACAACACCGAAGGAGTAGCCCCTGCCGGGGATGGTGAGGTCGTCCGGGTGCGAACTCACAATCTGAAGGAACACTCCCTCGTCCGGTCCTCCCTTGTGGAGCTGGCCTGTCGAGTGCAGGAACCGCGGGCCGTATCCCGCTGTCGTGCTCACGCGGTGCCGTGCCCCGAGCCTCTGGCGCAACCGCCCGAAGACCTCATCCGTCTCGGGCCGCTGGCGCAAGTAGGCCATGATGCCGAGATACGCGCCCGGGCGGAGGCGTGCCGATACGCCGGCCAGCGTCGTCGATGCCTCGATGGACGGCAGGGCGCCATGAGCCGTGTAGTGCGCCAGGACCCTCGAGCTCGCGTCCTTCGCGCTCTGAACATCCGGCTGGTCGAACGGGTTCACGCCGAGCAAAGCACCTGCAACAGCCGTGGCGAACTCCCAGCGGAAGAACTCGCTTCCCAGCGCGTAGGCGTCCTCGGCATCGATTGTCAGACAGGGGAACCCCGCATCTGAGAGGCGCCATGTCATGTTGTCGGATGCGTCGTTGTCATCGTCCCTCAGACGGAGGTACACGAACATACGGTCGGAGGCGTACTCCACCGCCTCAAGCACGGGCTCTCCGACGACCGGGACGATGCCCTTGCCGTTCTTGCCGGTGCTCTCCGCGACGAGTTGCTCCGCCCACAGCCCGAAGCTGGCGAGCGCAGGAGATGTGATGAATGTGAGCTTGTCTCGACCGACTCGCGCGCAGCCGGCAAGGTAGGCGCCAAGAAACCCGCCCGGATTCGCATCCGCCGGAGCATCCGGCCCGCACTGCAGTGCCATTCGGGCGGCACGCGCCAGCAGCAGAGACAGGTCCATGCCGAGCGTCGCCCCCGGAACCAAACCGAACAGAGAGAGCACGGAGTAGCGCCCACCGACGTTCGAAGGGTTCGTGAAGAGGGTCCGGAAGCCGGACTCGAGCGCCAGCCGTCCGAGAGATGTGCCTGCGTCGGTGATGGCGACGAATTGGCGTGCCGCGTCGCGGCCGGTCCCGGCCGCCGCCTCGGCGGCGAAGAACTCGTACAGCAGATTCGGCTCAAGCGTGCTGCCGGACTTGGACGAGACGATGAACAGCGCTCGGGCGAAATCGATGGCGTCCTTCACGGCCCTGATGGCGCCCGGAGCTGTCGAATCCAGGACATGCAGCCGCGGATAGCCTGCCGCGGGGCCGAACACCTGGTTCAGAACTTCTGCCCCCAGACTGCTCCCGCCCATTCCCAGCAGCACCACGTCGCGAATGCCATCGTGTGCTATCCCGGCTGAGTATGTTCGCAGCAGGCCTTCTTGAGTCCGCATTGTCTCGGGAAGGCACAGCCAGCCAAGGCGGCTGGCGGATTCAACAGCATCGCCGGGCCAGAGCGACGTGTCGCCGGCCCACAGCCGGCGAACCAGGTCGGTCCTCTGCACCTCGGCCAGACAGTCCCGAACCGATGTCAGAACATCGCCGCACAGCCGCGCCGCCCCCCGCCCCTCACTGCTCACCGCTTGCTCCCGTCATCTTCCTTATCCTCATCTTCGTCTGCCTCATCCTCCTCATCCTCATCTTCATCCTCATCCTCCTCATCCGCATCCGCATCTTCGTCCTCCTCCTCCTCCTCCTCCTCCTCCTCGTCCAGTTCGTCTTCGTTGTCGCCGCTCTCGCTCTCCTCCCTCTCGTTGTCCTCTTCCTCCGCCTCTTCTCCCTCCCCGGGTCCGGCCTTCATGTCCTCGTCCTCATCTTCTTCTGGGGAGGCTTCTTTGCCGTGAGATGCTTTCTCCTCCGGAACGGCTTGACGGTCATCTCTGTCCGCACTCTCACGTTGAACCTCGAGTTCCTTCACCTTCTCGAGGCGACGCAGGTGCCTCTCCTCGCCCGTGAACCGGGCCATGAGAAAGGCAACCGCAAGCTCCGTCGCCACCTCCACGCCGACGACGCGGGCGCCGAGGCATAGCACGTTGAGGTCGTCGTGCTCGACTCCCTGGTGAGCGGAGTACGTATCGTGGCAGACGCTGGCGCGTACGCCGGGTATCTTGTTGGCGGCCACGCAGGCGCCGACGCCGCTGCCGCAGATGAGGATGCCGCGGTCAACCTCGCCTCTGGCCACAGAGCGCCCGACCAGCACGACGTAGTCCGGATAGTCGTCGTGCGGGTCGTAGACGCGCGCACCCATGTCCGATACGTCGACGTTCTGCCCGAGACGACGAATCAGTTCCTGTTTGAGCTCGAATCCGCCGTGGTCCGCTCCGATCGCGACACGTAGCCTCATCTGCTCTCTCCCTTCATCAATCCGATAACGTCACTCGTCACTCTGTCGGCTGTCAGTCCGAATCGGCGAAAGAGTTCACCTCCGGGCGCCGAACACCCGAACCTGTCGAGGCCGATGGCGCGCCCCTTGGTGCCAACATAACGCTCCCAGCCCAGCGTGCTTCCGGCTTCGATGGAGACGCGAAGGACAACCTCCGGGGGCAACACCGCATCGCGATAGGCGCGCGGTTGCCTCTCGAACAGCTCCCAGGAAGGCATCGACACGACTCTTGCGGCGATGCCCTGTGCAGCAAGCTGTCCGGCGGACTCCATGGCTGTGCTGACCTCAGAGCCGGTGGCGATGAGTATCGCGTCAGGGCGCCCCGGGGTGTCCCGCAGTACATAGGCGCCTTTCGCCAACTCTGTCGCCGGTAAACCGCGACCCCGGTCAAGAGCCGGCAAGTTCTGCCGTGTGAGGACGAGTGCTGTCGGCCCCGAGTTGTTCGCGATGGCCGCGCGCCACGCCTCGACTGCTTCCGCCGCGTCCGCCGGCCGGATGACGGTGAGTCCCGGCACGGAGCGAAGGCCGAACACATGCTCGATAGGCTGGTGGGTTGGGCCGTCCTCGCCCACCCCGATGGAGTCGTGCGTGAACACGAAGGTGACATGCAGATGCATCAGCGCCGCCAGGCGCACAGCCGGACGCATGTAGTCGTAGAACACGAGGAACGTGGATGCATACGGAATCGTACCGCCATGGAGCGCCATTCCGTTGCAGATAGCACCCATCGCGTGCTCCCGGACACCGAAGCGCAAGTTGCGTCCCGCGTAGTTGCCGGGGCCGAAATCGCCGCCGCCGGCGATGGTCGTCTTGGTGGACGGCGACAGGTCGGCGCTCCCACCGGTGAGTGACGGGATGCCGGCTGCCAGCGCATTGAGTGCTTTGCCTGCCGTCACGCGCGTCGCGACCGGTTCGGCGTCGATCTTCACATGCTCCAGCAGCCGCCCCCACTGGTCGGGCAGGCGTCCCTCAAGCGCCTGTTCCAGTTGCGCCGCCTCCGCGGGGAACGCTGTGCCGTAGGCGGCGTACGCTGCGCGCCAATGGCTCTCCAGCTCTGCTCCCCGGGATACTGCTTGCCGCATGACCTCGCGTGCCTGCGGCGGAACTGTGAAGGGCTCCTCGTACGGCCAACCGAGCTGCCGCTTGGTCAGCCGCGTCTCCTCTTCGCCGAGAGCCTCGCCATGCGACGCGGCGCTCCCCGCCTTGTTCGGGCTGCCGTAGCCGATGATGGTCCGGCAGACGATGAGGCTTGGCCGTGAGAACTCCTCCCGGGATGCGCGGATGGCGGCGTCCACTTCATCCACGCTCAGACCGTCGATCGGCCCCACAACGTGCCAGTTGTACGCCCTGAATCGCGCGGCGACGTCCTCGGTGAAGGTCACATCCGTCGGCCCCTCTATCGAGATGCTGTTTGAGTCATACAGGACGATGAGTCGACCCAGCTTCAGCGTACCGGCAAGCGACGCTGCCTCGGCCGAGATGCCCTCTTCAAGGTCTCCGTCGGAGACCATGCAGTACGTGTAGTGAGAGACTATCTCGTGCTGGGGTCTGTTGAAGCGCGCCGCGAGTTGTCGTTCCGCGATGGCCATTCCCACGGCATTGGCGAATCCCTGGCCCAGCGGACCGGTTGACGTCTCGACGCCCGGCGCCAGGCCCCGCTCCGGATGGCCTGCCGCTTTGCTGCCCCATTGGCGGAAGCGACGCAGCTCATTGAGGTCCAGGTCGTATCCGGTGAGATGCAGCAACGAGTAGAGCAGAGCCGAAGCATGCCCGGCCGAGAGCACGAAGCGGTCGCGGTCGGGCCACGATGGATTCCTGGGGTTGTGCTTCAAATGACGAGACCACAGCACGTACGCCATGGCTGCGGCCCCGAGGGGCGCCCCGGGGTGCCCGGACTTCGCGGCCTGCACGGCGTCGATTGACAGCGTGCGTATCGTGTTGATGCACAGACTGTCGGTCTCAGTGTCTGCTATCGCCATCTCACTCCCTCTGCCCGCTGTCGTCCCGCTCGACGCTCATGCGGAGCCCTTGTGTCCCTGTGTTCCTTCCTGTTGCTGGGGCTCCGTTCGGCGTGAGGCCGAGAACACAAGCTCGCCGTCTGTCCCGCTGACTGCAATGGTGTCGCCATCGCGGAACTCGCCCTGCAGCACCTTCATCGCCAGCGGGTCAAGCACCAGTCTCTGGATTGTCCGTTTGAGAGGCCGGGCGCCATAGGCGGGGTCGAAGCCTTCCTTCACAAGGATGTTCCGCGCGCCGTCATCGAGGACCACGTCGATGCGACGGTCTGCGAGCCGCCGCTTGAGAGCGGCAAACTGCAGATCGACGATACGGCGTATCTCGTCCTCGCCGAGCTGCCGGAAGATAATTGTCTCGTCGACCCGGTTGAGGAACTCGGGCCGGAAGTTGGCCCTGAGCGCTTCCATCACGCGCTCCCGCATCTGCTCTTCCTGGCCCGGCTTCATGTCCACTATCCACTGGCTTCCCAGGTTGCTGGTCATGATGAGGACCGTGTTCTTGAAGTCCACTGTCCGGCCGTGTCCGTCGGTCAGCCGTCCGTCATCCAGTATCTGCAGCAACACATTGAAGACATCAGGGTGCGCCTTCTCTATCTCATCGAGAAGGACGACGGAGTACGGACGCCGGCGCACCGCCTCTGTGAGTTGTCCGCCCTCCTCGTAGCCGACGTAGCCTGGAGGCGCGCCGATGAGCCGGGCGACGGTGTGCTTCTCCATGTACTCGGACATGTCCATGCGTATCATCGAGCGTTCGTCATCGAACAGGAACTGAGCCAGCGCCCTGGCCAGCTCGGTCTTTCCGACGCCGGTCGGGCCCAGGAAGATGAAGCTGCCGAGGGGGCGGTCAGGGTCCTGAAGCCCCGCTCGGGCGCGACGGACGGCGTTTGCCACTGCCCGGATGGCTTCATCCTGTCCGACGACCCGGTCGTGCAACCGGTCTTCCATCCGCAGCAGCTTCTCTACCTCTCCCTCCATCAGCCGGCTTACCGGGATTCCAGTCCATCTGGCCACGACCTCCGCGATGTCCTCTTCGTCCACCTCTTCTTTCAGAAGCTGCTGTCCTTTGGCCGACGAGAGCTGCTCCTCCCTTCGCTTCAGCTCCTTCTCCATCTCAACCAGCGTGCCGTACTTGAGCTGGGCCGCCTGCTCGAGGTTTCCCGCACGTTCGGCGCGGTCGACATCCATCCTTACCCGCTCCAGCCGCTCCTTGAGCTGCTGGAGGGACTGTATCCCTTCCTTCTCTCTCTGCCACCTGGCGCGAAGCGCGTTCGCCTCCTCGCGAAGGTTCGCCAGCTCCTTCTCCATCTGGGCGAGCCGGTTCCTCGATGCGAGATCCTTCTCCTTTTTCAGCGCTTCCTTCTCCACCTCGAGTTGGGTGAGACGGCGCTGAACCTCGTCCAACTCCGCCGGGACGCTGTCTATCTCAGTACGGAGCCGGGCGGCAGCTTCGTCGACGAGGTCGATTGCCTTGTCCGGCAGGAACCGGTCGCTGATGTAGCGGCTCGACAGCACTGCTGCAGCCACGAGCGCCGAGTCCTTTATCCGTACGCCGTGGTGCACCTCGTAGCGTTCCCTCAGACCGCGAAGTATGGAGATGGTGTCTTCAACCGATGGCTCGCCTACCTGCACCGGCTGGAAGCGGCGTTCGAGAGCGGCGTCCTTCTCGATGTGTTTGCGGTACTCCGTCGACGTCGTGGCGCCGATGCAGTGAAGCTCTCCCCGAGCCAGCATGGGCTTCAGCATGTTCGAGGCGTCCATCGCGCCTTCCGCGGCGCCGGCGCCGACAACCGTATGCAACTCGTCGATGAAGAGGATGGTGTTGCCTTCCGACTGCTGTACTTCCTTGAGCACGGCCTTGAGGCGTTCCTCGAACTCTCCCCGGTACTTGGCCCCGGCGACGAGCGCCCCCATGTCGAGCGCCACGATGCGCTTGTTCTTCAGCCCCTCGGGTACGTCCCCCCGGACGATGCGCTGTGCGAGACCTTCAGCTATCGCCGTCTTGCCAACGCCCGGGTCGCCTATCAGCACCGGATTGTTCTTGGTCCGGCGCGACAGCACCTGTACGACGCGGCGGATCTCCTCGTCCCTGCCGATGACCGGGTCGAGCTTGCCTCTCCGCGCCATCTCCGTCAGGTCCCGGCCGTACTTCTCCAGCGCCTCGTACTTGGCTTCGGGGTTCTGGTCCGTCACCCGCTGACCGCCCCGTATCCCGGCCAGCACCTGGAGGATGCGGTCCTTCGTGATGCCGTTCTCGCGCAGCGCCGCGGCAGCGCTGCCGGTCTGCGCATCGAGCATCGCAAGCAGCAGGTGCTCTGCGCTCGTGTACTCGTCCTTGAACGAGGCTGCTTCCTTCTCGGCGCGGTCCAGGACGCCCTCCAGTTCGCGGGAGGCGTATACCTGCGCCGGACCGTGCGCCTTGGGCAGCGTGTCGAGCGAACTCTCAAGCCGGACTTCCAGTGCACGAGGCGTCACCCCCAGCCGCTGTAGCACCTGTGGGACCACGCCTTCCTGCTGGCGCACGAGGGCGTACAGCAGGTGCTCCGGTTCCACCTGTGTGTGTTCGCGCCGCGCCGCCTCCTGCTGTGCTTCAACGAGAGCGTCGCGTGCCTTGTCGGTGAGACGATTGACGTTCATGGCTCTCCTCCGTCGAAGGTTCGTGAACGTACGTTGTGTCTGTCCATTCTACCACCACGCGTTCTCTGCCGCGCGCAGGGAACGGACTCGCCGGCGGCCGCCCCACGCGCCTCGATGCAACTGACATAACATGAGGCTTCGTACGCCCTTCCCATTTGCCGCAGGTTCGGCTACAATCGTCGGTTATGACCAGCAAGTACGTTCCCCAGGATATCGAGAAGAAGTGGCAAGACAGGTGGGCGGTGGACCACCTTTATGAGGTTACCGAAGACCCGAAGCGCACCAAGTACTACGCGCTCACGATGTTTCCCTATCCGTCCGGAGACCTTCACATCGGCCACTGGTACGCCATGGCGCCGTCGGACGTCCGTGCGCGGTTCAAGCGGATGCAGGGCTACAACGTCATGCATCCGATGGGCTTCGACGCGTTCGGATTGCCGGCTGAGAACGCCGCCATCAAGCGGGGCATACATCCCTACACCTGGACGATTGGCAACATAGAGCGCATGCGCACTCAGCTTCGCAGCATGGGTTCCATCTACGACTGGACGCGCGAGGTTGTGAGCTGCCAGCCGGACTACTACCGCTGGACGCAGTGGTTCTTCCTGAAGCTCTACAAGGCCGGACTGGCCTACCGTGGCATGGCGCCCGTGAACTGGTGCCCACAGTGCCAGACCGTTCTCGCCAACGAGCAGGTCATCGGCGAGGGCGAGTGCGAGCGGTGTGGTGCAACCGTCACCAAGCGGGACATGGAGCAATGGTTCTTCCGCATCACGAAGTACACGGAAGAGCTGCTCGACTTCTCCAAGATCGACTGGCCCGAGCGTATCAAGACCATTCAGTCGAACTGGATAGGCCGCAGCGAGGGCGCAGAGGTGTCCTTCGGTCTGGACCACCCCGGTGTCGAACAGAAGGAGATACGGGTCTTCACCACCCGCCCGGACACCATCTTCGGCGTGACGTTCTTCCTTCTGTCACCGGAGCATCCGCTCGTCTCGAAGCTCACCACACCCGACCGGAAACGGGAGGTGCAGGAGTACGTCGAGTGGTGCCGCCGGCAAGCCGACTACGAGCGCACTGCGCTCGGCAGGGAGAAGACGGGCGTCTTCCTCGGCAGCTACGTCATCAATCGCTTCAACGGCGCGCGCGTGCCGATCTGGATCACGGATTACGTGCTGTCGACCTACGGCACCGGCGCGGTTATGGGTGTGCCCGCCCACGATGAGCGTGACTTCGAGTTCGCTACGAAGTTCAACCTGCCGGTAACGACGGTCATCGCTCCTGCCGAATGGGACGGGCAACCGCTGAAGGAGGCCTACATCGGCAGGGGCAAGCTCGTCAACTCCGGTGAGTTCAACGGGCTTCCGGATACGGATGGGTTCAAGGCCATCTGCGCGAAGCTCGAGCGCGAGGGCTGGGGTAAGGCGACCGTTGCGTACCGCATCCGCGACTGGCTCATCTCGCGACAGCGCTACTGGGGTGCGCCCATACCCATGGTGTACTGCGACAAGTGCGGCGTGGTTCCGGTGCCCGAGGAGCAGTTGCCCGTTCTGCTGCCGCCCGATGCCGAGTTCAAGCCGACGGGCGAGTCCCCACTCAAGTACTGCGAATCGTTCGTGAATACGACGTGCCCCGTGTGTGGCGGGCCGGCAAAGCGCGAGACGGACACCATGGACACGTTCATGTGCTCGAACTGGTACTTCCTGCGCTATACCAGCCCCGGCTACGACCGCGGCCCGTTCGACATGGACAAGCTCAACTACTGGATGCCGGTCGACCTCTATACGGGCGGCGCGGAGCATGCCGTCCTGCACCTGCTGTATTCGAGGTTCTTCGTGAAAGCGCTGCGTGACGTCGGCCTGCTCTCGTTCGATGAGCCGTTCACGAAGCTGTTCAACCAGGGCATCATCATCCACGGCGGCGGCAAGATGAGCAAGTCGAAGGGCAACGTGGTTGCCCCGGACGTGTACGTCTCTCAGCTCGGCGCTGACACCGTTCGTGCCTACCTCATGTTCGTGGGACCGTGGAACCTCGGCGGCGAATGGAGCGACAGCGGCATTATCGGCCTCAGCCGCTGGCTCAACCGCGTCTGGGCACTGTGCGAGTCCGAGTACGTCCCGCGAACGGTGGACCCGGCCGTCGAGCGCAACGTTGTCCATGTGCTGCACCGCACCGTGAAGCGGACCAGCGCGGACATCGAGGACTTCAGATTCAACACCATGCTGGCTCGACTGATGGAACTGACCAATGTCCTCGGGCCGGTGCTGGAGACGGGGAGCGTGTCGGAGGATGTCTGGAGCGAGTCTATCAGGACGCTGTTGCTGCTGATGGCGCCGAGCACTCCGCATATAGCTGAAGAGCTGTGGACGCGGCGAGGGTGGGAGTACAGCATCCACAACCAGCCGTGGCCGTCCTATGACGAGACGCTGGCGAAGGAAGAGGAGATAGTGGTCGCCGTCCAGGTGAACGGGAAACTGAGAGACAAGCTGACCGTTCCCGCTGACATCCTCGAGGAAGAGGTCAGGGCGCTCGCCCTCTCCAGCGACAGAGTCAAAGCCTACACGGATGGTCACACCGTGCAGAAGTTCATCTACGTGCCCGGCAGAGTTGTCAGCATCGTGGTGTCGTGAGGGGTGCGATGAAAGTTGCGTTTGTCGGCGGCGGTACGATGGCGGAGGCGCTGGTCAGCCGCCTTGTCAGCCGGGGGGTCGTCTCCTGCGAGGACATCGACGTTGTTGATCCGGCTGACGCGCGGCGCGAGCTGCTGAGCGCGCAATACGGAGTACGCGTTCACGACACACCCCAAGGGTGCCTGGGGCAGGCCGACGTCGTGGTCCTTGCCGTCAAACCACAGGACCTGGCGAAGGTGGCGCCGCAGCTTGGCCGGCTCGGAGCCCAACAGCTCCTGCTGTCCATACTTGCGGGTGTGAAGCTCGAGACACTGGCATCGTCCTTCTCGCATCAACTCATCGTGCGCGCCATGCCGAACACGCCGGCGCAGATCGGCATGGGCATGACCGTCTGGACCGCACTCCCCTCGGTGTCAGAGCCGGATATCGACCGCGCCCGCACGATCCTGTCGTCCCTGGGCGAAGAGGTCTATGTGCCGGAGGAGAAGTACGTGGACATGGCCACGGCCGTGAGCGGCAGCGGGCCAGCGTACGTGTTCCTCTTCGTCGAGGCTCTGGTGGACGGAGCCGTCCGCATCGGGATGCCCCGCCCCATGGCCGAGAGACTCGTGAACCAGACAATCCGGGGTTCGATGGACTACCTGGTGCAGTCAGGCCGGCATCCGGCGGAGCTGAGGAACCGGGTAACCTCTCCTGGCGGAACAACCGCGGCTGCCCTCCACGAACTCGAGAAGGGCAGCCTGCGGACCCTCGTAGCGGATGCTATAGCAGCGGCGTATGCCCGGACGAAGGGACTCTGACTAGAACGTACCGTCGGCGGGCGCCTGGCCGGGGTGCAGCTTCTTGAACTTCGCCAGCAGCTGAGCCTTGGTCTCCGTGTTGTCAGCGTCGGCTTGGGGCGCGCCGACGGGGCAGACCTCAGCACACCGCGGTGACTCGAACCAGCCGACACACTCGGTGCACTTGTCCGAGTCGATCACGTAGGAGGCGTCGCCCTCGCTGATGGCATCGTTCTTGCATTCCGATTGGCACGCGCCACAACTGATGCAGTCCTCGGTGATCTTGTATGCCATGGTAGTGTGTTACCTCCTCAGCTACGCGTTGTGCCGGTATTGTACTGGGCGCCTATACGTTTTTCAACCTCGCGGATCAGGTCGGCGTACTTGCGGGTGAGGGCCTCGGCAACGTGGTCAGCCACCATGCCCTCGAGGCACCCACCGAGCCGCGCCACTTCCTTGATGACGCTCGAACTGATGAACTGGTACTTCTGACTCGTCATCAGACAGACCAGCTCGATGTCCGGCGCCAGATTGTGGTTCATGAGCGCCATCTCGAACTCGCGCTCGAAGTCCGAATTGGCGCGGAGTCCGCGGATCATCACGTCGGCCTTCACACGGTGGATGAAGTCGACCACCAGGCCCGAGAACGCCGTCACCGTCACGTTCGGGATGTCTTCGGCAGCCTTGACGGCCAGGGCGACGCGCTCGTCTGGCGTGAAGAGCAGGTTCTTCTCCGGCCTGTCGTAGACCGCGACAATCACGTGGTCGAACAGCGCCGACGCCCTTCTCACGATGTCGGAGTGGCCGTTCGTGATGGGGTCAAAGGAGCCAGGGTACACCGCGATGGTCATGTCATTGCTCCTCTCTATGGTACATGGTGATGAAGGTGTCGCCATACCGGCGACTCTTGAAGTTGACCAGCGTGCCGTGGGAATCCGACAGCGGGTGCCGGTTGCCGTGGCTGACGACGACGAGCGCATCCGGAGTCAACAGCTTTCCTGCCCCGAGCGCCGCCACGACCGAGTCGGTTGATGCATCGTCGTACGGAGGGTCGACGAAGACGACGTCGTACTGTCGCTCCAGCGTCTGCAGAGCCTGAGCGGCGGCGATGCAGTGCACCGAGGCGCGTTGGGAGAAGCCCGTCCGCTCCAGGTTCTGTCGTATCACCGCGCAGCACTCCCTGTTCTTGTCGACGAAGTCTGCCCACGAGGCGCCCCGGCTGAGCGCCTCGATGCCCAGGGCTCCGCTGCCCGCGTACAGGTCGAGTACGCTCTCGTATGGACCGGCGGCGTTCTCAATCATCGAGAAGATGGCCTGCCTGGCAAGGCTCGTCGTGGGCCGTACGTGGCGCCCCGGAGGCGCTCTCAGCTCGATGCCGCCCGCACTGCCTCCCGCTACTCTCATGCGCCTTCGGGCGGCATTGTACTACGCCCCTTTCACGTTCATCAACGCAGTCCCGTGTTTGACGACCCCATAGCCATCCACTATACTTCGGCCAAAGTGCGAGCGGTGGGAATCACGAATGAGTAGCGGATTCGAACGGTTCTCCGAGGGCGCCCGCAAAGTCCTGACCAAGGCTCAGGAGGAGGCGAAGCGCCTCGGGCACGGCTATATCGACACCGAGCACATCCTGCTCGGCATCGTCGATGACGAGGCCGGCATGGCCGCCAAGGTGCTCGCCAATCTGGGTGTGCCCCTCCCGAAGGTTCGCGCCGCGGTTGAGTTCGTTGTCGGCAAGGGCGAGCGCCGCACCGCCGGCGAGATCAGCCTCGCGCCACGTGCGAAGCGCGCCATCGAGATAGCCGTCGACGAGGCACGCCGCCTCAACTCGAGCTACATCGGCAGTGAGCACCTGCTGCTGGGCCTCCTTGGGGGCAAAGAGGGTGTCGCCTGCAACGTGCTCGAAAACTTCGGCATCACGCTGGACCGCGCCCGCGAAGAGGCGGCGCAGGTCGCTCGCCACGAAGCCGTCCACGCACGCACCAATCGCCCGGCCAGCAAGACCCCTACGCTCGACCAGTTGGGAACCGACCTCACCGCGCTCGCTCGAGCGGGCAAGCTCGATCCCATCATAGGGCGAACGAGCGAGATCGAACGCGTCGTCCAGATCCTGAGCCGGCGCACCAAGAACAATCCCGCCCTCATCGGCGAGCCGGGTGTCGGCAAGACCGCTATCGTGGAAGGGCTCGCGCAGCGCATCGTCGACGGAGAGGTCCCCGAGGCGCTCCAGGGCAAGCGTATCGTCGCACTTGACATCGGCGCCCTGGTCGCGGGCACGAAGTACCGCGGCGAGTTCGAGGAGCGGATGAAGAAGGTCATCGAGGAGGAGAAGTCCGCGGGCAACTGCGTTCTCTTCATCGATGAGATGCACACCATCGTCGGCGCCGGGGCTGCGGAGGGCGCAGTGGATGCCTCCAACATGCTCAAGCCGGCGCTGTCGCGCGGCCAGCTTCAGTGCATCGGCGCCACGACGCTCAACGACTTCCGCAAGTACGTGGAGAAGGATCCGGCGCTCGAGCGCCGCTTCCAGACGGTGCTTGTCGCGGAACCCAGCGTCGAAGAGACGCTCGGCATCCTCCGGGGCATCAAGTCACGCTACGAGGAGTTCCATCACCTGACCATAACCGACGAGGCGCTCAAGAGCGCAGCGTCTCTTGCGGCCCGGTATATCCCGGACCGGTTCCTTCCGGACAAGGCCATCGACGTGGTGGACGAGGCCAGCTCGCGCGTGCGCATCCGCCGTGGATGCGTGCCCATCGGACTGTCTGAAGCGCGCAAGGCGCTGGAGAGTTTGCGGCGCGAGAAGGAAGCCGCCATAGCGGCTCAGCAGTACGAGTACTCCGGCGAGCTCCGCGAGCGCGAGCTTCAGCTCGTCGACAAAGTCACCATCATGGACCAGGAGTGGCAGAGCCAGCGCGAGACTGAGCGCCCCGAGGTCGGCGAGGATGACATCGCCGAGGTCGTCAGCATGTGGACCGGCATCCCCGTCGCCCGGCTGAGCTCCGATGAGAGCAGCCGGCTGCTCCAGATGGAAGGGGCCCTGCACAAGCGCATCGTCGGCCAGGACGAAGCCATCACCACCATCGCAAAGGCGGTCCGCCGCGCCAGAGCCGGCCTCAAGGACCCGCGGCGCCCCATCGGCGTGTTCATGTTCCTCGGCCCCACCGGCGTGGGCAAGACCGAGTTGGCCAGGACGCTGTCCGAGTTCATGTTCGGCAGCGAAGACGCCCTCATCCGCCTCGACATGTCTGAGTTCATGGAGCGCCACACGGTCGCCCGCCTCGTCGGCGCGCCTCCCGGCTACGTCGGCTACGACGAAGGCGGACAGCTTACCGAGACGGTGCGGCGCAAGTCCTACTCCTGCATCCTCCTCGACGAGATCGAGAAGGCGCATCCGGATGTCTTCAACATCCTGCTGCAGATCTTCGACGACGGCCACCTCACCGACGCCAAAGGCCGCAGGGTCGACTTCCGCAACAGCATCATCATCATGACCAGCAATGTCGGCGCCGAGCTCATCCGCAGGGATATGACGCTCGGCTTCGCAACCACGGGCGACGCGGCCCAGAAGCAGCAGATGGACTATGAGAAGATGAAGGACCGCGTCCTCACGGAGCTGAAGAACCGCTTCCGCCCCGAGTTCCTCAATCGCCTGGACGCGTCGGTCGTCTTCCACTCTCTTGGGAAGGAAGAGCTTCGTCGCATCGTTGACCTCATGCTTGGTCAGGTCTCGAAGTCCCTGAAAGAGAAGGAAATCACCCTCATCGTGTCCGATGCCGCCAAGGACCTGCTCGGGACGAAGGGCTATGACCCGGTGTTCGGAGCACGCCCGCTTCGAAGGCTGATTCAGAACATGCTGGAGGACCAGCTCTCCGAGGCGATACTGCGCGGCGAGTTTCGGGCCGGAGATACCGTGGAGATCGACGTCCGGGAAGACCGGCTCGTCGTCCTGTCCGAAGGCGAGTTCCGTGAGTTGCTCCCGACGGGAGGAGCCGCACAACTGCTGCCGGCGGGCGAACCCTCGCGGTAGTATCGAGGGTCTCCGCTCCGCCCCGGTTGGGCGCTCGTTCCCGCAGCTCTTCGCAGTGTGTGACAGCGCGTGACCCCCGACAGCCGTAGTGGAGCCAGGGCAAAGCAGACGTTCGTCTGCCGGAGTTGCGGCCGCGAGAGCCCGCGGTGGCTCGGCCGGTGTCCCTCGTGCGACAGCTGGAACAGCTTCGAATCAGTCGCGGTCCAGCGCTCTCCCCGGGGAGTTGCGGATTCTGCCCGCGTTGCGCCTCAGGAGCTGGCTCATGTCAGCCTTGAAGCTGCGCCACGCCTGAGCCTCGGAACGGCGGAGTTCGACCGCGTTCTCGGCGGAGGACTCGTGCCCGGCTCGCTCGTCCTTCTTGGTGGCGAACCCGGCATCGGCAAGTCCACGCTCTTGCTGCAGCTCTGTGCTCACCTGGCCTCGGTCGGGAGCAGGGTCGTGTACGTCTCCGGCGAAGAATCTCCGCAGCAGGTGCGCCTTCGCTCCGTGCGGCTCGGCGTCAGCGGCGAGGGCATCCACCTTCTTCCCGAGACGAACCTCGATGCCGTGCTTGACTGCCTCGACGGCATGTCGCCTTCGGTGGTCATCGTCGACTCTATTCAGACGATGTTCCTCGAGGATGTTGTGGGCGCAGCGGGAAGCCTGAGCCAGGTGCGCGAATGCACACTGGCTCTGATGCGCTTCGCCAAACAGCGCTCGGTCTCCGTCCTGATGGCGGGGCACGTGACGAAGGAGGGCGCCATAGCCGGCCCCGGCACGCTCGAGCATATCGTGGATGTCGTGTTATACATGGAAGGCGACCGCCACAGCGCGTACCGCCTCGTGCGAAGTGTCAAGAACCGCTTCGGTTCAACGGACGAGCTCGGGGTCTTCGAGATGGCCGCGCACGGTCTGGCGGAGGTGCCGAATCCGTCGCTGCTGTTCGCGGGAGGGGGACAGGGGCGGCTCATCGGCTCGGCTGTCGTTCCCATCCTTGAAGGCAGCAGGCCGCTGCTGATTGAGATACAGGCGCTCACGACTCCCTCCGGATTCGGACCGCCCCGGCGCGTGGCCAATGGGTTCGACGTCAACCGGCTGCTGCTCATCTCGGCGGTCCTCTCCAAGCGCGCCCGGATACGTCTCGCCGACCAGGACGTCATCGTGAATGTGACCGGTGGACTGCGGATAACCGAGCCGGCTGCCGACCTCGGCGTCGCTCTTGCCATCGCTTCAAGTGTGCGCGACCGGCCTATCGCCCGGGGCGTGGTTGTCTTCGGGGAGCTGGGACTGGGCGGAGAGCTCAGAACGGTGCCGCAGACCGCGCGGCGTCTCTCGGAGGCGAAGAAGCTCGGCTTCGAGGGCTGCGTGCTGCCCCGGGAGGCAAAGCTCGAGCCGTCGGACGTCAACGGGATGCGGTTGCTGCGCGCGTCTTCGCTCGGTAATGCGCTTTCGCTCGCTCTTGAGCGCGAAGAGGCGCAGGCGGACCTCGCGGAGTCATAGCGATGGAGCGCGTCGGTGCTATCGTTCCTGCCGCCGGCTCGGCGCGCCGCATGGGCGGTCGCGACAAGCTGTTCCTGTCGCTCGGCGGCCGGCCTCTGCTGGCGTGGTGCATCGACACGCTGGAGCTATGCGACCTCGTTGCGGAGATCGTCGTTGCTCTCAATGAGTCGGGGCTGCGCCGTTTCGACCGCCTTCGCGAATCGCGGGGTTGGCGCAAGACCCGCACATGCCTCGGGGGCGCGCGCCGCCAGGATTCGGTTGCTGCGGCGCTCCGCTCGCTTGGCGAGGTCGACTGGGTGCTCGTGCATGACGGCGACCGCCCCTTTCTCACGGAATGCCTCATCTCGGACGGCATCGATGCCGCCCGGGGAACCGGTGCATCCGTTGCCGCGGTCCCTTCCAAAGACACCGTCAAGATTGTCGACGCGTCCGGCCTGGTGGCGCGAACCCTCGAGCGGGATACGCTGCGTGCCGTGCAGACACCACAGGTCTTCCGGGCCGGCATCCTGCGCCGGGCATACGAGCATGCAGCGGATGCGGTCACGGATGACGCCACCCTCGTGGAGCGACTGGGCGTTCGGGTGCGGCTGTATGACGGCGCCTATGATAACCTCAAGGTCACGACACCGGATGATCTCGCAGTCGCGCGGGCCATCGCGCGCAGATTGAAGGGGCAGGCGTGAGAGTTGGCCTCGGATACGACAGTCACCGGTTCGCGCCGGGCCGGCGCCTCGTTCTCGGAGGAGTCGAGATTCCGCACGAGCAGGGGCTCGACGGATGGAGCGATGCTGATGTCATCGCCCATGCCGTCGTAGACGCGCTGTGCGGCGCGGCGTCCCTCGGTGACATCGGCCGGCTGTTTCCTCCGGGCGACCCCCGCTATCGGGATGCGTCCGGAATGGTGTTCCTGGCGACGGTGGCCGGGATGGTGACCGCGGCTGGATTCGAGATCGTGAACGTTGACGTGGCTGTCATCGCCGAGCGGCCTCTGCTCGCCCCGCACATCCCCGGGATGCAGCGGCAGCTCGGAGCGGCGATGGGCGTTGACGCGGACCGGGCGACGGTCAAGGCGAAAACCAACGAGGGCATGGGCTTCGTTGGACGAAGCGAAGGCATCGCGGCGTTCGCTGTTGCCCTGCTCGAGTCCGGGACAGGTCAGCCGTCGCCGGCTCGGTAGTCCGTCCCCCGGACTCATCGGTGCTACAATTCGGCGGAATGGCCGGCGGGGCCGCGGGGACCGGAGCCGTTCCGGCGACCGGTGGGCGGTTCTCAAGGCTCTCTGGAGGGTGTACATGCCATTGTATGAGTACGAATGCGAGCGGTGCGGCAAGCGGTTCGAGGTACGCCAGTCCTTCGGTCAGGGCGGCGCTGACCTGAAGTGCCCGGTGTGCGGAGCTGCCGCGCCCCGGCGCCTGTTCTCTTCGTTCAGTTGCGTCGGCTCGGGCGGCTCGGACTTCTCCGGCGGCTCGGACTTCTCGGGCAGCACTGGTGGCGGCTGTTCATCCTGTAGCTCGGGGAATTGCGCCTCGTGCGGCAGGTAGGA
>CAZVCS010000003.1:23566-40496 GCA_964625765.1 uncultured Dehalococcoidales bacterium | reverse complement strand
AAGAGCCACGCCGCCGGCTTCGCCCTCATCTGCTACCAGTCCGCCTGGCTCAAGCGCTACTACCCGGTCGAGTTCTACTGCGCCCTGCTGAACAACCAGCCAATGGGCTTCTACCGCCCGGAGGTCGTGGTGCACGACGCACAGCGCCACGGCATCCGCGTGCTGCCGGTCGACGTCAACCGGAGCGATGACATCTGCCGCGTGGAGGATGGAGGCGTCCGCCTCGGTTTCTGCTACGTGAAGGAGATGGGAGCGCGGATGATGGCGGCTATCGTCGAGGAGCGGCGCGGCGGCGCGTTTGCCTCGCTCGAGGATTTCTGCACGCGGGTGCCGCTGCCGGGCTCCGTCGTCGAGAACCTCGTCCTCGCCGGCGCCTTCGAGTTCTGCAGCCGTCAGCGCCGCGAGCTGCTCTGGCGGCTCGGCGTCGCGGAGAAGCGTGCTCCGGGAGAGTTGCCCCTGGAGCCGGGCGGCGCGCCACTCCCCCTGCGGGAGATGACGGCGCTGGAGGAGATGCGCTGCGACTACACCGTGCAGGAGATGTCCACCGCGCACCACCCCATGGCGGTGCTGCGCCAGTCGATGCGCGACCCTGAGCTGGTGCGGAGCGCCGGCTTGCCCGCGCTCCCGGACGGCGCCTCCGTCCGCATCGCCGGCTATGTCATCATGAAGCAGCGGCCGCCTACGGCGAAGGGCTTCGCCTTCATCACCATGGAGGACGAGGACGGCGCCATCAACATCGTCATCCGCCCTGATGTCTACGAGCGGCACCGGCAGGTCTGCGTCTTCAACCCGGTGCTGATAGTCGAGGGCGTGCTGCAGAAGCGGGATGGGACGCTGAACATCGTGGCGGAGACGATTACGCCCTTCCGGCCGGACGGCGAACGGCCCGTGCCCGCGCGGGGCAGAGCGCGGATGCTCATCCCGCCGCGGCCCCATTGACAGCCGCACCCGTTCGTTCTAGCCTGAGCCACACTGCGGTCCGGTCCCGAACGCGACCCGGCCGCAAGAGGGAGGCTTCCCCCATGCCTGCAGACGCACCGCTATCGGACAGCAGCACCACCACCGGAGAGCTCAAACGCCTCATCCAGCAGTTCGTGGACGACCGCGACTGGGGCAAGTACCACAACTCCAAGGACGTCGCCATCGCCATCAACGTCGAGGCGGGGGAGCTGCTTGAGCTGTTCGAGTGGGTCCGGGAGCGCGACCTCGCGGCGCTGGAGCTGGACACCGAGAAGCGGCGTCACATCGGCGAGGAGATGGCCGACATAATCATCCTGTGCCTGAACCTCGCCAATGTCCTCGGCTTCGATGCGGCCGAGACCGTCGGCGCCAAGCTGGAGAAGAACCGCAGGAAGTACCCGGCCGACCAGGTCAGGGGCAACTACCGCAAGTACACCGAGCTGCGCGCACAAAACAAGGCGCCCGACGAACCGTCGGGCGCCTCTCCGGTCTGAGCTTCTGTTGCCGCAGCCCTACTCTTCGCAGGCGAGCGTGCCCTCGTAGGCGTGCTCGAACAGCTCGAGCATCCCTTGCTCGGTCACCTCGCGCGGGTTGCGGCGGCAGTGGTTCGGGCTCTTGAGTACGTTACGCGCCAGCATCGGGATCATGTCCTTCTCGACATCGACCTCGCGCAGGGACGTCGGCAGGCGCAGGTCCTTGAGCAGCTTCTGGAAAGCCACCGGCGCCAGGAAGGCGGCGTCGCGCAGCGGCAGGCCCTCTATCTCCTCGCCGAGGACCTCGGCGATCATGGCGTGCTTCTCTATCTGCGCGATGGCGTTGTACTCCATGACGAAGGGCAGCGTGATGGCGATGGCGTAGCCATGCGGGTAGTGCAGCTTCGTGGCGGGGTAGACGTACGCGTAGCCGCAGGCGTGGCCGATGGTCGTGTCGGCGTTGCCCATGACGATGCCCGCCAGCAGGGAGGCCAGGGCCATGCCCTCGCGCGCTTCCATGTCCCTGCCGTTGCAGTACGCCGCGCGAAGGTACTTGTTGACCAGTCGCATCGACTCCAGCGCCATGGCGTCGGTCATGGGATTGGCCTGGACTGACTGGTAGCCCTCGATTGCGTGGCACAGCGCGTCGATGCCCGTGTTCGCCGTGACGGTGGCCGGCATCGAAGTGGTCAGCCCGGGGTCGACGATGGCGACCCGGGGATAGAGCATCGAGCTGACGAGACCAACCTTCAGCTCAGGCGTGGCGAATACGGCGGTGTCGGAGACCTCGCTGCCGGTGCCGGCGGTGGTGGGGCAGAGCGCCAGCGGCGCCAGCGGCTTGCTGAACCCGCCGCGTATCCAGGCCATGATGTGGCCCTCGTTCGCCAGGCCTACGGCCGCGGCCTTGGCGATGTCCATCGCGCTGCCGCCGCCCAGGCCGATGATGCTGTCGAAACCGCCCTTGCGGGCCGCGTCGACGGCCTTGTCGCCTATCTCAACGGACGGCTCGGCCTCCGCCTCGTCCCAGATGGTCGACTTGATGCCCGAGGCCTTGAGGATGCCCTGTATCTTCTCCGCCCATCCCGCGCCGCGTATCGTCTTGTCGGTCACGAGCATCGTGTTTGTGGCTCCCGCCGACTTGAGCTCGGCGCCGACCTGCTCGATGGTGCCCGTGCCGAACGAGATCTTGTTCGCCGTTCTGAAGGTGAAGTTCGTGAACATCGTTCCTCCCACTGAGTCGTGTGCGGCGTCGGGACACTGTCCGGTTGACGCCGGGTGGCTCATTATACCGTGGCGTGATGACGTTGTGGGACTGCGGCGGTGGCCCGGCGCTATTGCCGTCTCGGCGCGCCGTCTTTTCCGTCTGGTCCGGCGCGAGTGCCGGGCGCTACCGGCCGGTCGCTCCCGGTGGCGGGGGTGACTGGCGCTGTGACTTGAAGTACTCCGAGACGGCCTGGCCGAACTCCTCAGCCGCCGAACCGGCCTGGCGGAACTTGGCCTTCACGTCGTCGTCCTTGAAACGCTGCCCGAGACGGCTGGCCGATGCCGTCGCTGCTTCACCCAGCTCCCTGGCTTTCGCCTGCAACTCCGGGTCGTTGAATATCTCCGCGAATGCCTGGCCGAGTGCGGTGAACATCTGGCTCAGGCTCTCTCCCGCTTTCGGTGTGCTCTGCTTCTGCTCTGACACGGCGCCTCCCCCTCTTCGCTGCGGTTCAGGCGGGCCGGCGCGCCCGCGCCGGCCCGCGGCTTCATACGCTACTCTTTCGTCTCGCGCGGGTTGAGCGAAAGCACCGGGATGCCGGTGTGCTTCAGCACATGCTCCGCCACACTCCCGAACACGAGGCGCCCGATGTTCTTCCTGCCGTGAGTGGCAATCGTGATAAGGTCGATGTCGTGTGCCTTCGCGTATTCGACGATGGCGTCGCCGGGCGAACCTTCGATGGCCACCGCTTCGGCTGTGATGCCGTTCTGCCGCATCGTGCTGGCGACCCCCTCGAGGTAGGTCCGGGACTCGAACGCGAGGCGGCGCATCTCTTCCTCGATGACGCTCTCAGCTCCCTGCGCGGAGGCAGCCGCCAGGGACGAGGGTACCTGGAGTACCTGGACGAGGACGACGCTGGAGCCGAAACGCTGAGCTACCGCGGTGGCATAGGGGAGCATCTGTTCGGCAAGGTTGGAACCATCGAGACACACGAGAATCTTGTTGAACATCGTGTCACCTCCTCAGTCGGGTCGATTGCCGATGGCCCTCGACTAATCCTCACGCTATCGGAATCCGCCTGCGGCGTCAACCCCGCCGGGGCTAGTGCCCGCAGTTGCAGCCGCCGGGGACTTCTTCGCGGTCCTCGATGAACGCCTCGCGCAGAAAGACCTTGAAGAGAACGTCCCGCGACGCGGAGAATCCGAAGGCATCCTTCACCGTGACGGTCACCGTTGCCTCTGTGGTCCTGTTGGGAGGAACGAACAGCACCGAAGAGCCCTGGCCTTCTATCGTGCCGAGGCTTGCGCTCCATTCGTAGATGAGCTCTTTCTCGCCGGCGGAGGCGACACACTCTATCTCGCACTCGCACCGTCTGCCCCTCAGCAGGCGGTAGCCCCAGTCATATTCTTTCGTGTACTCCGGCGCGAAAGGCCGGACGATGAGGGACTCGATGACCGGCGGCTCCGGCGAAGCGACGGTCACATCGACCGACGCCGAGTCGTCCCCGCCAAGTCCGTCGTACGCGCTGACGCTCACCTCGTAGAGACCCGGTGTCGCTGGAGCCGTCCACGTGACGGCGGGCCCTATCCCGGCGGTCTGCCCGCCGGTCGACGACCAGTCGTAGCCCAGGGCGTGACCATCCGGGTCCGAGGCCGTGCACGTGACGCGGACCTCAGCTCCCGGCAGGACCGAATCGGGCACGGCGGTCATGCTGTCGACCACCGGAGGCTCGTTGCGGACCACCTCTATGACCAGGATGCCGGCATCATACCCGCCTCTGCCGTCCTCCACCTCTGCCAGGATGCTGTACGAGCCGGGTCGTTCGGGAGCCGTCCATCGCGTGTTCTCCGCCCGGGGTTCGAGCACGCCGCCCGAGGTCGACCAACGGTAGCTGAGGACGTCTCCGTCCGGGTCGAGCGCCGCGCAGCGGATGTCGGCCGACTGCGTCGGGAACAGCTTCTGATGAGAGGAGGTCAGGCTGCCGACCTCGGGTGCGGCGTTCGGAGGCTCCGCCTGTGTGACCGGTACGAAGGCGAAAGACAGGAACAGGGCGATGGCGAAGGCCGGGCCCAGCGTGTCGACGGCTGAATGACTGCGTGAGGAACCCATTCGGGTGTGCTCCCTTCGGTCGGACACAGACCGATGCCGCAGGATTCTAGCGGAAACCCGGTCCCGCGACAACACGCATCGGTGTGCCCGACACCGGCGAAGGTAGACGGTGTGGATGTTAGGAATGCGGGCACACCATCGGCTGGACAGGGCGCCGGTGGCGGAGCTTTGGTATCCCCGCGTCTTGCATGCACCGGTGTCCGGTGTGGGGGCGGGCGTGTGAGCCTTCGCGTGTGGAACGCCCTTGCTCCTTGGCGTATAGTAGCTGGACGAGAGGAGGAGACCGATGCCTGGACTGTTCGACAGCACGACTCTGCGCGGCATGAAGCTGCGAAACAGGTTCGTCTATTCCGCGACCAACGAGGGGATGGCCAACGACGACGGGTGCATGAACGATGCGCTCATCCGCCTCCGGGAGGAGGCTGCTGAGGGAGAGGTCGCCGCTATCATTCCCGGCAACGCTTTCGTGAGCGACCAGGGCAAGTCGCGGCCCGGCCAGATAGGCGTCCAGAACGATGCCACCATTCCCGGCATCTCGCGCATGGCCGAGGCCGTGCACCGCCACGGCTCGTGCATCGTGCTGCAGCTATCCCATGCCGGGGCCAACATGTACGTTCCTTCGAAGACCGGCTACGCGCTGGGACCGTCCGACACCAACCTCACGGGCCTCGCCTGTCGCGCCATGACGAAGGCGGACATTCGCCAGACGGTGGCCGACTTCGCCGCGGCCGCGGTCCGTGCGAAGAAGGCGGGATGCGACGGCGTGCAGCTCCATGGCGCCCACTCGTACCTGCTCTCGCAGTTCACCTCGCCCTACTTCAACAAGCGGACCGACGAGTATGGCGGTTCGCTCGAGAACCGCGCACGCCTTGTCCTGGAGGTCGTCGGCGCCGTGCGTGAGGCCGTCGGACCGGACTACCCGGTGCTCATCAAGGTGAACTCGGACGACTACCTCAACGGCGGTTTCATACTTGCGGACCTGGTGCCGTACTGCCTCATGCTCGAGAAGGCCGGCGTCGATGCCATCGAGATAAGCGGCGGCACGCACTACAGCGACCCCCGGTTCTTCTGCTCACGCCCGGTCGGCACCGTGCCGAAGGACCAGGAGATCTACTTCAAACAGGCGGCCGAGTTCTACCGTCGTGCGGTCAAGACGCCGCTCCTCCTGGTTGGCGGCGTACGCTCTCTCGATGTGGCGAAGCGGGTCGTTGAGACCGGGCTCGCCGACTACGTCTCCATGTCGCGCCCGCTCATCCGCGAGCCGAACCTCGTGAAGCGGTGGCGCGAGGGCGACACGCGACCCTCCACCTGCATCTCGTGCAACCTCTGCTTCGGCCCGGTGCGCGAAGGCAAGGGACTGTACTGCGTGGCGCTCGCCAATGAGCGTCAGAAGAAGAGGCCGTAGTCAAGAGGGCTCATCGCAGGCGGCTCTACCGCGCTGATGATGCGCGGCGCCATGACGACGCCGGTCGCGGGATGCCGCTCCACCAGGCCGAGCGCGGCGAGGCGGTCTACGGCGTCCAGGGTGTCGGTCGGGCTCAAGTCCGCGCCGGCGGCCAGCCTGGCTACCGACTGCGCCGGTTGTCCACGTAGCAGCATTGCGATGCGCCGTGCGGCGCCGTCCACCTGCTGCCGGTTCAGTGTCTCGTTGTCGGCCATGACCACGCTGTTGAACCGGCGCCGCGCCTCGCCAAGGGCGACCGCCGCGCGCATCAGGCCGGTTGCGTAGTACAACAGCCACTTCTCCCACGCCCCCGTCCGGCTCAGGTCCAGCATCCGCTGCAGGAACTGCGGCGCCGACCGCCCCACGAACGCTCCCGCCAGCGGCACGGGCGTGCCCGCGAGTCCCGTCTGCCACAGGACGACGTTGATGACCAGCGTCGACAGCGCCACATTCAGAGCGAGGAACGGATGCAGCGTCAGCAACTGGTAGTGCGCGATGGCGATGCGGGCCAGAACCGGAGTCTCGTCGACCGTGTGTATGTACTGCTCCCAGTTGTGCAGCAGCTCGCGCATCTCGTCAGGCGGCGGCGGCACGAAGGTCGCCTCCGCGAGGCTGCAGCCGGCCGGTCCGAGCCAGTTCTGCGACGTCCGGAAGTAGCCGGGTGTCAGTCGCGGCTCGACGACGCCGTCGGCCAGCACGTAGTGCGTCTCGCGTACCAGCCGGAGGCTCAGCGGCAACTCGTGCAGCCGTTCACGCGTGTGCTCGAACGCGGCGACGTAGTTCTGTGCGAGTCGAGTGCCGGCATCCGCCGGGGCGCCGGATGCCCCCGCCTGGAACAGTCCGGTCAGCGTGCATGCCACGCCCTCCGCCTGCGCCGCGTGGCAGGCATCGACGCGCAGCAGCAACTCCAGGAAGTCGGGGTCGTCCTCGACGTTCCGCGTGAAGCGGCTGAGAGAATCGCCCGCCTGCTCGATAGTCTCCCGCACCGCTCCGTTCCAGTCGAACGTGGGCGGCAGGGGAGCCGGGACAAACGCGTCGTATTGCGTCCTCGTTCGAATGACGCGGCCGCAGGTCGACGTGGTGAACTGGCTGCTCTCCATGCGCTGTGCCCCGGTCAGGAGCCTGCCGGATGCTATCGCAACTGCGCCCCGCGGGCCAAACCGCTGGACAGGCGCCGGTGAGCCGCCCGCCTGGCATAAACCCCGGTGTGCGCCCCGACGTTGATTCAGTTAGAGTTAGAAGAGGGCGGAGGCGGACAGCGTCCGCCCTCCGCGGGAACAGAGTGAGAGGTGAGGATATGAAGAGAGCCTTGCTTGTGCTTTGTGCGCTTGTGCTCCTCCCGGGGTGTTCGTACTTCATGCCGGCGCTGAACCAGGCCCCCAAAGCCTACATCGACAGCATATCGCCGGCCGAGGTGCAGTCGGGAGAGCTTGTCAGCTTCGAAGGCCACGGCACCGATGCCGACGGCAGCGTCGTAGCCTACCGGTGGCGTTCCGACAAGGACGGAGAGATCGGCACGACGAAGTCATTCAAGACGAGCACGCTCTCCGAGGGAGAGCACGCTATCTACCTCATGGTCCAGGACAACAACGATGCCTGGTCGGCTGAAGTTCGCGGCTCCGTCAAGGTGCTCCCGGCCGTGAGCGGCCCTGCGAAGGTCAACTCCTTCGTGGCGGCTCCGAACAGCATCCAGAAGGGTGAGAGCTCCACGCTCGCCTGGAACGTGTCGAACGCGACGAGCGTGAGCATCAATCAGGGTATCGGAAGCGTCGCGGCGGCCGGCTCGGTCGTCGTCTCGCCTACCACGACCACCACATACACCATTACCGCAATTGGCGGCGGCGCAACGGCCACCGCCCAGGTCAAGGTGAGCGTCGGGGCTCCCGAGCTCAAGATAGTCTCGTTCGAGGCCGATCCCGAATCCGTTGCCTCGGGCGACGAGTCGACGCTGAGCTGGGAGGTGACCGGCGCCACGGAGGTCAAGATCCTGCCCGTCATCGGCATCGTCGACCCCGTCGACAGCGTCGAAGTGACCGTGACCGGCGACCAGACCTACACCTTTACCCTCATCGCGACAAACGGGGACGACACTGTGACGGCCGACGTCGAGGTGGAGAGCTACCTGGAGGAGCCGGAGAGCTACACCGTCACTCTCACGGCGGTTCTCAACCGGAGCGGCTACGTGCGCGACACCAATAGCCCGTGGGCGAAGTACATCTACGTCGGAGACGACAACGACAACATCAGCCTTCAGGGCTTCGTCACCTTCGATATCTCCGGCATCCCGGACGATGCCGAGATAGCGAGCGTCAAGGTCGACCTGTCCGACTACTCGGCTCCCTACGGGACGCCGTTCGCCGACCTCGGCTGCCTGCGTGTCTACGTGGACAACTACGGCACGCTGGACGGCGGCGACTACTACGACGGCACGCCTTCGGGCGCCATCGGCCGGTACTGCGAGCTCGACGACATCGATACTCCCGAATACGACGAGGACTACAAGGACGCGCTGCAGGACGCCGTTGGAGAGAACCTCTTCCAGTTGCGGTTCCAGTTCGACGACCTGGCCACGGACGACGAGAACGACAACGACCTGCTGCGCTGGGAGTCGGGCAACCTGCCGAAGCTGGTGGTGAAGTACTACTCGTACGAGGACTAACCGCTGCGTCGCCCGGTAATCCGGGCACGGTGGAGGAAGGGGCGCCGTCGGCGCCCCTTCCTCGTTTCGGGCACGGGCCGCGCTTTCAGGCGCTCCGCTGACCTGCGCCGCCGCGCATTGTATACTGGTGCAAGCGTCTGTCTGGAGGTGTTTCGATCATGCGAGTCGCAATCGTCGGTATCGGCGGCGTCGGTGGCTACTACGGCGGAAAGCTGGCCTACCGCTTTCCCGCGGGCAGCGAGCACGAGATTCTCTTCCTCTGCCGCGGCGCCCATCTCGAGGTCATCCGCCGCTCCGGACTGAAGCTCATCACGAGGACCGGCGAGTTCGTCGCGAAGCCTGCTCTCGCGACCGACGACCCGGCCGCTCGTGGAAAGGTCGACGCCGCCATCTTCCCGGTCAAGGGATACGACCTGCCGCAGAGCGCCCGCTCAATGCGGCCGGCGATGCGGCCGGATACGGTTGTCATCCCGCTGGGAAACGGCGTCGACAACGACGAGATCCTGCGTGAGGGGCTGCAGACCGGCGTCATCCTGAACGGCGGAGTCTACATCTCCACTCACATCGAGGTGCCCGGGACCGTCGAGCAGACCGGTGGGAGCTGCAAGCTGTTCTTCGGGCCGTCCGGAGGCGATGTCGAGCCCTTCCGCCCCGTGGAGGCCATGTTCAAGGCCGCTGGCATCGACGCGACACTGAGCAGCGATGTGCGGCCCGACGTCTGGGGCAAGTACATCTTCATCGGCCCCATGTCCGGCGTGACCTCCCTGTATGGCCTCACGCTCGGCCAGGTTCTCGGCGATCCCGAGAAGAAGGGCATGCTTGCCGGTCTCATGCGCGAGGTCGAGTCCGTGGCTCGCGCCCAGGGCGTGCGACTGGACGAAGGCATCGTCGAGCAGGCGCTCGGCAAGGCAGCCTCGTTCCCTCCGGACACGAAGTCCTCGATGCAGCTCGACGTGGAGCGCGGCCGGAAGACTGAAGTGGACACCATGCTCGGCTATGTCGTCCGCAAGGGGACTGAGCTCTGCGTTCCGACGCCGCTGCACAGCCGGGCGTACGCGGAATTGACCGCAAGAAGCCGGTAGCGCCTGTGAGCAGCAGAATCCCGTTGTTCCCGCCCGGGCGCGGGGGAGTTCGCGCTTGCTGACCCACCTGAGAGTTCGAACGCGCTACCTGCTGAAAACCGAGGGACTCGGCGGCCTGCCCGGCGCGGCACGCAGGCTTGCGAGGTCCCTGATGCGGTCGGTCTTCTGCTGCGAGCGGTACGTCGTCTACCGGTTCGACACCGATGTCAGGACGGACGGACGGCGTGCTCCGAACGTGGAAGGACTCGAGGTGCTCGTGCTCGAGCGCAGTGACGATGTCGAGCGCTTCGCTTCCCTTGGCTATGACTTGCCTGCGTTCCACCCCGCCTTCCGCTCGGAGTGGTTGGAGCGCGGGGGAATCGCCTTCTGCGCGTTGGTGCAACGGCAGATGGCGCACATCGCGTGGGTTGCGCTGTCGGCCGGGGCCCGGGGCTGCTGTGACGCACTTCCCTACCACGTCGATTTCGCCGGCGGAGAGGCCTGCTGGGGTGGCTCGTACACCTGGCCGCGGTTCCGCGGTCTCGGGATCTACACGCATGTCTGTGGTCTCAGACTGCGGTACATGCATGAGCACGGCTTCAATCGCTGCCGTGACGCAGTCAGGGTCAACAACGCTGCATCCCTGCGGGGCCAGAGGTGGTGGGGCCCCATGCCGTGCCTGTCGGGGCGTTTCATCCGCCTGCTGAACTGGACGAGATGGCGGGAGGAACCATACGAAGGAACGAGCTCGTGAGCCACAGCCGGAGCATACTGGCCCGTCGGGCGCTCTCGCTTCTGCGCCGCGAGGGTCTTCCCGGGTTCGCAAAGGGAGTGCTGCGGCACATCGGGATGCTGATGCGGCGTGTCGCGTACGTCGGCGACTACTACGTCTACCGGTACCCGGTGCCCGCGGTTGACCTCGCCGCAAACCGTCCCAGAGTTGAGGGACTCGAGATTCGGGTGCTCGACTCACTGGCCGACATGAACGCTCTCGTCGAGTGCGGCTGCGAGGACCCGAGAACGAGGGTCGTCGCCGTCGAGCCGAGACTGGCCGCCGGCGCTGTCGCCGTCTGCGGCTTCGCGGACTGCCGTCTCGCTTACGTGGGCTGGGTGGCCTTCTCCTTGCCGGCTAAGCTGAGCTTCGACTGCGCCCCGTACAAGGTGGCCTTCGAGGACGGCGAGGCGGTGACGGGAGGGGCGTGGACCGCCCCGGAGTATCGCGGGACCGGGCTCTATCGCTATATGTTCGGGCGGGAACTCCTGCTGCTGCGTGAGCGGGGCAGAACGATGTGCCGTAACGTCATCGCGGTCGGCAATGCGGCCTCTCAGCGGGGACAGGCAGGCTATGGCGCGCAAGTCTGTGCGAGAGGCCGGCTGATTCGTGTGCTCGGCTGGCGCAGGTGGACCGAAACGCCGATGTCCGGTCCCTGCCCTTCACTGTCGAGCGTGCCGCAAGCTCACGCCTGACGCTGCGGTTCGTCGGAGTGGGGTCAGTGGCTTGAACGTCGGACGGAGGGAAGTATGACCTTGCGGAGCAGTCTCTCTTTCCGGGCCGCCAGGGCCCTTGCAGTCCTTCGGGAGGAGGGCTTGGCGCCGCTCGTCAGGCGGTCGCTGGCATTCGCCGTGAGCGGCTTCGCCGTCGACTGGACGCTGTATCTCTACGAGCACTCGCTCGTTGAACGGGACCGCAGCCGCTGTCTGCCCCGTCTGGATGCCTGGGAGTTGAGGGTCCTTCACTCTAACGCTGAGGCTGATGCCGTTGCCGCCGAAGGCTTCGAGGACTTCCGCCGGGCGGTCCGTCATTCCCGCCGGCGCCTGGACGCCGGCGCCGTGGCGTTCTGTGTCTATGTGGGCTCGGAGCTGGCTCACGTGGGCTGGCTGGCCGTCGATCAAAGGGGCAAGGACGCGTTCGACCGCATCCCGTACCGCGTGGCGTTCGCCTCCGGGCAGGGTTGCACGGGCGGCACCTACACGGTACCGAAGTTCCGCGGACGCCGTTTGATGGCGTACGGCTACTACGAGCGCCTCGAGTATCTGAGGACCAGGGGCTTCACCAGCTCGCGGAACGTCGTCGGCGTCATGAACGTCGCCTCGCACAAGGCGCATGCGGTCTTCAATCCCACCATCTACGGCGTCGGTCACTACCGCCGTTTCCTCCGGTGGCAGTCGTGGCGGGAGGAGCCACTGCCTGGCGGCCCCTGCCGGGGCATGCCGCCGTCGGAGGGCGTCCGGCGGCCGGGCCGACTCGGCGGAGGAGAGCCGTGAAGCACCGCAACACTATCGCGGCCCTTGTCCGCAGAAGCGGCGCCGTGCTGCGCAGGGAGGGATTCCCTGGCCTGCTCCGGCGGACGGGCGCCTTCGTGAGCTTCCTCGTGAGCCGGGTTCTCGACGTCCGGACCGTGTATCTCTACGAGCACTCGGTCATACCTCGCGACCGCACTCAGTTCCTGCCGCGCCTCGCTTCCTGGGAGCTGCGCGTGATGCATTCGAATGATGAGGCCGACGCGGTTGCCGCCGAAGGCCTCGAGGACTTCCGCGAATCGTTCGTCTTCGCACATCGGAGCCTCAAGTCCGGGGCGGTTGCTTTCTGCGTCTACGCCGGTCCGGAGCTCGCGCACGTGGGGTGGCTGGCCGTCGATGCGCGGGGAAAGAGGTGTGTGGACAAGCTGCCGTACCGCGTGGCCTTCGAGGCGCACCAGGCCTGTACCGGCGGAACCTATACCATTCCCAGGTATCGCGGCAAAGGGCTGATGGCCTACGTGTACTACGAGCGATTCGAGTACCTTCGCGCCCGGGGCTACACGAGCGTGCACAACTCCGTGCGTGTCTCGAACACCGCCTCGCAGAAGGCCCACGCGAGGTTCAATCCGACCATCTACGGCGTCGGACGGTATCGCAAGGTGCTCTGGTGGCAGTCGTGGCGGGAGGAGCCGCTGCCCGGCGGCTCGCGCCGCGGGATGCCTTCGGGAGAGCCGGTGGGGGAGAGGTGAGCGGCGTGCGGGACGGTCCCGAGGGAGTGATCCGTGTGCGTTCCGTGACGGGCCGCGACGGTGTCTCCGGTCTGGCCGGGGAGTGGCATGACCTCTGGCAGGCGTGCCGGGGCAGGCGCACCCCATTCCTCTCGTTCGAGTGGGCGGAGGTCTGGCTCAGGCACTTCGGTTCACGGGCGGCGCCGCATGTCATCGTGATCGAGGAGGACGAGCGCCTCATCGGTATCGTCCCCCTGGCGCTGGTGCCGTACCGTATCTGCGGCTTCGGTTTCGATGTGCTGGAGACGCTCGGCGGGCAGAGTCGCAACATCATTGCGCTCGTCGCCCCGGAGAGGACGCACGCAGTTGCCGGCGCTGTGGCACGGTACCTGGCGGGACTGGCGGAGCGTGGCCGCCTGCGCCTGCGGCTTGATCTGGTGCCCTCGGAGGAGCCGTTCCTCGGCGCGTTGGGCGATTCGCTCAGACGCCACCTGAGCGGCGTCAGGCTGACATGCCGGGCGGTGTCGACGGCCCCGTACGTGCCGCTGCCTGCCTTCTGGGATGACTACGCCCATTCCATCAGCAAGCGCCGCTGGAAAGTGCTCCGTCGTGCACAGCGTGATGTCGGCCGCGCCTTCCAGAGCCAGGAGTTCCGTCGATTGGAGGGCGACGAGCTCGAGGCCGGCATGGCCGGACTGTTCAGACTGCATCAGACCCGCTGGGCCGGCGCCGGCATTCGGGGACTGTTCACGCACCCGGCGAGCCGGATGTTCCACCTCGACCTTGCCCGGGAGTTCGAGCGCCTCGGCTGGCTCGACCTCACGGCTTATCTGCTGGATGGCCGTGTCGTCTCGGTTCACCTTGCTGCAATCCTTGACGGAGTGGCCTACTTGTTGCGGTCGGGAAGGGAGCCGGCACTGGCGAGGTACAGCGTGGGGCATCTCCACGAGCTTCGCATGCTTCGCTCCTGGATCGAGGCCGGGTTACACGAAGCCGACCTGCTCAGAGGCGCTGAGCCATACAAGTACTACTGGACGCGGAATCAGCGCACGTACGTCGAGCTCTACGCCGCCAGCCGGCGCGGGATGATCGTCCTTCCGTTGGGCCTGGAGCGTTTCTGGCGGTGGCTGGTGCGCTTCCTTCAGGCGCGACACTCCGCGCGGGAGTTGTGGAGCTACCTGACGCTCCGGCGTCGTGAGACGAAGGAACGGCGGAAGATGGGGGTCGAGCCGCGTGAATGACGGTTGGGCGCCCCCGCATGGTCAGGGTGCTGCTTCTTTCACCGGGCCTGCGTTCGTGAGGCCGGCTTGATTGCCCGGGCGGCGACGAACTGCCCCGTCAGGTAGCGGGTCGGCCACTGCTCCATGCTATCCATGGCGCGCAGTCCGCGCCGCGCCATTCGGTCCAGCCGGCTCGTTCCCGTGGCCCGCAGCAGCCGCATCGCCGCTTTTGCGAAGAACCTCGGGTTGTGCAGTATCGCCGTGTTTGCGGTGACCTCCAGGCCGCATTCCCGCAACGCATCGCACAGTCGGCGCCGGCTGAGTGTGCGGCCGATGAAATAGGGCCCCCGGCCGAGCCAGAGCCAGAGACGGAACGGCGGTTCGCCAAGGTTTGAGGGATTGTCGAGAGTAATGATGAGCGTCCCGCCCGGTTTCAGCACCCGCGCCAGTTCGCGAAGTGACACATGTATCTCGCCTGTCGTCTCGAAGTGGTCGAGCGTGGAGTCCGAGACGACGAGGTCGAACGCCTCGTCGGCGAAGGGCAGCCCGCGCACGTCCCCCGTCACGTAACTGGCGTCACCGTGGCCGTGGGCGACGGCGTTCTGATGCGCCGCCGAGGCCAGGCCGGGCGAAATCTCCGCACAGACGAGCCGCTCCGCGGGGCAGACGTCCCAGGAGAACGCGCGCGCCGGGCACGTGGCCGCCGCGAACGCGTCCGTCTTCAGCACCCTGGCCGATGGCGGACCCTGCCACCAGCGCTGCACCAGGTCCCGGTGCACTCGACGGAACTGCTCGGCGAGCAGCGGGTCCATGTATCTGCCGCTGCTGTAGCGCTGAGCGGTCAGCTCCCATCTCCGGGCGTCGGCATCGGCCGGTCGCTGCGTTGTGCTCATGGCGGCACTACGAGGCGGTGGTACGCCGGCCGTAGCTGCCGCGGCCGGGTTCGAGATTCAGCAGTCTCCTGCATTCCGCCGGCTGCATCACTTCCCGGCCGTGAACTCCGGCGAGCACGTGTATGCGCTTCAGCAGGTCGATGTTGCGGGAAAGCTTCGTGCGTCCGGCGTCGTACCAGATCTGGTCCTCGAGTCCGACCCTCACGCCGCCGCCCATCGCTATCGCGAGCGCATTCATCGGCAGTTGCGCGTTGCCGATGCCTGCGAGGCTCCAGTACGAGTCCGCCGGCAGGTCGCGCACCATGATGCCGGCGTGCAGCAGGTCCGCCTGAGCGCAGGCGATGTTGCCGAGCAGAAGGTTGAAGTAGTGCGGAGCCCGCAGCATGCCTTTGCTTTCCAGGTAGCGGGCGTAGTTGATCATCCCGGCGTCGAAGGCCTCCAGCTCCGGCAGCACGCCGCGCCGCTGCATCTCCCGGGCCAGCCGCTGTATCATCTCCGGCTCGTTCACGCTTGCCTGCGTGTTGAAGTTGACTGAGCTCAGCGTGAGGCTGCCCATGTCCGGTTTGACGATTCCATCGAGCTGGAGCGGCTCGGCGCGCCTCTGAAACTCCTGAAACGTCCGTCCGCTGAGCGAGACGGCAACCACGATTTCCGGCGCATGCCTGCGGATGCCGGCGATGATGCGCTCGTACACCTCCGCCCGGTAGGTCGGTTCGCCACTCTGCTCATCCCGGGCGTGGAGGTGAACCATCGTGATGCCCAGCTCGCAGCACTCCAGCACGTCATCGACGATCTCGGAGACGCTCACCGGCACATGGGGCGTCATCGCCTTCGTGGGAATCATCCCCGTCGGAGTGAGGTTCACTATGAGATTGGACGGCTGCGTGCTCATCATGCCGGACCGCGCTGCGCCGGAATGGCTAGCTGTTCGGAGCGTATTCGATGGCCACCTCGTCCGACATCGGGCCGATTTCACCCTCCGGCGTGATGACGGCGATGTAGTAGAAGTAGCGCATCGCCGGGTATAGCTCGGTGCTTCGGATCTCGTCGTCCCTGTACTGCGTCGCGAACGTCAACGCCTGCAGCACCGGTTCCGTCTTCTGCTGGACGACGGCGCCTGTGCCCTGCTCGGCGCGGTAGATGACGTAGCCGTCGACGCGGCTATCCCTGCTGGCTTTCCACGTCACCAGTATCACGTCTTCCGCATCGCCCTCGCCGGGCACGAGCACTGCGGTCACGCCCTTCGGCGCGGGCAGAGAACCGATCCCGAGGCAACCGGCTGCCGTACCCGCGAGCAGGGTAACGCCCAGCAGGGCCACGAAAATGAACCGCCGGCTTCCAGGACGTACAGGCATTGCTCTCCCTCGCTGCACCAGTGTCGACGTTTCGGTGCTGCCCGCCATTATACCGCACCGACGGTGGAGCTATGACGGTCCGCGGGACGGTGAGCATCACCTAGCGCCAGATGTCGCGTATGCGGCTGCCGATATCCCCCGCGGCTTCCTGGGGCATGCCTTCGTCCCCGGGGACCTCGTTGCGCCCACCGGACAGACGGTCCATCGAGGACAGTACATCGCTGGTGAAGAAACGGGAGAGCTGGGCGAACACGTGGCGGTCGGAGACTCCCGGCGTCCTCGCGTAGAACCGCAGCGGCCAGAGCACGTACAGGAAGTCGCGCGCACGCGTCATGGCCACGTAGGCCAGACGCAGCTCCTCGTCTATCTCCTCCCGGCTTCCGGTGGACATGTCTGACGGGAGGCAGCCGTCCGCCGCGTGGATGAGGTACACCACGTCCCACTCGAGTCCTTTGGCCGAGTGTATCGTCGAGAGAACGAGCCAGTCCTCGTCCTTCACCGGGGGGCCCGCCAGGTCGCCGGTCGATGTCGGGGGGTCGAGCACCAGGTCGTCTCGGAAGGTGTAGAGGCGCATGAGACGATCCGG
>CAZVCS010000003.1:13156-23556 GCA_964625765.1 uncultured Dehalococcoidales bacterium | reverse complement strand
TCCAGGAACTCCCTCAGGGACGCGTATCCTGAAGCGAGCTGCTCCAGGTGCACGATGTCCTGCTCCCGCGGCGCCGGGTTCTCGTACTGCCGTCGCAGCAGCGGCGAGTAGAATGAGCGCACTCGCTCGACGATGGTCGAAGGAACCTCGCCCCTGAGCGGCGCCAGGTCGACGAGCAGGGCGTTGAGTTGCTGCATCTCCTCGCGCGCGGCGGCCGGCGCCTTGAACGAACCGAGGGCGGATGGCGCAAATCCGAGCGAGGAGACGTGCCGGATGGCTTCGGCCGCCGTCGCCGGTCCCACGCCGCTCAGCAGTTGCAGCACGCGGAACCAGGCTATCTCGTCCCGAGGGTTCTCCAGCAGGCGCAGAATGCTCACCACGTCCTTGACGTGGCCGGCTTCGAGGAACCGCAGGCCGCCATACTTGCGGAAGGGGATGTTCTTCCGGGCCAGCGCGATCTCAAGCGAGGCCGAATGCGAAGCCGCGCGGAACAGCACTGCCTGGCGCCGCAGCGGAATGCCCTGCTCGTAGTGCTCCAGCACCAGCCGGACAACCTCCTCGTCTTCCCCGCTTTCGTCGCCGCAGGTGATGAGCTGCGGCCGCTGGCCGTCGCCTCGCGTCGACCACATCTCCTTCGAGTGACGCTCGTGCGCCTGAGCGATGACCCGGTTCGTGGTCTCCAGTATCGGTTGGCGCGAGCGGTAGTTCTGGTCGAGCGTCACGATGGCCGCCCCCGGGAACTCCAGCGGGAAGTCGAGCATGTTCCTTACGGTGGCCGAACGGAAGCTGTAGATGCTCTGAGCGTCGTCGCCCACGACCATGATGTTCCCGCTCTGCTGACGCATGCGGCGGAGTATGCCGGCCTGAATCCGGTTCGTGTCCTGGTACTCGTCCACCAGGATGTGGTCGAAGCGGCCGCCTACCGACGCGGCAACCCGCTCATCCTCGAGCAGGTAGTACAGGTACAGCAGCAGGTCGTCGTAGTCCAGCACCTGCTGCTGTTGCTTCCGCTCGACGTAGGTTCGGAACAGGCGTGAGAGGTCGGCCTCCCATTCGAGACACCACGGGAAGTGTGCGGCGAGCAACGGGCGAAGCTCCTCGGTAGAGTTCACCCGCCTGGAGTAGATGTCCATGCAGGTGCCTTTCTGTGGGAAGCGCTTCCCCTTGCGGGCAAGCCCGAGGTCGTTGCGGACGACGTTCAGGAAATCCTCCGCGTCCGTCCGGTCGATGACCGAGAACTCGGGCGTGAGGCCGGCCGGGCGGGCGTACATCCGCAGGATGCGGTTGGCGAAGGAGTGGAACGTGCCGCCCCAGACGCGGTGTGCGGACTGCGGCTGCGCCGCGGTCGCCGCCCTTTTGAGCATCTCTTCCGCCGCGCGCCGCGTGAACGTGAGCAGCAGGATGCGCTCCGGCGGCACTCCGAGGGAGATGAGGTGGGCCACCCTTGCTGCCAGGGTCTTCGTTTTGCCGCTGCCAGCGCCTGCCACCACTAGCACCGGCCCGTCGCCATGCGTGACCGCCTCCCGCTGGCGCGGATTCAGTTCACTGAGCCAGTCGCCTGTCTGCATACTGCCGTCACTTGAACGCAAGTAACTGGCGCGGGTTCGCTACCATCATCGTCTCGATCTGCTCATCCGTGATGCCGTACAGACGCATGAGTGGCACGACCTGGCGCAGAAGGTGCGCGTAGCCTCCCCCTCCGTAGCAGACCAGCCTCACCTTCATGCCGACGTCGTGCGATAGCAGCACCTGCCCGACGTAGCCGCGCGAGATGAGGTCGATTATCTCCTGGACCCGCCCAAGGTCGTTCGGTGTGTTTGGAAGCGCCCCCTCCGCGACGGCCACACGTGCCGGATAGTACCCCTCGAAGCCGAACAGGTCGTACTCGACGAAGCAACCTGCTCTTAGCAGTTCCTCACGGGTGGCAAGGGAATAGCCGCAGCGGTCCATGTGGCTTATCACCACGCGGCTGAGGTCGGCGCCTGCGGCACTGAGCACCTCGAGTATCTCCAGCGGGGCGCGGTCGTTCCTGCCTGGATGGACGTTGATGGCTGCGCCGGCAGCCTGCTGCGCCAGCGCGCCCGCCCTCAGACCCTTGGCCTCGTTCGGCTTCAGAGGCCATGAGCAGCCGAGCTCGCCGATGATGCCCGGCCGTACACCCGTATCTCCGACCCCGTGCACGAACTCGCCGACTACCTCGTCCGCGATGGCTTCCTCGGTCATGCCGTCAACCCGGTCGTGAGTGAGGGGCGAATCTGCGTAGTAGCCGCAGCCCATGACGATGTTCAGACCGGTCGCGCGCGATATGCGCGCGAGCGCAGCCGCATCGCGCCCGAGGCCCCGGTTCGTCTGGTCGACGATGGTGCGACCGCCCTCCAGCTTGAACAGCATCGCTTCCCTGATGGCCGTGTCGACGTCCATGAGTATCTGATTGTCGAGGTTGTCCTTCGTGTGATAGCGGACCCACGAGAGGTTCTCCAGCGTGACGGGCTGGTGCGCCAGGGCTCTGTCGCTCAGGCTCTCCGGTTCGATGAAGTAGACGCCCCCGAGTGTCTGGTCGATGAGGAGGTGCTCATGCGGGAGCGTGATACCGAGGTCGACGGCGTCTATCAGCCCCAGAACGGTCTGCACTTTGCCGCGGCGTTCCGCAACAGTCATAGTTGCCTCCCCGGCGGCTGGTTGCCGCCGTGGTCAGTATACTATGCCCACCCCGGATGGCCTGCCGTCGCGACCGTTGACTTGTGGTGTCACCTCGCCTATTCTTCCCCACGTCGCGCCGCACCGGACATGGGACACCGGAGTCTCCGGGCGAACGCGGGAGGCTGCAGCAATGACAGTCCGCATCACGACCCTCGTCGAGAACACCGCCGGTTCAGTCAATATCCTTGCCGAGTGGGGCCTTTCGATGCTCGTCCAGACTGATGACATAACGGTGCTTTCCGACACCGGCGCGTCGGCGGCGACCGCGGCGAATGCGCGCGTGCTCGATGCGCCGCTCTCGTCCGTGGATGTGGTTGTCTTCAGCCACGGTCACTTCGACCACACCGGCGGCCTCCTGGGCCTTCTGCCCCTGATACGGAAGCCGGTCGACGTCCTGGGCCATCCCGCCATCTGGGACCGTAAGTACTCGCATCGCCCGGGGCGCAAGGCCTGCGGCTATGACACCGGCTCGGATTACGACTACATCGGGATACCCTACACCCGTGAGCAGGCCGAGAAGTACGGGGCGCGCTTCGTCCTCGGCGCCGACCCGGTCTGGCTGAGCGATACGGTGGTCACGAGTGGCGAAGTGCCCATGGTGACCGACTATGAGACCATCGATTCCGCGCTCATGGTGCTGCAGGACGGACAGTACCGGCCCGACCCGCTGACGGACGACCAGTCTGTCTTCATCAAGACGGAGAAGGGACTCGTTGCCGTCCTGGGTTGCGCTCATCGCGGCATCATCAACCACCTGCGGCGCGGGCGTGAGCTGACCGGCCTGGAACGGGTGCGCGCCGTCATCGGCGGGACCCACCTCATGCCTGCTTCGCGCGAGCGGACCGAGAAGACCATCCGTGAGTTGCGGCGAATGGAAGTCGAACTCGTCGCTGCTTCCCACTGCACCGGGCTGAAGGCGGCATGCGCCCTGCAGCACGAGTTCGGCGATGCGTTCATCTTCAACAACGCCGGCTCGTGCATAACGCTGTAGCCCGAGAGCGCGAAAGGGCAGGTCCGGCCTGCGTCGGGACCGCCGTTGCACGTGCCCGCAGCAGGGGGGCTGGTTGGGTGTCACGGAGGAACCGTCAGGGGAGGATGATGTGAGCCACACGGTTGCGTTCGCTGACGCTGAGGCGCTCGGCATCGACCGTGCCGTGCGCGAGGCGGTCCGCCTCGCGGGCGGACTTGACCGCATCATCACGGCTTCGTCGACCGTGCTCGTGAAGCCGAACCTGTGGGCTGCACTGCCGTCCGGCACCGGCTCCACCACCGATTCCCGCGTCACTGAGGCGGTCACACGTCTCGTGCTCGAGCACGGGCCGCGAAAGGTCATCATCGGCGAGGGATGCGGCGCCGGTTACGACGGACACTCGCACAGCACGGAGGAGGCGTTCCGCCTCTCCGGCACGGGGGACGTTGCCGGCAGGCTCGGCATCGAGTTGCGTAACCTCAACCGGGATGCCTTTGCCGAGGTCGAGATACCGGACTCCCTTGTCATGAGCCGCGTGAAGATCGCGAGGACGGCGCTCGAGAGCGACGTCATCATCGGCGTCCCTGTCCTCAAGACCCACGTTCGCACGCACGTCACGCTCAGCCTGAAGAACATGAAGGGCGTCATCCCGGGCGAGGAGAAGCGCAAGACCCACCGGCTCGGGCTCGACCAGGCTATCGTCGACCTGAACCGCATCGTCCGCCCCCACTTCGTCGTGCTCGACGCCGTCGTCGGGATGCAGGGCCTGTGGAGCTATCCCGAGGACTGCGTGAAAGTAGGACTCGTGGCCGCTGGAAAGCATGCCCTCTCGGTCGATATTGCCGGGGCCTGGCTCATGCGCATCGACCCGCATGAGGTGCTGCACCTGCGGCACATGGCCGAAATGGAGGGCACGACCACCGCCATTGAGAACGTCCGCCTTGCCGGCGAGCCCCTGGAGGCGCGTCGACGCGTGTTCAAGACCGGGTTCGATGTCTTCAGAGAGCGTTTCCCTGGCGTCACCATCGTCCGCGGCGAGTCCGCCTGCACCGGCTGCACCAGCGAACTTGTCACCGCTCTCAGGCATCTCGACCAGGCGGGTTACTCGCCGGAGATGGACGGGCTTCACGTGGTCATAGGTGAGGTGGCGAGCATCGATGCCGTTTCCCGGCTGGCTCTCCTCGGCAAGTGCACGCGGCAGCACGCTGGCATGGGAGTGCACGCCGCCGGCTGCCCTCCGCGCGAGGACGAGGTCATCAGGGCGCTCTGCCTCGCGTGCGGCGCCGACGTCTCCAGGGTGCTCGAGGTTCGCGACCGCTCCCGCCGCGAGGCCTGGGAGGCTACCAGAGCTGCGCTGGAGTCATAGCCTCCGGCTGTCCTGGAGAGTCACCATCTCCACGTCGACGCTCGTGCTGATGCGTATCACGGCGTAGCCGGAGGCGGCCGGTCCCGGGTTGACCATGCGGCTTCCCTGCAGCATGCCGTCGAAGCGCACGTGCGAGTGCCCGAAGACGATGATGTCAGGGTCCTCCGGGAACATCGCTCTCACCCGCTCCGCGATGCCGTGCGGCGCGCCTGAGCCGTGAACGACGCCTATCCTCGCCGCGCCGGCGCTGAAAACCTGCCTGAGCGGCAGCAGCACCTTGAGTGCGCTGCTGTCCATGTTGCCTGCCACGGCAACCACGTTCGCCATTGTCTTCAACTCTTCGTGCACTGCTCTCTCTGTGTGGTCGCCGGCGTGCACGATGATGTCCGCCTCACGGAGCGCCTGCTGCAGCCGGGGCGGCAGGTCCCGTACGCCGGTGCAGTGTGAGTCGGACAGGGCGAGGATGGTCGTGCTCATGTGATATCTGCTCCTTCGCGTGTCCGGCCGCGCCTCTTCGACAATACCACAGAGCGAGGCTGGCGGTAACGCCGGCGAATCCGCCTATCGACACCCCGCGTGCCGGACAGGTATGATGTGTAGCTGTGGAGAAGCCTGCTGCAGAGATGAAATCGGCCACCGAGTACCTCTGGTTCAACACCGCCCGTGAGCGGGACTACGTCAACATCACACGGGAAGTCGAGAGAATCGTCGCCGCGAGCGGCATCAGGGAGGGCTTCGTCCTCGTCTCGGCGATGCATATCACCGCGGCTGTGTACGTGAATGACGCGGAGGACGGACTCATTGCCGACATCGACGAATGGCTCGAGACGCTCGCGCCGTACCGCTCGGACTACCGGCATCATCGGACCGGCGAGAGCAACGGCGACGCCCATCTGAAGAGCCTGCTGCTGCACCACGAGGTCATCGTGCCTGTGACGGGCGGCGCACTCGACGTCGGTCCGTGGCAGCAGATCTACTACGCTGAGTTCGATGGCCGCAGAAGGAAACGGGTCGTCGTGAAGGTGCTCGGGCTGTAGCGGCCGCCCCGCGGGCGCGGCAAACCGACACGGTACAGGAGACAGAGATGACGCAGAAGGTCAGCATCGTCAGAGTGGAGAACTGCAACTTCGAAGACGCCGTGCGCGCTGCTGTGGAGCGGGCGGGTGGTCTTGCCCCACTGATACGGCACGACTCGCGCGTCGTCGTGAAGCCGAACCTCGCCCGGAAGGAGGCCTCCGGCAGCGGCGCAATCACCGACGCGCGTATGACCGAGGCGGTCACGAAGCTGGTACTGGACCTGAATCCGGCTTCCGTGGTCATCGCCGAAGGCACGGCGGTCGGCTACGACGACGCCTGCCTCGGCACCCAGGAGATCTTCGACCTTAGCGGCACCTCGGCGGTGGCGCACAAACTCGGCGTTCCCTGCGTGTACCTCAACGCGGACGAGCCTGTTCCGGTCGAGGTGCCTCAGCCGAGGGCCATGGACCGCGTGCTGGTGGCGCGCACCATTGTCGAGAGCGATGTCGTCATCAGCGTCCCCGTGCTGAAGACCCATCCCCGCGTCAATGCCACCATCGCTCTCAAGAACATGTTCGGCACTCTTCCCGGCACCGAGAAGCGTGCGGCCCACATGCTTGGCATCAACGACTCGCTCATCGACCTCTTCTCCGTGCTGCGGGCGCACTACTCGGTGGTGGACGCCACCGTGGCCATGGAGGGCACCTGGCGCGTGCCGCAGGACCAGAGGATGCTCGGCCTCGTCTTCGCGGGCAGGGATGCACTGGCGGTCGACCTGGTCGGCTGCGCATTGATGGGCATCGACCCCGACTCCGTTCTCTACCTCCGGCACATGACACAGTGGCCCGGGGAGGTGCGCAGCCTGCAGGACATCGAAGTCGTCGGCGAATCCATTCAGGCGCACGCGGAGCGCTTCAGACCGGCGTTCGATGTCATCAAGGAAGCCTATCCCGAGGTCAACTTCATCGAGGGGCCTTCATTCTGTGGAGGCTGCGTTGCCGAGCTTGTCTCTGCGCTGAAGCACGTCAAGGGCGCGGGCTACGGCGACCGCATGAAGGGCCTTACCGTCATCGTCGGGAATCCGGAAGAGGTGGAAGCCACCGACCGGATGGTCGTCATCGGAGGGTGCAGCGAGGAGTTGGAAGAGTACGGACCCCTTGCCTCGGGATGTCCGCCGGCGGAAGATGACGTCATCGAGGCCTTCTGCGAGGCCATCGGCGCCGATGCGTCCCTCGTGATGTCGGTTCGAGACGAGACCCGGCAGCGTATGTGGGACGAGAGCAGTCACCTGGTGAGGCAGTAGCCGGCCTGGCCGGCCGTGGGCCTGTGAAGAGTCGCGCCCGCTAGATGTCGTAGCGGTAGCGCAGGATTCGGCGCCTGAGCAGCGGCAGTGACAGTAGCAGCAGAAGCAGGACTGCACCCGCAGCCACGCACCCGATGGTGCCCCAGCCGCGCAACCACGAGAAGGAAGGCAGTCCTGGCAGCTCCAGGTGGAACGAGTCGTCCTCCTGCGCCAGAGCCACCGCCTGGCTCAACGCCACCGGCGCGGCCGGAGTGACGCTCAGGATCCCCTGCAGCCCGTTCACATTTACCTCATGCGCGCCGTCGGTCGAGGGCGTGTAGCTGAAGCCAACCCTCCCGCCTTCGCCGGCGCCGAGCGTCACTTCCTGCTCATCCACCACGGCTCCGTCGATGCTGAGCACGATGCGCGACACTCCCTGCGTTTCAGAGCCTGAGTACTGCGCCTGCACGCTGATGGAGACGGACTCGCCCGCATTGGCGCTGCAGGGAGATATCTCGAGGTTGCTCAGACTGAAGCCCGGAGAGGTCAGCGGCGCGGGGCCGGACCCGGATGCAGGTGCAACCGCGGCGGCGCCCTCGGGAGCAGGCGCCAGCACGCAGAACTCGCTGAAGTGCGCCACCTCGGCGCGGATGATGCCGTCGCTCTCATCCACGTCGGAATCGAGCGGCGTCCATGCGCCGACATCGCCGTCAAACCAGGCAAGCGTCAACTCGTCGTCGACTCCCTCAGGCACGTCGCCTTGCTCGTACTCAATCGCGAGCGTTATGGGCGGGTCGAACGTGGCCCCGTCCGGCGCCACGTCGTACACGCGGCTCACTACCATCATGCCCTCAGGAACGTCGTGGGACTTGACCACCTTGATGGACACGTCGTCCAGCTCGCTGCCGTCCGCATTGAGGGCTTCGGTCTCCTCCGGAATGTCGACCGACAGGCCCCTGACCTCGTGCGTCGACAGACGCTCCTTCTCCAGCACGAAGTTTGCCGTGAGTGTCTTGTGGTTGTAGAACGGGGTCTCCCAGGGATTCTCGCTGCTTGTGAAAGAGCCGGTCCATCCGGCGAACTCGTAGCCGCGCTCGGCGACAGCTTCCAGTTCGACGACGTCACCCTGCAGCGTTACGTAGACATCGTCCTCGAGTTCCTCACCGTTGACCTCGATGCGCCCGCTACCTTCCGGCGACACGCTGAGCGTGATGTTCAGTGAAACGCGCTGATCGGAGTCGTCGTCCTCGCCCGTGGGGCAGCGCCCGTTGTAACAGGCGGCGCTCGCCGCGGCTGGGAGAAGGGCGGAGGCAAGGACGAGGACGCAGAGGATGATTGTGCTGTGGAGTGCTGTCCGACGGAAGCTGCCTGCCATGCTGTGCTTCACCTCACAGACTGGTGCGTTTCTTGCCTGTGAATGCCCGGAATCTACAACTCTTTGTTGACGGCTGTCAAATCCCTTCATCTCAAATCGTGTCGCAAGCCTGCCGCGCAGACCCCTCGACCCCGACACGGTGCGTGAAAGTGGTTGTCTATGCAACCTTTGCTTTGCTACACTGTTCGGTCGCTATGCAATCTGGAAGCTCGCCCGCCGCGGCCGATCCCCGCCGTGAGATGCTTGCCAACCTGCCGGTCAAGAAGCTCCTCTGGACGCTCTCGTTGCCGGCAATGGCCGGCATGCTCACCATGTCCCTCTACAACGTCGTCGACACCATCTTCATCGGCCGCGGTGTGGGTTCCATCGCCCTCACCGGAGTCACTATCGCCTTCCCCGTGATGATGATACTGATGGCGCTGGGCTTCATGGTCGGCATCGGCGCCTCGTCCACGGCGTCTATCAGCCTGGGAGCGGGCAACATCGAGCGGGCTGAACGCACTCTTGGCAACGCTGTGACGCTCTCGGTTGTGTTTGGACTGCTGGTCATGGCGGTGACTATCCCGAACACTGCCACGCTCATGCGACTCTTTGGAGCCTCGCCTGCGGCTATGGGGCCTGCCATGGAATACGTCGGCGTCATACTGCTTGGAGCGGTCTTCGGCCTCTACCCCATGGCCATCAACAACATGGCGCGCGCCGAAGGCGCCGCCCGCGTCGCCATGGGCAACATGATACTTGGCGCCGTGCTGAACGCCGTGCTCGACCCGCTGTTCATCTTCGGCTTCCACATGGGCGTTCGTGGCGCGGCGGTGGCTACCGTCGTATCACAGGCCGTGACCTGCCTGTACGTCACCCGTTACTTCGTATCCGGACGCAGTACGCTGCGCCTGCGGCCCGGCAACCTCCTCCTTAGCCGTGGCGTCACCCGGGCGATACTGTCCGTCGGCTTCCCGTCCCTGATCCGGATGTCGGCGGCGAGCGTCATCGTCCTCTTCATCAACCGGACCCTGGGCGCGTACGGCGGGGACGTCTCCATTGCCGCGTTCGGAGTCGTCAACCGGGCGCTGCAGTTCCTCTCGATGCCGCTCATCGCGCTCTCCCAGGGACTGCAGCCGATAGTAGGATTCAGCTACGGCGCGCGCCGGTACGATCGCGCGCTGGATGTCGCTCGCTACGCGCTTGGACTGTCTGCTCTGTTCTCGCTCGCGGCCACCCTGGTGATGCTCGCCATCCCGGGTCCAATCATGCGCGTCTTCACGACGGACCCCGCGCTCGTGTCGGAGGGTGTGCGCGCCGCCCGCCTGATGGTGCTCGGGTTCTTCCTCGTCGGCTATCAGATAGTCGGTTCCACGGTGTTCCAGTCGCTGGGTATGGTGTGGAAGACACTCGTCACGCAGACATCGCGCCAGATCCTGTTCTTGGTACCGCTTGTGGCCATGTTGCCCCGCGTACTCGGAACCGATGGCGTCTGGCTGGCCCATCCCGTGTCCGATGCGCTCTCCTTCTTCCTTGTGCTCTTCTTCCTCCAGCCCCTCATGCGTGAGCTGAAACGGCTTCAGCAGAGTCGCCCGGGAGAGGTGCCGCATGGAGTCGATGCACCATAGATGGTTCCTCGTCATTCACCGTTCTCGCCACGCCTTCCTTCGCGAGCGATTCGGGGGCCTGGACATCGAGCCACGCCTCTTGC
>CAZVCS010000003.1:0-13146 GCA_964625765.1 uncultured Dehalococcoidales bacterium | reverse complement strand
CCTGTATGGCTCCGAGCGACTTAGACAGGAGGACCTCAGCGCTGAGTCCGGACTGGATAAGTCGACCATCGCCCGCGCCGTGAGGCGGCTCATCGACCTGGGCTACGTCACCCGGGTGCCCTGCCTCGAAGACCGGCGCGCCTATCACCTGATGCTCACGGAGAAGGCGAGGATGCTCATCCCCGAGCTGGATGCGGCGATGGACGAATGGGCCGCGGGTGTCACCGCCGGCTTCAGCGATGAGGAGCTGCGGCAATTGGACGGCTACCTGCGCCGTATGGCCGACGGCGCAGAGAAGCTGGCCGGCTCAGGACGCAACAGCCGGCATTAGGCCGACCGCCTCGCGTTGCGAACCCGGACCTGTCTCAGGCGTACTTGCGCTCGACTCGACCCACCGCGTCCTCGATGGCGTCGCAGATTGTGCCCAACTCTTCGTCCGTGCTCGTCAGCGGCAGGTACATCGTGATGATGTTGCCATACTGCGGGAACTGGCAGCTCAGCAGCACGCCGTGCTCACGGCCGGCGTCGGCGATGAGCGCGGCCACGGCCCTGGCATCCTCGAACCGGGACTTCGCCTTCGCATCTCTGACCAGCTCGATGCCCTGGAGCGCTCCGCTCATGCGGATGTCGCCAATGATGCGCGACCGGGACTGGAGCGACTCCATTCGGCTGCGCATGAAGCGCTCGATGTCCCGCGCGCGCTGCAGCAGACCGTGCTCTTCGACATACGCGAGGCCGGCCAGCCCGGCCGCCGCCAGGTAGCTGAGCCCGCCGTAGGTGAACCCGTGCTGCAGGCTGCCGCTCTCGGCGAGCACCTGCCCGATCTTCTCAGTCACGTGTGTGACCGCCAGCGCACCACACCCGGCCGAGATGGCCTTGCCGATGCACAGCATGTCCGGCACGATGCCCTGCTTCTCGGACTCGAACCACGCGCCGGTCTTGGCGATGCCCGTGATTATCTCGTCCGCAACGAGCAGGACGTCGTACCTCGTGCAGATGTCTCGCATCAGGGACATGTAGCCCGGTGGAGGCGGCACGATGCCAAGGCCGGTGTTCGTGTTCTCCGTGATGACGCAGGCGATGGACTCAGGACCCTCGAACTGGATGACCCGCTCGATGTCCCTGGCGCAGAGCAGTCGACAGCCCGGCAGGCTGTGCTCGTAGGGGCACCGGTAGCAGTTCGGCGCATTGAAGGCGATGAAGCCTCCCATCAGCGGCTCGTACGGCGCGCGCCGGAAGGTGTGTCCGCTGGCGCTGACCATCGCCAGGCTCATGCCGTGGTAGTCGCCGGGAACGCGGTGCAGCACCTTGAACTTGCCGCCTTTGCCCCTGGATTTCCAGTATTGCCGCGCCATCTTGATGGCGCCCTCGGTGGCATCCGTGCCGTTGGAGGCGAAGATGCTGTACTTCAGGTCTCCGGGCGAGATGGAGGCCAGCTTCTTGGCGAGGCGCAGCAGCGCCGCGGTCGGCACGAACAGTGGAGTCGTGGAGGGCAGACGCTCCATTTCCTCGCGCAGGGCCTGCATCACGTCGGGCAGGCCGAAGCCGAGGTAGGCTGCGGAAGCGCAGGACTCCGTATCGAACAACCGGTTGCCCATGATGTCGCTGTAGTAGTTGCCCTGAGCCGAGGCTGCAATCGCCCCAGGCTTGCCGAAGAACTCGGGAGTCCGCCCGAATCCCGAGACGTAGTACTCCCGCGCCAGCTCCACCAACTCGCGCGTCTCCTCTCGTGTGCCCATTGTCAAACCTCCGTGCCGGACGCCGGCCCGTGCATCCGTCCGTTCGTTCCCGGACGGCCTTCACGTTACTACACGCGGGCGCGGTCGTCCAGCGCGAAGTCTTGGTGCTTCGCGGGCCGATGCTGCTATCATAAGGAGAACGGTTTCGCGCCTGTCGGCGCAACCGCACCGCACCTGGCTTCAGATGGGGAATGCGCGTCGGCGCAAACGACGCGTCGCGTGTAAGGAGGGACGATGAAGTACAGGAAGATGCTGGTTCCCCTGGATACGTCCGGTTTCGCCGAGTGCGTACTCGACCACGTCAAGGAGATTTCGGCGACGCGGGCGATTCCGGAGGTCGTTCTGCTGAGTGCGGTTGAACCGGTGACATCGCAGACGGTGGCCTACATGGGGAGCGAGCGTATCAAGGACGCCGAAGACCGCGCCGTCAAGGCTGCCCTCCTGTATCTCGACAGAATCAAGGAATCCCTCGCCCTGGAGCGTAGCAGTGTCACCACGGTGGCTCGGATAGGACGTGCGGCAGATGTGATCCTCGACTACGTCGAGGAGAGCGGTGCCGATATCGTCGTGCTCAGTACGCACGGCCAGTCCGGCATGACCAAGTGGTTCCTCGGCAGCACCGTGGACAAGGTCCTCCGCAGGTCACCCGTGCCCGTGTTCCTCGTTCCTGCGGTGGAGTGTCGTCCGTAGCATGCCCCGGGAGCTTCGTTCCGGCCGCCGTGCGCAGCGGCGCCAACGAGTCGAGGCTCGGGTTCATACGTGGCTACCTTCAATCGGCCTGTGCCGCGCTGCCTGGCCGCGCCAGTCTTCACACGGGGAGTTGCGCGTCGATGAGAGCGACCCATCGCGCGTAAGGAGGGACGATGAAGTACAGGAAGATGCTGGTTCCCCTGGATACCACACGATTCGCTGAGTGTGTCCTGGACCACGTCAAGGAGATTGCCACCACGCGAGCCATCCCTGAGGTCGTCCTCTACTCGGTCATCGAGCCAGTGTCAGAAGCAATCAATGCCTACCTCGGCGACGACGGCGTCCGCGAGTCGCAGAAGCGCGCTCGGGCGGCCATGCTCGAGTACCTCGACAAGGTCAAGAAGGACATGGGGCTCTCGTCAACCGTGACGGCGGTTGTCGAAATCGGGAAACCGGCCGAGAGGATCCTGGACTATATCGAGAAGAAGGACGTCGACATCGTGGTCATGGCGAAGCACAGCCGCGGCGATGCATCGCGGTTGTTCGTCGGCAGCGTCACCGACAGAGTGCTGCGCGAGTCCGTGGCTCCCGTGTTTCTGATTCCCGCTCCTGCGTGCGGCGCGTAGCACCGGCGACATGGCCCGGATGGTCTGCGGCGAACCCGGTTCACGCCGTCGCTTCGGCATGGAGTCGAGGCGATGGTGAAGCACGTCTTCGGCACCGCCTTTCCACGCGTCGACCTGACTCCGGCAGGCGTTGGAGAGCTGGAGCTGCAGTTCCTGCGGATGGCCTATGCAGTGCACCGGAAAGCACGGTCCGGTGACGGTGCCGTCGGCTACTTCGTGGTGCTGCGGCAGGAGACCCGGGAACGGGCGCTGCGACTGAAGGCCGACTACGAGGTGGGCGACCGCGTCCGCGTCGTCTTTGCGGAGTTGCTCGTCTCTGAGATGACAGCACTGGCCGAGGCCGCCGAAACGGCGGAAAGGACCGGCGATGTTGCGGCAGCCGCGATGGTTGGACGCGCCATCGGCCTCGATGCTCTCCGCCGTGAAGTCGCTGCCGGGGAGCCGGGCGTGGTCGAGTCAGACACTGATGCGGCCGGTCCGTTCGGACTCGTGTGGGACTACTACGGGACGGTGAGCACTCCTCCTGACTGATGCGGGCGGGGTGCTGCAGCAGGCGTCTCCGGGCAAGATGCGACGCGGACGGTTGCGAAGAGAGGGCCAGTGCCCGGTGGGCTGCGCCGGAGAGTGCCCCGTCCGCCTGTGCGGTTCTCGGAGTGTGGAGGTGCGAATGGAACGAAACGTGATTCTCGGCATCGTGATGCTGGTCCTCGGCATCCTCGTGCTCGTCGTGCCTGAATTCCTTCAGGCGGTGGTCGGCATCGCTCTCATCGTGGCGGGGCTGCTCGCTATCACCGGGCGGAAGAGCTTTCTCTAGCCTGCGGCCGCGCGCTCAACGTGGAGAGTCCCCCTCGCTCACTGGGAGCGTTCCGCTGCATCGTCGCGCTGCAGCAGTTCGTGCAGGAGCGCAAGCACCTTCGCCGGCGACCCAAGATTGAACTTCGCAGCCGTGCCGCTGAGGCCGACCTTGATGCTCCACGCGTTCTCGGACAACGCCTTGAACAGGTCCTCGTCGGTCCAGTCATCTCCGATGGCGAGGACGAACTCCGGCTCACCTTCGGAGAGCCAGCGCATCGCCGCTCGTCCCTTGTTGACTCCCGAGTTCTTGACCTCCACCACCTTGCTGCCCTCCAGCACCTGCAGGTGCAGATTGGCGGTCAGTCCCTTGAGGTGGGCGGCAAGCTCGCGAGCGCGGAGCTCTCCCAGTCGAGAGTCCGACCTGCGGTACTGCCACACGAGCGAGAAGTCCTTCTCCTCGACGAACGAGCCGGGGGTCCTGTCCGTATAGAGCTCGAGAATCGGCCTCACTCCGTCCTTCCACTCGGCCGTCAGCGGCTCGATCATCTCCCATTCGGTCGCTCCGGCTGGCTTGAGCCATACGCCGTGCTCGGCCACCATGCTGATGGGCAGACTGGAGAACCAGCCGTCCAGAGACGCCCGGTCTCGCCCGCTGATGAGCACCACTTTCGTGCCCGGCTCGCGGCTCAGTGCTGAGAGGAGCTCGAGCACCTCGCTCGACGGCGCCGCCTTGGACGGCTTCGAGGAGAACGGCACCATGGTGCCGTCGTAGTCAAGGAACAGCAGCCGCTGCTCTGCCTGCTGGTAGCTCTTGACTAGCCTGCGCCGCGCTTGTACCCCTAGAGGCCTGACTCCCATCTCCTCCTGGAGTTGCGACGTCGAGACGAGTGCGTCGAGGAAGTCCTGCGCCCAGCGGCGCACGTTGTATCGACGCAGCCTTGTCTGCATCACGTTCAGCCGCTCACCCTGCTCTGCATCGGACATCTGGAGCGCCGTCTCCAGCGCAGCGACGATGTCTTCATCGTTGTTGACGTTGATGGTTACCGCCTCTCCCAGCTCCTTGGCAGCTCCCGCCGTCTCACTCAGCACCAGCACTCCGCGGCTGTCGACTCGGGAGGCGAGGTACTCCTTGGCTACCAGGTTCATGCCGTCGCGCACGGGAGTCACCAAAGCGACATCGGCGCGACGGTACAGCGCGACGAGCGTCTGGAACGGTATCGACCGATACAGGTAGGAGACGGGGGCCCAGTCGATCGTGCGGTGCTTGCTGTTGATGGCGCCGACCATCTCGTCGATCTGCCGCTTCAGCAGTGCGTAGCGGCCGACAGTGGTGCGCGACGGCACGACGACCATCACGTACGTCAGCTTCTCCCGGTACTGCGGGTTCCGTTCCAGGAACAACCCGAACGCTTCGAGACGCCGCAGGATGCCCTTGGTATAGTCGAGGCGGTCGACCGAGAGTATCACCTTCCGGTCATCGAAGCTGCGGTCGAGGTTGGCGACCTCCTTCGTCACCGCCGCCTTGCGAGCCGCTGTGGCGAATCGGTCGAAATCGATGCCCATCGGGAAGGCGTCTACCCGCGCAATCCTGTCACCGGCCACGATCCTCCCCATCGATGACTCGTATCGCAGCACGAAACGCACGCTCTCGAGGAAGTGCCCGGCGTACTCCCACGTATGGAAGCCGAGCAGGTCCGCGCCGAGCAGGCCTTCCAGCAGCTCGGTCCGCCACGGCAGCAGGCGGAACAACTCGATGGACGGGAAGGGGATGTGCAGGAAGAAGCCGATGGTCGGGTCAGCCAGCCGCTCTCTCAGCAGACGCGGCAGCAGCATCAGGTGGAAGTCGTGCACCCAGATGGTGTCGCCCTGTTGCCACGTGCTGACGATGGCGTCGCAAAACGTGCGGTTCGCCTTCTCGTATGCCTCCCAGGACGAGTTGGAGTAGGCGGCATACTGCGGGAAGTAGTGGAATAGCGGCCAGAGGGTCGCGCTGCAGAACTTGTTGTAGTACTCATCGATTTCGCGCTGGGTCAGAAACACGGGGTGGCAGTCCTGGGCGTGCAGTTTCTCCGTGACCTCGGCGCGGCCGGTGCCCTCCATCTGCCGGTCGAGACCGGGCCAGCCTATCCAGAGCGCGTTCATGCTCCGGTAGAAGGACGACAAGCCAGTAGCAAGGCCGCCGGCGCTCTGCTCGAACTGCAGCTCTCCCTTTCGCCGGTGTATTGTGACCGGTAGCCGGTTGGATACTATCAGCAGTCTTCCCATGCGTACTTCTCCCTCCCCGCTCGGGGCCGCTGGAAGACCCCCGGTCCGATTATAGTGTCATGCGCCGGGTGACACAACGCGCGGCTCGCCGGATTGACCCCCGGAACTCGATTCAATAGACTTCGCCGCACATCGGACGCTCGGAACCACGCCGGCGGAGCGGGGCGTGCACGGCATCGCGGGAAGGAGTTGAGGCATGAAAGCGCTTGTTCTCTGCGCGGGAAAGGGCACCAGGCTTCGGCCCACGACGCACTCGACGCCGAAGCATCTCATCCCCGTGGGCAACCGGGAGATACTCTCCTATGTGCTGCATCAGATCGCCGATGCCGGTATCAGAGAGGTCGGCATCGTCATCTCTCCGGACTCGGGTGTGAGGATACGGGAGGCGGTGGCCGACGGCGCGAAGTGGGGCCTCTCCACGTCCTACGTAGTGCAGGACGTCGCCGGCGGCCTGGCGCATGCCGTGAAGGTTTCGCGCCAGTTCCTGGGAGACTCGGATTTCCTCATGTTCCTGGGCGATAACCTCATCGAGGGCGGAGTGACGCCTCTCGTGGAGGAGTTCGAGACGAAGCGTCCCGCCGGACTGGTGCTGCTCAAGGCCGTCGCGGACCCGCGGCGCTTCGGCGTCGCCGAGCTTGACGAACATGGCCAGGTGCTGCGACTGGTCGAGAAGCCGAAGCAGCCGAGGAGCAACCTCGCTCTTGTTGGCGCGTACGTCTTCGCGCCGGTTGTCCACGACGCTATCGACCGCACTGCCCCCTCTTGGCGCAATGAGCTGGAGATAACGGACGCCATCCAGAAGCTGCTCGACATGGGCAAGGTCGTCGTCAGCCACGAGCTCAAAGGCTGGTGGCTCGATACCGGCACGCCTGACGATATCCTCGAGGCGAACCGCGTGCTGCTCGGCGCGGCTGCTGGCAGTCAGTCGGCCGTGAGTGGGCTGGCGAGCGCGGGCAGCGGCATCGCCGCGGACGCATCCCTCTCATGCTGCCACATCATCGAGCCGGTGTCGATTGAGTCAGGCTGTGTACTGCAGAACTGCTCCATCGGCCCGTCGGTGAGCCTCGGCCGCGGTGTGTCCGTGTCAGGCGCCACGATACGGAACTCGATCCTCATGCAGAGCGCCAAGGTCACGGGCGACCTCACCATCACTGACAGCATCATCGGCGTCCGGGCTGTCGTCGCCGCGAAGGCCTGTACTTCTGCGGCCCGCCTCTTCCTCGGAGATGACTGCTCGGTTGCGCTGGGCTGCACGCGCTGTTGACCGCACCCGCCGGGCCGCTCCACGCCGCCTGCGATTGGCGCGGAATGATTCGATTCTGCTAAATATATGCATCTGCGCCGGAAAGAAATGAGGAGGATGTCCTGTGGCACATGACGTCGCGCGACTGAAGGGTAGAGAGAACTTCGAGAACGGCAAGTGGTGGGTCTCACCGCTGAACTACGAGCCGGAGGTCATCAAGGACTTTCGCAACAGGAAAGTACAGATACACGATGCGACGCTGCGTGATGGCGAGCAGACCGTCGGCGTTGCGTTCTCTCCCGAGGAGAGAGTTGCCATCGCCGAGCAGCTCAGCGGCATCGGCATCCACCGCATCGAGATCGGCATGCCTCCGGCCTCTCCAGAGATTCTCGAGGGCATGAAGCGCATCGTGAAGCGGAATCTCAAGTCGGAACCGGTCGCGTTCGTGCGCACCATCAAGAAGGATATCGACATGGCGCTCGAGGCCGGCGTGAAGACCGCCATACTCGAGCACATCATGAATCCGTACGCCACCGAATCCGCGTACAAGCTTGCGAAGGAGGAGGTGGTGGACCGCCTCATCTCCACCGTGAACTACTCGAACGAGAAGGGTCTGAAGACCATCTTCATGGGCTGGGACCTGACGCGAGGTGACGACTGGGACTTCGTCAAGGATGTCTACACGAAGCTGGCGAAGGAGACGAAGCTGGCCGGGCTTGTCGCGGTCGACACCGTCGGCTGCGCCTCGCCGCGCGCCGTCGGCTACATCTGCCGCAAGCTGCGCGAGTGGCTGCCGAACGTTCCGCTCGAGTTCCACACCCACAACGAGTTCGGTACGGCCGTGGGGTGTGTGCTTGAGGCCGTGGCGAACGGCGCCAGCGTCATCCACACCGCTTTCAACGGACTCGGCGACCGTACCGGCAACGTTGCCACCGAGGAAGTCGTCATGTCACTCGAGCTGCTGGCCGGCATCAGGACCGGCATCAAGCTTGACGGCATCGCCGGCGTCTCGCTGGCCGTCGAGAACATCTCCCGTCGCGTCCTGCCGGGCAATAAGCCTATTGTCGGTCGTGACCTGAACAAACTGGAGACAGGCATCGCCGCCGACCTGCACCGTAAGTTCAAGGATGCCGGCATCGACGTCACCATCCAGGCCTTCGTCCCGGAGGTCGTGGGCCAGGAGCCGTACCACCTCGTCATGGGCAAGAACAGCGGTGCGGCTACTATCGAGTTCTACTTGGACAAGTATGGCCTGAAGGCCACCGAGGACCAGGTCAAGGAGATTACCGACAGGGTGAAGTGGACGGGGCGGGTGCAGCACACACTGCTGACCGACGCCCAATTCCTCAAGATCTGCCGCGATGTCATCGGCGGCTAGTCCGCGCTGACGTCCGGGATGAGGTACTCAGGGCCCGCGGGGCCGCCGCAATGCGCTCACCACGCGGCGGCCCGGCGGGCCCTCGCTATTCGTGCGTGCCGGCACCTGGTCGCGGCGCCCCTTGTCTCAGATAGCAAAATGGGGAAGGGAGGCTCCCCTCTCCCTTCCCCTGTGGTTAAGGAGGGAAAGTTGAGATAGTGCCCTTGAGGGGGAATGTAGGTGATGGCAGGGCAAACCGGTTGGAAGAATACCATATGAGGTCGAATGCGTCAAACCGTTCGCATGGCGCCCGAGAGCGGCGGGCCTCGCGCCCCCTGTGGTATGTTTGGTGTCATGGCGGGGGGATGGCCGTTGACTCGTGAACCTGATGCGCGTCCCATGCGTTGCCCGCGCTGCGGCACTCCGCTGAGCTACGACCCGGGCACGGGTTTGTGGTACTGCTCGTGGTCGGGCTGCGGCGCCGTGGCCATCACCGCCCCAGCGCCGGGCGCGCCCGGCGCTGCCCCACAGGATTCTGGACAGCGTACGGCGGGAACGGCCGCGGGAGTCGGCTCGCAGGCCGCGCCCATCGAGCCGGAAGAAGAGCGCCGGCCCCGCCGGGTGTGGCGCGTGCTCGTCGCCCTCGGCGCGGTCGTCACTGCTGTCGCGGTCGTATCCATGGGGCTTTCTCCCGCGCTCTGGTCCGGGCGCCCCGCGCTGAGCGTCTCTCCCCATGAGCTTGTCTGGGACGAGGGAGGGAGTGCGGCGCTGCTGCCGCTCGCCTTCTCCATCCAGAACGGCGGGCGGGGAAGGCTCGACTGGAATGTCGAGTGCGACGCGCCATGGGTGACACTCTCTCCCCTCTCCGGCACACTGGACTCCGGCCTCGGCATCGTCACCGCCAGCGTCGATGTGACCTCGCTCTCCGCCGGTACCCACACTGCGGTGTGTACCGTTGCCGCCGCCGGCGCGCACAACTCGCCGCAGACGGTCGACGTGGTGCTGACGGTCCGCTCTACGGTCGAGTCGCGAGCCATCGCGGAAGCGATGGGCGACAGCGTCGAGGTCATCTACGGCGAGCAGCCGCCCTACGTGGCGGATCCGTTCGGCTCGCCTATCCTGCTGGTCAACCGCGAGTCCGCCCGCGATGTGACCTGGTCCGAACTGGTCGAGTTCCTCCTGGCGGACCCGACCGATGAAAGCCCGTACGTGCCGGATGAGCGGATGTGCGGCACGTTCGCGGAACTGCTGCACAACAACGCCGAAGAGGCCGGCATCCGTGCCGCCTGGGTCTCCCTCGACCTGCGGGGACGGGAGATCGGGCACGCTCTGAACGCCTTCGTTACCACCGACCGCGGCCTCGTGTTCGTCGACAGCACCGGGGACGACCCGTCAGCCGTTTTCTCGCCCGATGCCCGTCAGGGGGAGTGCGAATGCGACCGCGTCGCCTATGTCCGCGTCGGCAGCGAGTACGGCCTCATCCCCGTCGACCGCGCCTCGGACTTCTCCTACGAGACCTACGTCGCCTACTCCCGCGCCTGGGACGAGTACCTTGCGGATGTTGCCACGTTCAATGCTCTCGTCGAGGAGTACAACACCCTGGTCCGGGGCCGGACGCTCATGGCGGGCAGCGAGGAGGCGCGCCGCGCGCTCCGGATGCGCTCCGACCTCGATGCGCGGCTCAGGGATATCGAGATGCAGCGCGAGTTGCTGGGTCCCTGTCGATGGACGAGCCTCGGCATCGTCGAGTACGTACGGCTCTACTGGTGAAGCCGAACCTCCGGTGACGGGTCGGCGTCGCTCCCCGGGGGTGCCCCGGTGCTGCAGGCGCGCCGGCTACTGCTCGCGGCTGGCGGTCCAACCTGCGATGTCGTTGGCGCAGATCATGCCGGAGATGATGACCGACTCGATGCCCGCGCCGGGATAGGTCGACGCACCCACGAAGTATAGACCCCTGACTGGCGACCGGAAGTGCGGCCTGCGGCCGTTGACCGACTGGTCGAAGCCGTACAGCGCACCCTCGGGCATGCCGGTGTAGGCCTCGAGCGTCCGCGGCGTGGCCGCATCGAGCACGACGACGCCGCTGCTCAGCTCAGGTATCGCCTCCGACGCTTTTCGCACGAGCAGAGCGGTCAACTGCCGCTTGCGGTCGTCGTACTCCCGCGTGTCGCGCTCCGGGAACTCACGGTAGCCCATTGGCGCGATGAGCGTCACGCTCGAGCATCCCAACGGCGCCATGCGCACGTCGACATTCGAGTTGATGAGTATCGTGAAGTCGCCGTCCACGTGCTGTATCAGCGAGGGGTACGACTTGAGGTCGCGCTCGACGCCGACGTAGACGATGAAGGCCGAGGATGACATCCTCAGTCCCTTGACGAAGTCGATGTAGGTTCCTCCGGCCTCCTCTGCCTCCACGAGTTGCAGCACGGAGGCGCGCGCGTTCGCGTTGGAGACCACCACGTGGGCCTGGAATATCTCCGCTCCCGACCGCACGCCCCGGACCCGCCGCCCATCCGAGAGGATGCGCTCCACACGGTAGCTCGGCATGATGGTGCCGCCGTAGCGCTCGACGGTCTCCGCCAGCGCCTGTGCAAAGGCGCGGGGCCCGCCGACCGGGTAGTACAGCCCTTCGAGCTGCGGTCCGATGCAGCCGATGAGCGCGCGCAGCCCGGGCGTGACGTCCGCCTTCGTGCCGTTCTGGCCGGCGGTGGCTGCCGCCAGCCGCTTCAGTGCGTCGCTCCCGAAGTGCTGGTCGAGCTTCTGCTGGAGCGTCTTGTCCAGCCAGTCGAATAGCGTCGGGTACTGGCGCGGCAGGTTTGCGGTGGCCTTCTCTCCCATGAGCCGTACGACGAGGTGGTCAGGGAGGGGCGTCTCATACCTGCTGCTGTACTCATGCAACTGGTGAAAGGCCTCGGATGCCTCCTGGTAGAAGGCCTCGATGTGGTCGCGCTCCTCGGGGAAGAGCTGGGACAGCGCCGCGGCGGGCTGCACCGGCCCGCCGGGCAGGTTGACGGGCTTTCCGTTGACGATGTATCCGGTCGTGTGCCGCACGAAGCGCCCTTCCGGATTGATGTCCAGCGAGCGGAGCAGCTTCGAAACGGGCCCGTTCGACCAGACGCCTGAGATGCCCGACACGCCGGTGCTGAAGACGTACTTGTCCCGCATCAGCGAGCCGAAGTACCCGCCAACCTGCGGCTGCTGCTCCATGACGAGCACCTTGTAGCCGCGCTTCGCCAGCAGCGCCGCGCAGGTCAGGCCGCCCATGCCGGCGCCAACGACGGCCACGTCGTACTCGTTCTGCTGCTTCGCGGCAGTGGGTGAGAGCGCGACATGCCACTCGAAGGGCTTGAAGCGCTGGGCAACCAGGTACGCCGGGCCCTTCTTCTGGAAGATGAAAGAGAAGACGAGTCCCGCGAGCACCAGGCCGACCGGGACTGGACCGGTCAGCTTCACCGCCCCGAAGGCGAGCAGGATAGTCGCGAGCAGGAAGATGCCCCCCCAGACCGTCGTGATGATGTTGTGCAGTGTGATGAAGGCCGGACTGCGCCAGTACTGCCGGGGATAGGCGTGGCGCGCCTCATCGGCGCTGAACGGCCTGTGGGCCGCCAGAGAGGTGAATGCAACTGCGGCGAGAACGCCGAAGCCGACAGGTCCGGCAAGGTCGACGAACAGCCGGGAGATGCCGGCGTAGGTGACCACGGTGGCAACGACGAAGTACGCGAGGGAAGCGATGTCCAGCAGCCGCGGCAGCTTCGAGCGGACCTGTTGCGCCAGCAGGGCCGCAGAGATGCCGAGCGCGATGGCGATGCCGGCGGCGTCGCCGCGGACGGTCAGCAGCCAGTAGATGGCCCAAGGAACGAATGACAGTGCCAGCACGAGCACTTCAGAAAGCTTCGCCCCTCCGCCGTGTGGTTCCTGGATGGCGGTCTCATGCCGTGACATAGCAGGTTCCCCCTTGTCGGTGCGGGCTCTGTCTGAGCGGGCCGGACGCGCACATCCGGTGTGACCACATCTTGTCACTTGCCAATCGTAAGGTCAATACCGCCCCGCCTTCGCGCGCCCCTCACAGGACGGAACGTTGCAGACGCTCCCGTGGTTGACGGCAGGGAGCGTGCCTGCCGCCCGTCCTTCTGCACCCCGCATCTCCCACGCGCGACCCAGGGTGGCATGGGGCAGACCGCATCCGCAGGGGAGGCGCATGCTCCTCCCGTTGGATTGCGTGCGGCGCACGGTCGCCTCAACCGGCTGGGCTCGTCCCGTTCTTGTGTAGGGGCAGGCTCCCACGCCTGCCCGATGGGGTGGTGGGGCTTGGGTGTCCCCGGACATCCGGGCGTTCGTCTTCACGGTGCGGCCCCTGCGTCTGCAAGGTCATGGACCGGTGTGTGCGGGGGGGCATGCGCCCACCCTGCGAATACGACCCACCACCCCACC
>CAZVCS010000002.1:0-45548 GCA_964625765.1 uncultured Dehalococcoidales bacterium | reverse complement strand
GTAGAGCAGCTGACTCTTAATCAGCAGGTTCAGGGTTCGATCCCCTGGCGGCTCATGGCCCCGCCCTTCTCTGCTACGTTCAAGTAGTTTCACCGCTTCTCCGTCGCCCTAGCTGCGTGCGACATACGTTCTTCCTGCATCTGATCCTTGGTGACCATCATCCGCCGGCGCCTGTGGTTCTTGCTGCCGTGGTCGCCACGCCGGCTCCGCCGCTCATCACACTTCTCCATCGAACCTCGGGGCAAAGCTGCGCCCAGGTCTCGACTCAGCGAGGCACCGTCGACGGTTACCGCGTCGCGCAACCTGAGCCACCAGCCTGCCCGGTCCATTGCGTGTGTCTCTACCTTCCCCTATAATCGCGCCTGCCGCCCACGACGAAGATGCAGCACAATCGCCTGACGTCCTCTGACTCCGTGGCTGCCCTGATGGTCATCGGCATCTGCGTGGCCATCGCGCTGGCTGTTCGCATCGCGTGGCCCTATCCGAACGTCGTTGTCGACGGCAACGTGTGGTTCCGCGAGTTCGACGGCTGGTACCACATGCGACTGGTGGACAACCTCCTCGCGAATTTCCCACACACGACTGCGTTCGACCCGTACACCTTCTATCCTCACGGAGTCGAACCCCCGTTCCACCCCCTCACCCGGTGGCTCATTGCCATTACGTCTATGCTCATCGGGGGACTCAACCCCTCGGTTCACGCCGTGGACATGGCCGGCGCTCTGTATCCGGCGCTGGCAGGAACGCTCACCATTGTGCCGGCGTACTTCATCGCGCGACGCCTCGGCGGTATCGTCGCGGGAGCCGTCGCCGCTCTCGTGCTGGCAACAATGCCCGGAGAGTTCCTTTCGCGGTCGCTCTTCGGATTCACCGACCACCACATGACCGAGGCCCTCTTCTCAACCCTGACTCTGCTGTTCATGCTACTCGCCACGCGAGCCGCCCGCGCCGAGAACGTGACACTGGATAGCTTCCACACTCGAGGAGTACGTTCGGCCCGGCGCACCCTGCTCTACTCCTGTCTGTCCGGCGTTTCGCTCGGGCTCTATCTTGTGGGCTGGCGCGGCGGCCTGCTGTTGCTCGCCGTCATACTGGCCTACACGGTCGTACGCTCAGTACACAGCTACGTGCGCGGCTCCGGCACCGATGACGTGGTGGTGGTCTGTTCGACCGCAACGCTGATCGGCGGTCTGATGGTCAGTCCGCTCATTGCTACTCACTGGATGCCGGCGCTCTACATTGCCGCCCTGACTGCGACAATCGCGGCTCCGGCGGCCCTGAAGGGACTGGGCGTACTTGCCCGTCGTCGCCAGTGGTCGCCGAGAAGGCTCCTGATAGCGCTGTGCAGCCTCGTCCTGCTCTGTCTCTGTGCCATCGCGCTGGTCGCGCCGGCTGTGCTGCAGTACGCGCGAAGTGCGATTGACTTCCTGGTGCCGACCGGGACCGGTCTCACCATCACCGAGATGCACCCACTCTTTCTGCCGGGGGGGCACTTCACGCTGCGCGTCGCGTGGACGAACTTCGTCACCGTGCTTCCAGCATCGATTCTGGCTCTCGTTCTTCTGCTGCGCTCGCGGCGCGCCCCTCACGGGAACGACGTCACGCTCTTCGTGGTGTGGAGCCTCTGTATGCTGTTGGCGGTTCTGCTGCAGCGCCGGTTCGGCTACTACTACTCTGTTAGTGCGGCCATCCTGACGGGATTGCTTGCAGCCTGGATCTGGGGTAGCGACTACGTCCAGTCGCGTGTCCAATCACTCGCACGGAGTGTCAAGGCTGCCGCCGCCACCGGCAGCAAGGCGGCTCGCAGGACGGCGCGTGCCCGGCAAGCGGAGAGACGTGGTGCAGCGACCCTTGTCGCGGCGCTCGTCACGGCGTTCATCGTGACCATCGGCGCGCCATGCCTGAGCATGGCCCGCAATTTCGCCGTTGAGCGCGCGACCATGACAGCAGGCTGGTACGAAACCCTGGAGTGGCTGCGAGACAACACTCCCGACCCGCTCGAGCCAGGAAGCTACTACCGGTTGTACGACCCGCCTCCCGCGCGCGAAGATTACGACTACCCTGAGCAGGCGTGGAGCGTCATGGCATGGTGGGACTACGGCCACTGGATAACACGCGTGAGCCATCGCATCCCTATCGCCAATCCTTTTCAGGAGGGAGCGAAGACGGCGGCCCGGTACTTCCTGTCGACGTCCGAGGCTGAGGGAATCGAGATGCTCAAGTCGCTCGACTCGCGCTACGTCGTCACCGATGCACGCACCAGCGTCGCGACGTTCAACGCGGTGGCTGCGTGGGTGGGAGAGGAGCACGGCGAGTACTTCGACATCTACTCGCAACGAACCTCCGGGTCGGGACTCGAGAGCATCGTCCTGTATTACCCGGCGTACTTTCAGAGCACGCTCGTGCGTTTGCAGTGTCTGGCAGGGAAGGCTGCGGCGCCGGAGAACTTTCGCGTCATCCGGTACGAAGACAGCGGGGGCCTCCCCGGAGCGGAGAAACTCATCGTCGGTCTCGAGCGGTTCCCTTCTTACGACGAGGCGCTGGCATTCATGCAGAACGATGGCAGCGACCACTTGAGGCTGGTGAGTTCGGACCCGTCTGTGTCGTGCGTACCACTGGATGCCCTGGCACAGTACACCCTCGTGTTCGAGTCGCACGAAACGACCGACGTCAGTGGACGTGACATCCCGGCAGTGAGGGTCTTCCAGGTTGCAGGCGTGTGAACCTCGGCGCCCCAACCCGGCGGTGCAAGCGGAGACTGAGTCGTGCAAGACAACGGCAAGCTGACCCGCTATGTGGACTTCGTCCGCCACAGTGCCCGCTCTTCGCTCTACTCCAACGCCTTCTTCATCATGCTTTCCCAGGCGGGCATGGCCCTGCTCGGGTTCTTCTTCTGGGTGGTGGTGGCGCGCTTCTACACAGAGGCCGAGGTCGGCTACAGCTCGGCAATCATCTCGACCATCTCACTTGTTGCCCTTGCCGCACATATCGGCCTTGACTCGTTTCTGGTGCGATTTCTTTCGCGCTCTGAGACTCCCGTCGAGTTGCTCAACACGTGCCTGACGTATTCGGCAATCGCCGCGCTTGTTGTCTCGCTGGTCAGCGCCGCAGGTTTGGCAACGTGGTCGACGGAGATCAGCTTCGTCGCGCGCCAGCCCGTGTTCCTGGCGGCGTTTCTGTGCTTCTGCGTAGCTGCGAACGTCTCCAGCACCGCTGGCGGTGCACTCGTCGCCCGCCGCACGTCGCACCTGCTGGTGATCAAGGACACGGCTTTCAGCCTCGTGAAGGTCGGGCTTCCCCTGCTCTTCGTCAGCCACTTCCATGCCTTCGGCATCGTGGCGAGCTGGGGCATCGCTACGGCGGCTGCCGCAGTGGTTGCACTTCTTGTGCTCGTACCGCGCGCCATACCAGGCTACGCGTTCAAGCCAGCCTTTGGCGCCAGGCTGGTTCGGAGGGCCTGGGGCTTCTCGGGTCTGAGCTATGCCATCACGCTGGTCACCACGATGCCACGGTATGCCATGCCTCTTATAGTCATCACGGTGCTCGGCCCCGAGGAGAACGGCTTCTTCTACGTTGCGTGGGCGGTGGCCACTGTGCTGTACCTCATCCCCGGGTCTGTGGCCCAGTCGCTCTTCGCTGAAGCTTCCTACGACAAACGTGCGCTTCGACGACACGTGAGCCAGGCATTGATAATGAGCTACGCCCTTCTGATCCCGGCATGCTTGCTCCTGTTGCTCTTCGGAGGATGGGTGCTCTTCACTTTCGGCGCGGGCTACTCTGAACGTTCTCTCGATCTGTTGCGCATCCTTGCCGTGACCAGTCTCCCGATGACCATCGAGCGCGTGCACTTCGCCGCGCTCCGGGTGCGCGGTCAACTCAATGAAGTGCTTGCGTGGAGAACAGCTCTGACGATTGCCATCATCGGGCTGAGCTGGTGGCTCATCCGGACCGGCGGGCTGGAGGCCGTCGGGTTGGTGTACCTGATCCTGCACGGCGTCAGTGCGGTGCTGATCCTGGCACTGCGCAGAGGCGCATGGGACGCACGGTAGCGTCCGGCGCGCCAGCAGTCTCCTTGACGAGGCTGGAATAGGCCTGTCGTGAGCGCCGGCGCGGCCATGCGGTCACGGAGAAAGCCTCTGCCTCAGTGCCGGATGCGAGTGCGCCTTGCCGTTCCCTCTACGAAACCGGCTGCCACGCAGGCGAGTGAAAAGCACACGACGCCCTGCTGACGCAAGGCGAGCAACGGAGTCGAACCAAACTGACGCAGGCGGGAAGCACCGCTCCGCGGAAGCATCGCAAGCAGTTGGCGTTCCGTCTCGAGCGGTCTCTCGGACCCTGTTCCCTCTCTGCGAAAGGCAGCCTTGAACCGCCCTTCCCAGTAGGCACGGCGCGCGAGCGCAGGCAGGGCCAGCCGGTACCGGCGCACCCGATGCCATGCGATTATGTCCGGTACGAAGTAGATCAGACCACCGGTCTCCCTGGTGACGCGGCTCGCGAACTCCGGTTCCTCCCCTCCAACGCCGTGCCATCCACTCCCACCCCACCCTGAGATGCCGAGAGTCTCGCTGAATAACCGTCCGTTATCGAATGCGGCACGGCGGAAGGACATGTTGGCGCCGTACCCATTGCGGACGACCTCAGGTCGCTCCGAGCGCCAGTAGGTGCAGGACAGCATCCAGTACAGTTCTCGCGGAAACCAGGCCATCGATAGTGTGTCCCACAGCGGCAATATCGCCCCCGCCGCCCCCACCGCCTCCGGGAACTCGGCGTAGAACCGCCTCGTCTCGCTACACCAACTCTCGGCCAGGACTGAATCGTCGTCGGCGAACGCGATGACATCTCCCCGGGCCTGGCGCACCGCGTGGTTCCGCGCCACCGTGACGCGCGGCTCGGCATCAAGGTAGATGGCGCGGGCCTCGGGGAGTTGCATCGCAGTCAGCCGCTGTCGAACAAGAGCCACCAATGGCTCGGACTTCTGAACGACGACGAGCAACTCATCGATGGGCGCGGTCTGCCTTTCGATGCTCTCGAGCAGCGCAAGCAGGTCGGCCGAGCGTTCAAGGCTGTAACACGGTATGACGAGAGAGATGCTGCAGCCTCGCACACCTCCGTCGCCTGCCGGCTCCGCGGCCGTATCGCCACCCACGTCAGCCATCGCGTCAGAACCTCTTCGTGAAGAGCGTCCGGGCAATCCGAACTCCGTCGCGAAGCGACCGCAGCTTGGTGGGCGTAGGCCGGCGACGGTAGTTGATGGGGACTTCACGCAGCGAAAGGTGGTTTCGGACGACCTCGGCGAACAGCTCGGCCTCGAGATTGAATCCGCTTGCGCGAAGGTGGAGAAGCGGCAGCACGGCGGCGCGGAAGCCCCAGTACCCGGTGCAGAGATCGCTGATCCTCCGGCCGTAGAGCAGACAGGCGAGCCATGTCAGCAGGTGGTTGCCAACCACGTTGAGCGCACTGATGGAGCCAGGGGCCCGCCTGCCCCTCAGTCGTGAACCGGTGACAACGTCGCAGCCATCCGCCAGCAGAGCCACCATCTCCGGGATATGTGTTGCCGGATACGTGGCATCGCCATCCAGCATGAAGACGTAGTCTCCCCTGGCTTCCTGAAACGCCCTCCGCATCGCCCTGCCCTTGCCTCGCAGCGGCTCTACGACGACTTCCGCCTGCCGCCCCAAGGCGACATCGGAGGTCCCATCGGTGCTGCCGTTGTCCACCACCAGCACTCGCGTACGGTAGCCCTGGTTGGACAACTCGTCGACAGGGATCTCGTCGAGCACCATGCCGATGGTGGATGCCTCATTCAGGGCGGGAATCACGACCACGATAGTCGCTGTCTGCGGACTGCTGCTCGTGTCCATAGGCTGGTCGAGTGAGTCGGGCTGCCGTGCCATTATACCAACCCCGGGGCGGCGAACCTGCTACCATTCACTGCCCCTGCCGCATGCGAGGGAGGCTTCGAGGAAGCGGTGCCAGCGTGTCCGACATTGCAGCGCGAACTCGTCTGATTCTTGGGCGGATTCCAGCGCACGTAACCGTGGTTGCCGTGTGCAAGGGGCGTTCGATCGAGGAGGTCCTGGAGGCCGTCAACGCCGGGCTCCGCGATGTCGGCCAGAACTACATGGTGGATGCGCGCCGTGTGGCGCCGCATCTGACCGGCATCGCCCGAGTGCATCTCATCGGACGTCTGCGCCCCCATGACGTGCGTGCGGCCAATATGAGGCTGTTCGACATGGTTCAGAGCCTCGACTCGTTCGAGCTCGCGGTGCGCGTCGACCGAGTGGCCGCCGCCATCGGGAAGCGCCTTCCCGTGCTGATCGAGGTCAACAGCGCGAGCGAGCGGCAGAAGTCAGGCGTTGATCCCGAGGCGGCAGAACGGCTCGTGCACGACGTCTCCCGATTGACGCATCTTCAGGTTGCGGGCCTGATGACGATGGGGCCCCTTCTATCGGAGCCCGAGCAGTACCGCCCGTACTTCCAGAACACCAGGCGCCTGTTCGAGCGACTCAAGGCTACGGACATCACCGGCGGTGCGATGCAGCATCTCTCGATGGGCACGAGCGACTCGTACGACGTAGCCATTGAGGAAGGCGCAACGATGGTACGGGTCGGCAGAGCACTCTTCGGCCCACGCTGAAGCAGCTCGATACCCCTTGTCGTCGAAGCACTGGCGCCGGATGGGGCCGTGCGGCACCGCCGTCGCGTCGGGGCCGGCGCCCGATGCAGCACACCGGAGCCGCTTGCCACCCAGATGTGGTATTCCTCCGCCCGATAACCGGAGCCCTCCGGGGCGAGTGTCTACCTCTCGTATTGTGGGGCCTGCGCTCGATGCTACAATACCTCGTATGGCCAGAGACTACTACGAGACGCTCGGAGTCAGCCGCTCCGCCACCGACACCGATATCAAGAAGGCGTACCGCCGGCTGGCGATGAAGTACCACCCGGATCGCAACCCCGGCAAGGAGAAAGAGGCCACCGAGCGCTTCAAAGAGATCAATGAGGCGTATGGGGTACTGGGCGACCCGGACAAGCGCAAGCAGTACGACCAGTTTGGCACCGCCGGTGACCTGGGCGACATCTTCGGCAGCAGCAGCACCCGGTCTACCTTCGAGGGCGTCATGCGCGACTTCGGAGGCCTGGGCCTGAATCTCAGTTTCCTGGACGGGATATTCGGGGATGCGTTGAGAGGGAGGGGCTACAGGGTTTCGTTCGGGAATCTCGGCAAGGCTGGCGCAGGCCGCTCTGGGAGAGCGGGAACCAGAGCCTTCAACCTTGATGACTTGTTCGGTGGCAGGCCGCCAGAGGAGCCATCGAAGACCGTCAGGTACGAGCTCACCGTCACCGCCGAGGAAGCCGAGAAAGGTACGCGCAAGCGCCTCACGAGGAATGGCCGCAGGCTGGAGGTGACGGTGCCGGCCGGAGTGAAGACGGGAAGCATCGTCAAGCTGACAAACGCGTGCCGGGTCACGGATGGCTGCCAGGGTGACATCGTGATACGGATCAGGGTCAAGTAATCAGTGCCGGCCAATCTACCGCCTCAGTACTACGAGGCAGACAAGCGCTTCCGCAACGCCAAGGACGTCGATGACAAGATCGCGGCGTTGCAGGAGATGCTTGGCATCATGCCCCACCACAAGGGCACGGACAAGCTGCAAGCCAGCCTCCGCGCCCGCATAGCCAAGCTCTCGCAGGAATCCGAGCGGAAGCTTGCCACCGCCAGGCGGGCCGGCTTCCTCGTGCGGCGGGAGGGGGCGGGTCAGATCGTCTTCGCCGGACCGGCGAATACCGGCAAGTCACAGCTTCTCGCCGCATTAACCGGAGCCACTCCCGAAATCGCCATGTACCCGTACACGACACAGACACCCCTGCCAGGCATGATGGCATACAAGGACATCCAGATTCAGCTCGTCGACACGCCGCCTCTCGGTCATCGCAATGTCCGCATCCTCCTGTCCAGCGTTCTGCGCGTGGCCGACGTCATAGCGCTGGTCGTCGACCTGGGTCAGGAGCCGGTGTCTCAGGTCGAGTACACCCTCGCCGAACTGGCTGAGAGCCACATCCTGCCACGGGACGCGTCACCTCATGAGGCGTCTGCGGAAGGCACCTACATCAGGAAGATGGCAATCATTGGCAATAAGAGCGACCTCCCCGGGGCCTACGGCCACGCCAAGCTGTTGCGCGAGCAGTATGAATCGCGGTTCCGCATATCGGCGGTCTCGGCCCTGGAAGGCGAAGGACTGCCCGAACTGGCGGAGGCTCTGTACGATAGTCTGGAGATTATCCGCGTCTACACCAAGGCTCCGGGTCACAAGGCCGACATGAGCGAGCCGGTCATCCTGCGTCGCGACGCGACAGTGGGAGAGGCTGCCGTCGCAATCCACAAGGATTTCGGGCGCGAGCTGAAGTACGCAGTTGTCTGGGGGTCCGGCAGATTCCAGGGGCAGACCGTGAGCAAAACACACGTGCTCCGGGATGGCGACGTTGTCGAGTTCCACGTGTGACGAAGACGTGAGGCGCGAACGCATGCCGGTCCCCGGCCCGCGCCGGAACGACAAGAATCTCGACAGTCGGTCTCAATCTGTTGAAAACGCATGTTTCATTCTCTATACTTCCGCTCGTTGCTGGCCAGCGTAGGTTATCGAGTCCTCCGATTCCACAAAGCGATCCCCTGGGTGCACTGGATGACCGAAACTAGGACCAAATCCCGAGGAAAGGAGGTCATCCGGTGAGTTTCGCAGACAAGACGCTTCAGTGTGCAGATTGCGGCGCGGAATTCGTGTTCACTGCTGAGGAGCAGGAGTTCTTCGCGTCCAAGGGCTACACCAACGAGCCCAAGCGATGCCTTACCTGCCGCCGGAACCGGAGGTCTCAGCGGACCGACGGTGGAGACGGATTCCAGGGCAGGCAGATGTACAGTGCGACCTGTGCTCAGTGCGGCAAGGATTGCGAAGTGCCATTCGAACCGCGCGATGGTCGCCCGGTGTACTGCAGTGACTGCTTCGGTCGGCTCCGCAGCAGGTAGCGCTTCAAAGCCACTCGGACACGCACGGGGCCCCTTCACGGGGCCCCGTTCATTTCTGCGCGAACCGGCCGTCAGTCCGCCGATACGATGGACTTGATCATCGCCCGCGTGATGATGAACATCAACTCATCCGTGATGAACGGCAGGCGGACCTTGGCAAGTCCCTCACGGGCGAACTGGCGCGATACCTCATCGAGGTCGTGACTCTCTTCATATCTGCGACGCACCTCGTCTCCGAACGACAGCGTCTTCTCGAGTCCCAGCCGCAGGTATTCACCGGCCTGTTCATGCAGCAGCACGCCGTAGTGGTCCATTCCGAGGATGTCGACATCGAACTCGAGCAGACGCCGCAGCGACGCGACATACCGGTCGAAATCGAACTGCGCCGAAGGAAACGACAGATCGAGATGACTCGAAACCGGCTGGGGGCTGGTGTCCGTGGGGAACAGCGCCCTGCACGAAGGAACCCACGTTGCGACGCAGCACTTGCTGTGCCCGGGAACTTCGTAGAACTCGACCGAGACACCGCGGCCGAGGTCTATCCGCTCACCGTCGGCGACCACGCGGTCGATTGCCAGTGCCGACGGACAATCGCACAGATGCAGGCACTGGTCGAGAACACATGCCTGCTGGGCGGCATCGTCATTGGCCCGTGCGTTATATGCGGCCACCTTCGGCTTGGACAGTGCTTCCGCGCTTGCCGAGGTTCCCAGCACCTGCATCCTGGGAAAGCGCTCCCGGAAGTAGGGAATAGCCCCACAATGGTCGAAATGCGAGTGAGTTACGACTGCGTACTTGACGCGGTCGGGGTCAAGAGCCATTTCGTCGAGCTGGCGTCTCAGCGCTGGAGTCGCATGGCTCATGCTGCCACCGACGATGAGTATGTCGTCGCCTCGCACGAGATACGAGCACAACTCATGCGTGCCTATGAAGTCTATAGACTGGTTCACCTTGCAGGGCTCTTTCAGCCACATGCCAACTCCTCCTGGTCTTCTCGGTTCGAGACAAGGGCCAGACATTCTACCATGACGACGAGCGACGCCCTGCCAGTCTGCAGACGGCATGCACTGTCCGGGAGCCGGTGTATAATGCGGCGACGAAGCTTCTACAAGGCCCCCTGTTCGATGGTGACACGAGAGCTCCTCATCCGGCTGTTCAACGCGGCATACATGCAGCGCTGGAACGACCAGATACGCCCGGTCGAGCTGACCGAGCTTGACAAGCAGGCGCACAAGATGGTCGTGGCGTATGTGCTCGGCAAGTTCGAGCAGCAATCGAGGGGGATGGACTGGCCCGCGCTCATCGAAGGCGGGATCTTCGAGTACTTGCAGCGCCTGGTGCTGACGGACCTCAAGCCCCAGGTCTTCTACAAGATAAAGGAGGACCCCGTCAGGTATCAGGAACTGAACGACTGGGTGTACTCCGAACTGGAGAACGCGATCGCGCCCCTGGGCGCCGGTTTCTGCGAACGGTTCAGGCGCTACTTCTCCGATGCTGAGGAGATTCACTGCCAGCGTGTGCTGCACGCGGCTCATTTCTTCGCCACCCGGTGGGAGTTCGACATCATCCGCCGGGCGAACCCCGACGGGCACGAGATCGACCGCATCGGCGCTCGCCTCGATTCGCAACAGGAGACGTATCTCGACCTGCCCGGTCTACGGGAGTTGCTGCTGAGGTCCAATCTGCGTAGCTTTGTAGACCTCTGTGGTCTGCTGCGCTTTCAGGTCCGTTGGAGCCATGTCCACCGGATTCCACGGACGTCCGTCCTCGGCCACATGCTGATAGTCGCCATGGTGTCGTACCTCCTTTCGCTTGAACGGGGCTGCTGCCCTCGCCGGTGCGTGAACAACTACTTCACCGGCCTCTTTCACGACCTGCCCGAGGCTCTCACCAGGGACATCATCTCGCCGGTCAAACACTCGGTGAAGGGTCTGAGTACGCTCATCAAGACGTACGAGCGCGATGAGATGGAGGAGAAGGTCTATCCGCTTGTGCCGGAAGGTTGGCACGCCGACCTCCGACTCTTCACGGAAGATGAGTTCCGCAACGTCGCATCCGCCAGCGGCGCCACCGTCCATGCTTCCGCCTGCCAGATGGATCAGTGTTACAACAGCGATGAGTGCAACCCGCGCGACGGCGAGCTTGTGAAGGCGGTCGACGACCTTGCGGCCTTCATGGAAGCGTACCTTGCGCGCGAGAACGGCATTTCGTCGCCCGAGCTGGAGCGGGCCATGAATGCGATTGCGCTGAAGTACGCGTCAGGCGCCGTCGCAGGGGTCGACCTGATCTCGCTCCACTCGTGGTTCTCAGGAAGCGGGGGCCGCGCGCACATGGACGGCGTCGCGGCATCACCGGTGCGTCAGGAATGAAGGCGCAGTACCATCCGAATCGGACCGAGGAAGAGGAGGTCGAGGTGCTCGACATCTTCGTCGACCAGGACGGTCTGCCCAAGATGCTCTTCGAGCGAGCTGACGGCAGCGTCCACTCTGCGCCGATAGGACGGTTCACCGAGCTTCGGAATGGTTCGCCGCCCGTGAAGAAGACGCGGCGCGGAAAGGCAACGGAGGACGGGAGCGCCACCGCCGGTCAGGGCTAGCGCCGTTTCTCCCCACCAGGGTATCGGTAGTCTGGACGGAGTCGCAGAATGAGGAGAAAAACCGTATGTTCACGACAGTAATCGGAAGCTATCCCCTGAAGTTCGCCGAGCTCGGCCCCGATGCCATCAGACTGGCGGTTGAAGACCAACTCGCGGCCGGAATCGACCTGGTGACCGATGGTCAAACGCGTTACGACATGATCGAGTACTTTGCCCGGGCCGTAGAGGGCTACGAGTACGATGGCAAGAGCGTCATCACCGGCAAGATAGGACGCGGCCGCCCGGACGAGTTCGTGTCCGACTTCCGGCTTGCGAAGTCATATGCGCCGAGGGTGAAGGGGCTCATCACGGGACCCGTCACGCTTGTGTTCTCCTCGCGTATCAAGGCGTCGTACGCCGGGTACCGCGACGAGAGCGTCTATCTCGATACCGCGGAGGCCCTGCTTCACATCGCCCTCGCTCTTGAGGCAGAGGGAGCTGAGTGGATCCAGGTCGACGAACCGTTCCTCTCCGTGGGCGCCCCGATGGGAATAGCCCGCAAGGCCGTGGAACACCTGGCGACCGGACTGCATGTTCCGGTGGCAATGCACGTTTGCGGTGGTGTCGGAGCCATCTTCCCTCAGATTGTCGAGTGGCGCGGGCTCCGGCTTCTGTCTCACGCATTCATGGGCGATAAGAACGAAGACGTGCTCGGCTCACCTGCCCTCAAGTCAACGGACAAGATGCTCGGCTTGGGCTGCATCGACACGAAGACCCCCACAGTCGAATCCGTGTCTGACGTGGCTGCCCTGATACGAAGAGCACGCGCCATCGTGCCCGACGAGCGGCTCGCGATACACCCGGACTGCGGCCTGCGGCTTCTGCCGCGCGAGGCGGTGCAAGCAAAGCTGGCCGCCATGGTAGCCGGCGCCAGGGAGGCGGCCGCCTCCTAGGCGGGTCGGCGCGAGGACTGCCACAGACATCGGGCAGATGTCGCTAGGCGCCGCCGGCGGCGAGGACCTGCTTCAGCTTGTTTTCGTACTCCGGCCGGGCAGGGCTGAAGATGTCGACGATGTCGCAGTCATCTTGGAGTGCCTGTGACCCGTGCTCACGTCCGGCAGGGAACAGAATGATGTCTCCCGGCTTCATCCGGAAGAACTTGCCGTCGAGAATGGCGTCCAACTCACCTTTCAGGACAAGCATGAGCTGCTCTATGTTGTCGTGTACGTGCACCGGAAAATAGGAGCCGGCGTCGAGGTGGGCGAAACTGAGCGTCATGTTCTTCCCCGCCACGATGTGGCTGTTGGCGCCCCTGGTGAGCTCGACCTGAGGGACGGAACGATAGGTGATAATGGTCTGGCGATGCTCATCCTCTGTCGCGCGAGTGAAGCCCTGATTCATGGGTTGGTTCTCCCTTCTGCTGACCGGTGACGGGCCCGGGCAGCACGTGCTGCAGAGGCTGCATGATAGCATGGCGTACAGCGGAGACGCATCACGGCGCGCCATGCGGCAGGCGCGCCTGACGGCGAGCCCGGGGCGTCCCTTGCCAGCGGCAGCAACGACGTCCTTGGACGAGTGCGCATCTGCTAGAATTCAATCGAGACGGACTCGAAGAAGGCAGGTCCGTGGCGGGTTCTGTTCTGCAGACCCGTACCTGCTGGGGGAGTGTCGGAACCGGCAGACGAGCATGACTTAGGATCATGTGCCGCAAGGCGTGAGGGTTCAAATCCCTCCTTCCCCACCAGATGTGCAGGCGCGCCTAACCCCGGGAGTTGCGGTCTTCGCGGTTGCCTCCAATCCCGCTACATCGAATCGAGGACGACATGTCTCAGGAACTCGAGTTGATGCGACGTTGCCGCGGCATGCAGGCGACTCCGATGCCCTACTACATCGACCGCGGCTCGGTAAAGCTGTTCGCCGACTCGCTCATGGACCCGGACGTCTCGCTGCATTCCGACCCGTCATGGGACTCTCCAGGCAGCGAAGGTCTGATGGCTCCACCGACGTTCTTCGGCGGCGCTACCGGGCTGTCCACCATCCCCGCCGGAGACCCTCGGGGTATGTTCAGTCTGCCGCTCCCCCTGCCCGAGGGGTGGCTGGCCATCGCCACAGGGGACGACTTCGAGTTCTTCAAGCCGGTGCGGACCGGAATGACGCTGATGTGCCACGAGCGGTTTGAAGATGCTCGCGAAAAGCAGGGCCGGACAGGCCGCCTCATCTTCTTCGAAGTGAGCAAGGAGTTCACAGCATCAGACAGCACTCTGGCGCTGCGGCGAACGCTGCACTGTGTGGCACGCCCTCTGGGTGCGGGGGCGACACCGGTACCGTCCGGCGCCCAGGCGAAAACACCGCCGAGCGGACTTCCGCCGGTGACCATTGGCCCGGTAACCATCCGCTACCTGTCGATGTTCGCCGTCGCCACGGCCGAGCCGGTCGACATCCACTACGATGCAGACTACGCCAGGTCGACCGGGTTGCCGGGCGTCATTATCCAGGGGCTCTACAAAACCGCACTCATCGGCCGAATGCTGAAGGACTGGCTGGGCGGTCCGGCCAGCGTCCGGCGGTTGACGGTTCAACATCGACGAATGGATCTGGCCGGAGCAATCCTGACGGCCGGCGGTGCTATCATGTCGACTGCAGCTTCGTCCACTCCGACGCCGGCCAGATGCACCGTCTGGGTCAGCAACGAGCACGGAGTTGTCACGACCTCGGGACACGCGGATGTTCTGATTTCGCCCGGGGCTGAGTGCGGACTGAGGCAATAAGAACAACCAAGGGGGCGAGCACAAGAATGAAGACCGGCCGAAGAGTCGTCATCACCGGGGCAGGCGCGCTGACGCCCCTGGGTATTGGCGTTCAGGAGTCATGGAGACCACTGTGCGAGGGGCAGTCCGGCATCGGCCCCATCACGCGGTTCGACGCATCGGGCATGTCCACTCAGATAGCGGGAGAGGTGAAGGGGTTCGATGCCACGCAGTTCATGGACCGCAAGATTGCGAGGCGCTCGGATCTCTTTGCACAGTACGCCATCGCGGCGACGCGCATGGCGCTTGATGACTCGCGAATCGAGATGACCGAGGCTGTCTCGTACCGCACGGGAGTCATCCTCGGAAGCGCCGTGGGAGGCATCGGCACCCTGTGCCACAACATGCGGACGCCCGCGGAGGGCAACATCGAGGGTGTCTCGAAGATGCTCGCCTCCATGTACATCCCGAGCGCCGGCGCGAATGACATCAGCGTCGTGTTCGGCCTCAAGGGGCCGAGCCGCGGCATCAGCACTGCCTGCGCCACCGGGGGCCATGCCATCGGAGACGCCATGCGATTCATCCAGCACGGTGAGGCCGACATCATGATTGCCGGCGCGTCGGAGGCTCAGATCGTCCCCATCTTCATCGACAGTCTTGCGCGACTGAAGGCGAGTTCCACGCGGAACGATGAACCGCAGCAGGCGAGCCGTCCATTCGAGAGGGACCGCGATGGGTTTGTGAACGGCGAAGGTGCCGGCGTTCTGGTGTTGGAGGAACTAGAGCGTGCGCGCCAGCGCGGGGCGCGCATCTACGCTGAACTTGCGGGCTTCGCGTCGAACATTGATGCGTACCATGCCACCAAGCCGGACTTTGAGAGTCAGGCGCGATGCATCCTGCTGGCACTCGAGGACGCCCAGGCGGCTCCATCCGATGTGCAGTACGTCAACGCGCACGGCACGGCCACCGTTCTGGGCGACCTGTCGGAGACCATGGCCCTGAAGAAGGCCTTCGGCCGTCACGCGTCCAGTCTCATGGTCAGCTCCAACAAGTCGATGATTGGCCACATGTGGGCGGCGTCGGGCGCGGTCGAGGCCATCTTCACCGCGTTGACGCTCGTGGAGGGAGTCGTTCCGCCAACCATCAACTACGATAATCCCGACCCGGCCTGCGACCTCGACTACGTGCCGAACGTGAAACGCGAGGCGCCGGTCACGACCGCCATTTCGCAGTCGTTCGGCTTCGGCGGGATGAACGCAGTTCTCGTACTGAAGCGCTGGGAAGGTTAGGCGGTACGCCCTTCCGCAACCGCAGCCGACTCCGGTGACTGAGACTGAGCCCCGGCGCCTCTTCTGCGGCGCTTGCGGCGTCGCGCGGTGAAGAGGTTTGCAAAGAAAGCCCGGTCGAGTTGATGCCGCGCGTCGGCCACATTCAGCAGCTCGCGGGCGGTCGCACCTTCGAAGTACGCCACCTCGACATGCTTGCCCATGTTCTTGACCGCCTGGAGGGCATAGGCGAAGTCGGCGTCGCCGCTGACGAGCACCGCGGTGTCGTAGAAGTTGTTCCACGCGAAGTACAGGAGGTCGGTGGCTAGCATTATGTCGACCCCCTTCTCTATCTGCGTCCCCTGCGTGGTCTTGATGATGCCCAGGCGGACTTCCAGGTAAGGCGTCTTGCGCAGCGAATCGAGGAAGTCCTGCTGCTCTTTGAAAGCGTCCGGGCGGGCAACAGCATCCTGCAGAGCGTTGTAGTAGTAGGTCCGGAACAGGCCACGATCACCACACAGCGTCTTCACGAACTCGGTGAAGTTCAGATCGTGGCGCTTCAGCGTAGCCTCGAGCGCGTGATAGAGATTGCTGCCGTCGATGAAAATGGCAACGCGTTCAGTCGGCATGCCCTCGGCCTCCCGTTTCACCTGCATGGTCTCTAGTATACCCTCAGATGCAGGCCGGTGGCATGATCCGAGCGCGGGTTCGGCCTGCGCGCACTCCGCAGCGCCCGGCGTCCACAGCGCCCGATATTCCCCTGCCGGAGGGCTGCGGCCCCTGGGATGTCTGCTACCATGTTGTATGAGCGAACGTCTGTGTCCGGACGCTCATGCGCAATGTGCCAGGCAGGCGAGAAATGAATCTCACGGCATTTCTTAAGGCGAACAAGGCCGAGTTCGAGTTCATCGAGAAGAGCACCACACATCACGCGACCGAAGCGGCGGAGGCGAGCGGTCTCTCCCTCTCCCAGATTGCGAAAACAATAGTATTCTCGGGCGATGACCAGCGGCTCGTCGTGGGCGTCGTGCGGGGCGACCACATGATCAGCCGGCACAAGCTGGCTGAGGCCGCGGGAGTGCGGCGTCTCGAAGTCGCATCCGACGTGATTGCCGAAAGAGCCACCGGCTTTCCGACCGGAGGCATCCCACCGGTGGGACACAGGCGACGCCTGCCGGTATTCGTTGACCGGCAGGTTGCCTCGCTGGAGCACGTGTGGTGCGGCGGCGGAGCGCGCACGAGGTTAGTGCGCTTGAGACCGGATGACATTCTCCGCCTCTCCGGCGCCACCGTCAGTGACATTGCAGTCGCGCAGGAGTAGGCCGGCCGAACCGAAACGCCTCCGACTACAGATCAGCAAAGACCTGCGGAGCCTGCGCCTTCATGATGTCCCGCAAAGCCTCGGCGACGGCCCGAATCTCAGGAAGGGCCCGCGGAGAGGTCCTCAGTTTGATGATGTGTCGCAGCTCGCGGAAGTTCCACGTGCAGACAATGTCGGTGTAGCACGCATTCGGGAGCACATACCGGGCTATCTCGGGTTTCAGTCCGGCCTTCAGCAGTGAGCTGTATGCCTGCCAGGCGGCGTCCATGGCGGACGCGAAAACCCTGCCGGCGTCCCCCGACGCTGCCACCTCCGGCGGGACGAGATACGACGGTTCGTTCTCGCGCACGTACCGTTGGCTTCGCTGGCTGTAGCTTGCCAGGCGGTGCCGCACCAGTTCGTGCGTCATCGCCCTGCTGCCTCGTATGAAGAACGAGGCGGATGCGTGCTCAATCATGGACTCGTGGCCGATGTCCAGCCATTTCTGAATCCGGTCGGGCACGGTCCCCGTCTTGTCCTGCGTGTTCCAGCAGAGACGCCCCGCTGACTCGATGAGGCGCTCCGCATCCGGGGTGATGGCGAGCAGTCTGACCTCAACACCATACTTCGCAGTCATGTCACTCTCCAGTCGGAGGCCCGCCGTCCACCGCAAGCCGGGAGTCAACGCGCCTTCAGCCATTATACACAGAGACGGGCGGCCGCAGCCGCCCGTCTCGAGCAGGACATTGGGTGCGGAGCTTCAGTCGGTGAGCTTCTCGCGCTCGTCGATACCGGCCAGCCTGCGCGCCAGCTTCTTCTTGTTCTCCATGTTCGACTGGCGCTCAATCATGACCTTCTGCGCCTGCGGCGAGCCGGCGCCGTGCATAGACTCCGTGCGGTAGCTCGGTGCAGTCAGGCCGAACGTCATGCTGTTGATGAGCGACAGCATGCGCAGGCGCTCCTCAGCCGAGACCGTGCCCGCACCCTTGAAGTACTTCTGCACGTACTTGCCGATCTCGGGGCTGCGAAGGTCACACTCCGAAGGAATGGTGACCAGGGCGCCGCCGGCGAGGTCCTCGGCGAGACGGCACAGCTCGTAAGGGTACCGGGTCACATTCATCTTGCAGACGTTGGCGAGCAGGATATCCGGCTGGTAGTTCCCCGCCTTCGTCTTCGTTCCCTGGGTGGACGCAGCCAGACCACACGCGTGCAGCGTCTCGATGAGGTGATTCATCTCCGCGATCTTATCACGCACGTGCCCCGCCTTGGCCACATTGTTGTAGTCGGTCATCGCGGCAGTGGCGCCCACCAACACATCGCCTATGCCAGGCTTGCAGCCACCGTAGCTCTGGCGGTGATAGCTCGCAAACCGCTCGACCACCATGCCCGAGAAGTCAACTTCCCCGCACATGAAGACCCTGCTCCATGGCACGAAGACGTCGTCGAGCACCGTGAGAGCCTCCTGTCCGCCGAACTGGTAGTTGCCAACGTCGATGTCGCCCTCTTCCAGCTTGCGCTTGTCACAGGACTGACGCCCATAGATGAAGTGCACGCCCTTCGAGTCAGACGGCAGCGCACAGCACACGGCGTAGTCCTCATCGCCTTCCCTCATGGTAAGGGTCGGCATGATGAGCATCTCGTGCGAGTTGACGCTGCCGGTCTGATGGGCCTTCGCGCCGCGGATGACGATACCATCCTTGCGCCGCTCGACGACATGGACGAACATGTCGGGGTCGGGCTGCTGGCTCGGCCTCAGTCCCCTGTCGCCCTTCACGTCGGTCATGGCCCCCTGGACGCACAGGTCATTCTGCTGGATGTACTTCAGCCACTCCCTGAAGCGAGCATGGTACGAGGTGCCGTACTTCTCATCTGTCTCAAAGGACGTGCTGAAGACCGCGTTGATGGCATCCATGCCGACGCAGCGCTGAAAGCAGCATCCGGTGCGCTGTCCCAGCACGCGCTGCAGCTTCACCTTCTTGACCAGGTCATCCGTACTCATGAACAAGGAAGTGAAGCGGTTGATCTTCTCTCCGGTGAGCGTGGACGTCGTCGTTGCCAGGTCCTCGTACTCCGGCTCGTGAGCTACCTTGTAGCTCAACGCGATAGCGTTAATGGAGGGACGAACAACCGGGTGGTCGACGAAGTTCTCGATTCTCTCGCCGAAGAGCCACACATCGGACTTCAGCTTGCGCAGGCTGTCGATGTACTGTTGAGCAGTCTTAAGAGCCATTGGGTGCCTTCCTCCTTATGCGCCGTGGCGCGCTCCAGTGCCGTATTATATTCGGTGTCGGGTCGAGCGGCAACGACGTAGCCGTGACGGTGGCGCGATGCTTGTCGTGCTGCCCGGCCGGCGCGCAACGTACGCGGCGCAGGACGGAGACCGGACAATCGAATGATGACGGTACAGACAGGTCGCGGAGCGCTGGAGCTCGTGCAGGGGGATATCACGGCGGTGGCCGCGGACGCCATTGTGAACGCAGCGAACTCCGGACTTCTCGGGGGAGGAGGCGTCGATGGAGCCATTCACCGCGCCGGCGGTCCTGCCATCCTGGAGGAGTGCCGGTCCATAGTTGCTGTTGCCGGGCCCCTGCCTCCGGGTCGCGCGGTCGCCACCACGGCCGGACGTCTTCATGCCAGGTATGTCATTCACACGGTCGGACCTATCTGGGGCGGTGGAATCCACGGGGAGCCGGAGATTCTGGCGAGCGCATATCGCGAGTCTCTGCTGCTCGCCCGAGAGCTCGGGCTCGCCTCCGTCGCATTTCCCTCCATCAGCACCGGAGCCTATGGCTACCCGGTGCAGCAGGCGGCCGGCACGGCGCTCCGAGTGGTGCTGAGCTTCCTGCGCGGCAAGCCGGAGCCTGTGCGGCTCGTAACTTTCGTCCTGTACGATTCGAGCACGCTCCGGGCGTATCAGGTCGCCCTTCAGTCTCTCGACCTCCAGCACGGCGACTAGAAGCCCGCGTTCTGCCTGCGGAGGCACAGGCCTCCTTCGTGCTGTATACTACAGTCCGCTTTCGATTCCGGGGAGTGTCCTCATGGCCTACGAGAAGCTTAGCAACATGCTCTCGCGGTACCGCGAGATAGAACAGCAGATGGCGGACCCCGCCGTCGCGACGAACCCCTCTCGGCTTCAATCCCTCGCGCGAGAACATGCCGCGCTTGAGGACGCGGCGCACGCGTACGCCAGCTACCTTGCGGTGGAGCATGAACTCGAAGAGGTGCGCGGCTTGCTGCATGAAGCGACCGACCCTGAGATGCGCCACATCGTCCGCGAAGAGCTGGCTGCCGTCGAGGCGCGCCACGCGGCGTCCGAGGCCGGTCTGCACCAGTTCCTCGTGGAGACAGACCCCAACGATAGCAAGGACGTCATCGTCGAGATTCGCGCGGGCACCGGAGGCGAGGAAGCCTCGCTCTTTGCCGCCGACCTTTTCCGTATGTATTCCCGGTATGCGCAGAGACAGGGCTGGGACCTGGAGGTCGTGGACAACACCCTCAGCGGCGCAAAAGGCTTCAAGGAGATTATCTTCGAGGTCCGGGGCGCTGGGGCGTTCAGCCGCCTCAAATATGAAAGGGGCGTGCACCGTGTGCAACGGGTGCCGCTGACGGAAGCGTCAGGAAGGATACACACGTCCGCAGCCACGGTCGCCGTACTGCCTCAGGCGGAGGAAGTCGAGATAGACATCAACCCCGAGGATATCAGGACCGACATATTCCATTCGGGGGGCGCCGGCGGCCAGAACGTGAACAAGGTGGCAACGGCAGTACGTCTGACCCACATTCCCACCGGCATCGTCTCGGTATGCCAGGACGAGCGCTCGCAGTTGAAGAACCGCATCAAGGCAATGGCGGTTCTGCGAGCCCGCCTGTATGACCTGAAGAACCGGGAGGTGCTGGACAAGCAGGACCGCGACAGGCGCAGCCAGGTCGGAACCGGCGACCGCTCAGAGAAGATCCGTACCTACAACTTTCCCCAGGACCGTATCACCGACCACAGGCTCGACCAGAACTTCCACAACATCGAACGCATGCTCGATGGCGAACTGGATGAACTCATCGATGCACTCGCGGCCGCAGCATTGCAGCAAGCTGCTTCAGTGTCTTAGCATACAGGCAGCTCTGTGCTGTCTTGCCGACGCGCTCCAGGGAGCCGGGGCCGATTCTCCGCAGCAGGAAGCAACGTTGCTGTTGCAGCACGCGTCCGGGCTGACGCGCGAGTCCCTGCTGTGCGAACTGCAGACAAGACCCGCGCAGACTACTCTCCGCCGGTCGGCACATCTCCTCAAGAGGCGGCTCGAAGGTGAGCCCCTCCAGTACCTTCTGGGCGAGTCATGGTTCTACGGTCGCAGATTCCTGGTTGACCGCCGCGTGCTCATACCGCGCTCCGACTCGGAGGTCCTGGTCGAGGCCGGAATGACGCTCACCGACACCATGCCCCGCTATTCCGGGCGGCTGCTGCTCGCGGACATCGGCACCGGCAGCGGAGCACTTGCCATCACTCTGGCTGAGGAGGTGCCGGAGTCCGAGGTTGTGGCGTGCGACAGATCGCGCGAAGCACTCGCCGTCGCCAGAGCTAATCGGGAGCGCTTCCCATCGGGACCACGCGTCGCCCTGCTGCAGTGCGACCTGTGTGCCCCTTGCGGACGGGTCTTCGGAGGCATCGTCGCGAATCTGCCCTACGTCCGTAGCGCGGACATGCCGCAGTTGAGCCGGCATATACGCGAGCATGAGCCCGCCGGCGCGCTGGATGGCGGGAGCGACGGACTGTGCGTCATCCGGCGTATGGTGGAGCAGGCGCCTGCGCACCTTCTGTCCGGTGGCTGGTTGCTGCTCGAGGTCGGCGACGGCCAGGCCGAGAGCGTGATGAGCATGATGCGTATGAGACCCGACTGGAACGCCATCGCGGCCATTCCCGACCTCGCCGGTATTCCGCGCGTGGTCCGGGGCCGCTTCGGCTGAAGCCGGTGCAGGCAGCTCAGTCGACGATGTGTCTCAGGCGCTGGATGTCGCTGGCGAGGCCGGTCGCATCATCGATCGTGACGAGAACGGCGTCGAAGGCAACCGGTCCCTTCCCGACGGTCAGCTTGCCGGGTATCTGCGTCAGAAAGCGCTGGATGACATCCGCCGACTCAACACCGATGACGGAATTCAGCGGGCCAACCATTCCGATGTCGGTCACGTGTGCGGTGCCCCGAGGCAGGATGCGAGCGTCGATTGTCCCTACGTGCGTGTGGGTGCCGAGCACCGCCGCAACTCTGCCGTCGAGATAGTGGCCCAGCGCGAGCTTCTCGGAGGTGGCCTCGGCATGGAAGTCGACGACGACGGCACGGGTGCCCTCCGGGCGCGCTGCCAGAAGGGCATCCATCGCCCGGAACGGGCAGTCGTAGCTGGCCATGAAGGTGCGCCCGATGAGGTTGACCACCAGGAGACCGCCAAACAGATGGTAGCCGCGGCCGGGGGCGGCTGGGGGGTAGTTCAGCGGACGGACGAGCGGATGGTCGTCCGCAAGATACTCAACGATCTCTGAGTGGTGCCAGATGTGGTTCCCGGACGTCACGACGTCCACGCCTGCAGCACACAACTCGGCGAGCGTGCTGTGGGTGACCCCGAGACCTCCGGCCATGTTCTCGCCATTCGCCACAACCACATCCGCCGCATGGTCCCGCCGGAGACCCGGCAACAACGCTGCCACAGCCCGCCGCCCAGGGCCGCCAATGACGTCGCCGATAGCCAGTACTCTCACGATAGATCCCGGCGGCCGCTACTTGGCATACTCGACGGCGGTAGTCTGGCGGGCCACGACGACACGGATCTGTCCGGGGTAGGTGAGGCATTCCTCGATTCTCTTGGAGATATCGCGGGCCAGGCGCATCGCGCCAAGGTCGTCGGTCTCCTCGGGATTGACGAGCACCCGGACTTCGCGCCCTGCCTGAATAGCGTATGCCTTGTCGACTCCGTCGAAACCGGTGGCGATGTCCTCAAGTTCCCTGATGCGTTTCAGGTACTGGTCGAGCGACTCGCGCCGGGCGCCGGGCCGCGAACCGCTGATGGCGTCAGCCGCGGCGACGATGAAGCCGAGTGTGCTCGTGGTCGATACTTCACCGTGGTGCTCGCTGATGGCCTGCGCCACCTCTTCAGACTTGTCCCACTGTCGAGCCAGGTTGGCGCCGATGGAGGCGTGCGAACCCTCAACTTCGAAGTCCACCGCCTTGCCGATATCGTGCAGCAAGCCTGCCTTGCGTGCGAGCAAGCCATCAGCGCCGATCTCGTCTGCAATCATCCCGGCCAGGTACGCAACCTCGAGGCTATGCTGGAGTACGTTCTGACCATAGCTGCTGCGATACTTCAACTGGCCCACCAGCTTCACGAGCTCAGGGTGCAATCCCGGGACGCCGGCCTCGAAGCAGGCGTTTTCTCCCTCGGTCTTGATAGTGGCGTCAACCTCCGACTTGGCCTTCTCCACGACCTCCTCGATCCGGGCGGGGTGGATGCGGCCGTCGAGAATGAGTTTGTTGAGGGCGATCCTCGCGATCTCGCGCCTCACCGGAGCGAAGCTGGAAATGGTGACCATCTCGGGCGTGTCGTCGATGATGAGGTCGACGCCGGTTGCCTGCTCAAGAGCGCGGATGTTCCGGCCCTCACGGCCTATGAGGCGACCTTTCATCTCATCGGACGGGAGAGCGACGGTCGAGACGGTCGTCTCGGAGACGACATCCGCGGTGCAGCGCTGTATCGCCGTGGCGAGAATGAACTGCGCCGAGCGGTCCGCTTCCTCACGCACCTGGCTCTCCCAGATACGGACTCTGCGGGCGGCCTCATCCTTGACCTCGCCCTCCAGGGCCTCGAGAAGCAGCCGGCGGGCTTCTTCCGTGGTGATGCCGGACAACTGCTCGAGCTTCTCGACCTCCTTGCCCTTCAGGACCTCGATCTCGTCATGCTCGTGATCGAGCTCCTTGGCGCGCTCGTCGAGCTCGTGCTCCCGGCGGCCGATGGCGGAGAGCTTGCGCTCGATCGCCGCCTCCTTCTGGTCAAGGCGGTTCTCAAGCCGCTGCAACTGCAGACGATGCTCTTTGTTCTCTGCCTCGGCGGCGTTGCGGACCTTTCGAGCCTCCTCGCGGGCATCGCGGAGAAGCTCGCGGTGACGGGTGGTGGCCTCAGTTAGAAGCCTTTCGGCCTCCTTGCGGGTGCTCAGGATCTGCTGATTGGCGACCAGTTGGCGAACGTAGTATCCCACAAGGCCCCCCAACACGAGGGAGAGCCCCACGAGTATATATATGTAGTCCATGTTCCCTTCTCATCGGCCTATTGTCCATAGGGGTCGAACCCCGGTTGACCGAATGGTACGACCTTTGTTGACAGCAGGTCAACAGAATGGGGTGGTCGACACGAGGGATATGATGATGAAGGGCAGTGCTGGAGGGGCGCAGGAAAAAGAAAAGCGCACCTTAACTGCTGAATAGTGGAAGGAAGGAGATTGCAGAGTAAACGACAGGTCGAAGACCTATCGAACGACCTGGGAATCCGGGACAGCGTCCCGGGAATCCCTAGAAAGGAGGTGATTCAGCCACACGTTCCCGTACGGCTGCCTTGTTACGACTTCGTCACAGTTACCAGCGCCACCCTCGGCGACTGCCTCCGATAAAGGTTGGCCCATCGACTTCAGGTGTTTCCGGCTTCCATGGCGTGACGGGCGGTGTGTACAAGGCCCGAGAACGTATTCACCGCAGTATAGCTGACCTGCGGTTACTAGCAACTCCGGCTTCATGCAGGCGATTGCAGCCTGCAATCCGAACTGAGGATGGTTTTAAGGGATTCGCTCCGACTTGCGTCGTGGCAGCCCTCTGTACCCACCCATTGTAGCGTGTGTGTAGCCCAGGGCATAAAGGCCATGCTGACTTGACGTCATCCCCACCTTCCTCCTTGCTGTACAAGGCAGTCTGCTATGAGAAATCAACATAGCACGAGGGTTGCGCTCGTTGCGGGACTTAACCCAACACCTCACGGCACGAGCTGACGACAGCCATGCAGCACCTGTGACGGCTCCTTTCGGTCGGTCCCCTTTCGGTTCCCTACCACCGCCATGTCAAAGCCAGGTAAGGTTCTTCGCGTTGCATCGAATTAAACCACACGCTCCGCTGCTTGTGCGGGCCCCCGTCAATTCCTTTGAGTTTTAGCCTTGCGGCCGTACTCCCCAGGCGGAACACTTAAAGCGTTGGCTTCGACACGAGGAGGGTCGATACTCCCCATATCTAGTGTCCACCGTTTAGGGCGTGGACTACGCGGGTATCTAATCCGCTTCGCTCCCCACGCTTTCGAGCCTCAGCGTCAGGAACAGCCTAGGAAACCGCCTTCGCCACTGGTGTTCTTCCGAATATCAACGCATTTCACCGCTACACTCGGAATTCCGTTTCCTTCTGCCGCCCTCGAGTGACCCAGTATCGGATAGCCCCTCCTGATTGAGTCAAGAGATTTCGCACCCGACTTGGGAAACCGCCTACGCTCTCTTTACGCCCAGTAAATCCGGATAACGTTCGCCTCCTACGTATTACCGCGGCTGCTGGCACGTAGTTGGCCGAGACTTATTCCTCAGGTACCGTCATTATCTTCCCTGAGAAAAGGGGTTTACGATCCGAGAACCTTCATCCCCCACGCGGTGTCGCTGGGTCAGGCTTTCGCCCATTGCCCAATATTCCTTGCTGCTGCCTCCCGTAGGAGTTTGGGCCGTGTCTCAGTCCCCATCTGGCTGGACATCCTCTCAGACCAGCTACCGATCGTTGCCTTGGTGGGCCGTTACCTCACCAACTAGCTGATCGGCCGCAGGCCTATCCGTGAGTGCCTTGTGGCTTTAGTGAGACTGCTTTGGCAGTCCCACACCATGCGGTATTAGCGTACCTTTCGGTAAGTTATCCCCCGCTCACGGGTAAGTTACCCACGTGTTACTCAGCCGTCCGCCACTGGACCACAATCCGAGAATCGTAGTCCCGTACGACTTGCATGCATAAAGCGCACCGCCAACGTTCATCCTGAGCCAGGATCAAGCTCTCAGTTTAAGAACCTTCCTTCCACTATTCAGCTGTTAAGGTGCGAGCCCGGATATAGTACAGAATGCCGCAGAGGGCTGTCAAGCGGATTCCGTTCGTCCAGCCGCGAATCTTCCCTCTCTGGTAGCTCGGAACTTGCCGGTGCTACAATAGCCGGGTCGCGTTCATCACGGAGCGGATGGCTATGTCGATCGCCGAGGGACAGGAACTCAGAATCCAGAGCATCTCCGAGGGGAAGCTCACCTGGGTCTACATCGAGAAGCCCACCGAGGCCGAAGGCGAATACCTCGAGGAGAAGTACGGCTTCCATCCTCTTGAGATCGACGACGTTCTCAGTCGCGCCCAGCGCCCCAAGATAGACGAAGATGACGACCATCTGTTCATCGTCATGCAGTTCCCCGTCTTCGACAAGCAGAACCGCATCACGCGCCCCAGCGAAGTGGATGTCTTCATCGGTGAGGACTACGTCGTAACCGTGCACTGCAACGCCGACCTGAAGCCGCTGTCGGCGTTCTTCCGCGAGTGCCAGATGCGCGATGAGAGCCGGGCGGCCTACCTCGGCCGCAGCTCAGGCTACCTTCTCTATCACATCATCGACCGCCTCGTGAACTACTGCTTCCCTATCCTCAACAAGATTACCGAGAACATCGAGGATATCGAGGATGTCATCTTCACGGAGTCGGTGCCCGAGACCGTCCGCGCCATCTCGCTGCTCCGCCGCGACCTGATCTCCTTCCGCCGCGTTATCCGGCCGCAGATAGCCGTCATCGAGACGCTCGAGCAGGAAGACTACCCCTTCTTCAAGGAGGAGCAGGAGATCTACTTCGGCGATGTCGCCGACCACGTGCGCAAGATCTGGGACGGCCTCGAAGACTGCAAGGAAGTCGTCGACGGGCTGTACGAGACGAGCAACTGGTTCACGTCGCACCGCATCCAGGAGATAATGCGCGTGCTGACCATCATCACGGTCGTCCTGGCCCCGCTCACACTCATGTCCGGCATCTTCGGCATGAACGTGCCCCTCCCCGGAGGAGTTGACCGGGGCAGCTTCTTCCCTCTTGCGATGATCCTCGGATTGATGGCCGGCACCGGCGTCGCCATGCTTGCCTACCTGCGACACCGCCACTGGCTGTGATGTCGCCGGCCGCTCGCACTGTATCGCGCCGCATTTGAGGAGGTCACGTGCTCTTCACCATAGACATCGGCAATACCAGCATGAACATGGGCATGTTCGAAGGCGAGCGCCTGGTGCACTCGTGGCGCCTGATGACCGGCATCGACCGCTCCGCTGACGAGTACGGCTCGCTCATCTTCAGTCTGCTTCAGCGGCACTCTCTTCCCATTGCAGCCATTCGCGGAACGGTCCTGTGCAGCGTCGTGCCCCCGCTGGTCCCCGTGTTCCAGGAGGTCTGCCGGAACTACCTGGACAGCGACCCTCTGGTGATCGAACCCGGCATCAAGACCGGCCTGAGGCTGCTGGTGGACAACCCTCGGGAGCTGGGTCCCGACAGGGTGGCGAATGCGGTTGCGGGCGTGCGTCTCTACGGCAAGCCTCTGATAGTCATTGACTTCGGCACAGCGACCACTTTTGACGTCGTCTCAGCAGCAGGGGACTTTCTTGGCGGCGCCATCGCTCCCGGCATCAGTATTGCCAGCGAAGCACTGTACCGTCGCACGGCCATGCTGCCGCGCATCGAGCTGGCCCGCCCCAGGCACGCAATCGGGAAGGGCACCGTATCTGCGATGCAGTCCGGCATTCTGTTCGGGTACATCGGGCTGATCGAGAAGCTCATCAAGGAGATCTCGGCGGAGCTTGAGTGCGAGCCCATTGTGGTCTCGACCGGCGGCTACTCCCCCATGTTTGTCGAAGGAGTGCCGTCGAGTCAGATATGCAACCCTGACCTGTCCCTCATAGGACTCCGCCTCATCTACGAGATAAACTCACCCGACCGGTAGTTGAAGGGAGTGCGATGAAACCGCAGACCGTGCTTCTGGGAGTCACCGGCAGCATCGCGGCGTACAAGGCGCCCGAGATTGCGCGCCAGCTTGAACGCCGCGGCATCACGGTGCACGTCCTCATGACCGAGGCGGCGACCGAGTTCATCACCCCCCTGACGTTCGAGGCCCTGCTGGACCGGCCGGTGAGGACACGGGTCTTCTCGCACGACAACGACGACTACATCCCGCACGTGCACATGGCGGACGTCGCAGATGCGCTTCTGGTCGCGCCGGCGAGCGCCGACATCATCGCCCGACTGGCATGCGGACTGGGAGACGACATCGTGTCATGTACAGCCCTGGCTTTCGGCGGTCCCCTGATAGTCGCGCCAGCCATGCACAGCCGGATGTATCTCCACCCGGCGACCCAGTCGAACCTGGCGACACTGCGTCAGCGCGGTGCAGTCATCGTCGGCCCTGAGTCGGGTGGTCTTGCCTCAGGCGACTCCGGTCCCGGAAGGATGTCCGCCCCTGACGTCATCGTCGGCTGGACCATGCAGACTCTCGCGCGCCGCGGCGACCTCGCCGGCAGGGTGGTGGTCGTCACCGCCGGCGGCACCCAGGAGCCGATAGACCCGGTCAGATGCGTGACCAACCGCTCCTCCGGCAAGATGGGATACGCCATCGCGGAGGCGTGCCGCGACCGAGGCGCCGCCGTCATCCTCGTTACGGCGCCGACCAGTCTCGAGCCGCCCGTCGCGGTCGAGGTTCGCCACGTGATGACCGCCCAGCAGATGTACGAGGCTACCCGAAACGCCATCGCCGGCGCGGATGCGCTCATCATGGCTGCGGCGGTTGCAGACTACCGGCCGTCCAACCCGGCCACGGACAAGATCAAGAAAGAGCGGGAAACCCTCACCATCCCTCTTGAACGGACCGTCGACATCCTCAAGTCTCTCGAAGGAGACTTCGTGCGTGTCGGGTTCGCGGCGGAAAGCAGTAGTCTTGAGCAGAACGCCAGGTCGAAGCTGGCGGAGAAGCATCTGGACCTCATCGTTGCGAACGACATCACCGCGAGCGACAGCGGCTTCGGCTCGGACGACAACCGTGTGAGCATCCTCGACCGCGACGGCAGCATCGACCGCCTTCCCCTGATGTCGAAACGCGAGGTCGCAGACCGGGTGCTCGACCGCGTCGCGACGCTGCTTTCCCGCAGGTGACCGAGGCAAGAAGCGACTACCCACGGGCCGCTCATGACGGTCCGTCCTGAAAGCGAGGTACAGGCTGTTGGAACGCGAGACACTGGCAAAGGCGTACGAACCGGGCAAGATCGAGAAGAAGTGGTATGACTTCTGGCTCTCCACTGGATTCTTCCGCCCCCGGGTCGACTCCGACCGGTCACCGTACGTCATCGTGATGCCCCCACCGAATGTGACCGGCGAGTTGCACGTGGGGCACGCGCTGACGATGGCGCTGGAAGACATCATGATCCGGTGGCACCGGATGCTTGGCGAACCGACGCTCTGGGTACCCGGCTCTGACCACGCCGGCATCGCGACGCAGGTGCTCGTCGAGCAGGACCTGGCCCGCGAGGGCCTGACCCGATATGACATCGGCCGGGAGAAGTTCGTCGAGCGCGCCTGGGCAAGGGCGCAGAAAAGCAGGCACGCCATCGAGATGCAGCACCACCTTCTCGGGTGCTCATGCGACTGGGATCATGACACATTCACGCTTGACGAGGGCCCAAGCAGAGCGGTGCGAACCGCGTTTGTGCGCCTCTACCAGAAGGGTCGCATCTACCGCGGCGAGCGCATGGTGAACTGGTGCCCGCGTTGCCGCACGGCGCTATCCGACCTCGAGGTCGAGCACCAGGACACCGAGGGACATCTGTATTACTTCCGCTACCCTTTCGTGGACGGAGACGGATTCCTCACGATTGCGACGACGCGACCCGAGACGTACTTTGGTGACACGGCAGTGGCGGTGAGTCCGGCGGACGAGCGCTACCGCAACGCCATCGGAAGGCGCGTCAGGCTACCCGGCACGGGCCGCGAGATACCGGTCATCGCTGACGACGCTGTGGACCCGACCTTCGGCACGGGAGCGCTGAAGATCACGCCCAGCCACGACCCCACTGACCTGCAGGTTGCAGACCGGCACAACTTGCCCCACGTCAACGTCTTCAACCAGGACGGCACCATGAATGCCGAGGCGGGCGCCTGCAAAGGGCTCGACCGCCAGACGTGCCGCCAGCGCGTGGTCGAAGAGTTCCAACGTCAGGGGCTGCTCGACCACATCGAGCCGTACTCCCACATGGTCGGTCACTGCAGCCGGTGCCGCACGGCCGTCGAGCCGAGCATCAGCCTCCAGTGGTTCGTTGATACGAGGCCGCTGGCCGAGGCGGCCATTCAAGCTGTCAGGAGCGGCGAGATCCGCATCATTCCGGAGCATTTCACCAAGGTGTACTTCTCCTGGATGGAGTCCATCAAGGACTGGTGCATCAGTCGACAATTGTGGTGGGGACACCGCATCCCGGTGTGGTACTGCAGCGACTGCGGGGCTCTGACCGTGGCGGTCGAGACTCCGACGTCATGTTCGGGCTGCGGCAGCAGCCGCATCGAGCAGGACCCGGACGTGCTTGACACGTGGTTCAGCTCCGCGCTGTGGCCGCACTCGACGCTGGGCTGGCCCGACGACACCGAGGACATGCGCTATTTCTATCCCACCACCATGATGGAGACGGGGTACGACATCCTCTTCTTCTGGGTGGCCAGGATGATCATGATGGGAATCGAGGACACCGGCAAGGTGCCCTTCAGATACGTGTATCTCAACGGGCTGATACGTGACGAGCAGGGACAGAAGATGAGCAAGATGCGTGGGAACGTCATCAGGCCCGATGACGCCATCGCAAAGTACGGCGTCGACGCCTTGAGGTACGCGCTCACCACCGGCAACTCGCCGGGCAACGACCTCTCGCTCGGCGATGCCAAGCTTGAAGCCGGTCGCAACTTCGTCAACAAGGTGTGGAATGCCACCAGGTTCGTGTTGCAGAGCACAGAGGAGTGGCGGCCGACGGCCGGGCGCACATATCCGCCGCTGCCGGCGCCCGCCGACATCACGGACCGATGGATTCTGAGTCGATTGAATCGCCTCACGATGTCGGTTCACGGTCTGATGGCGGAGTATCAGCTCGGAGAGGCTGAGCGGCAGGTACAGGACTTCCTCTGGTCCGAGTTCTGCGACTGGTACATCGAGTTCGCCAAGCTGAGGATGCGCCGTGCAGGCGGCGCGGCGTCCAGCGGCACCGATTCACCCGCGCCCTATCTGGTGTCGGTGCTTGACGCCGCCCTCCGGCTGCTGCATCCGTTCATGCCATTCGTCACCGAGGAGCTGTGGCAGTCGCTTCAGACCGCGGAATCGGACAGCGGGTCGGTTCGCTCCATCATGGTATCTCCGTGTCCGGAGAGCCGACCGGAGTGGGACGACCCCGAGGCTGAGCGCGTTGTCGGCGCGGCTATCGACGTCGTGCGGGCGCTCCGGAACGCGCGGGCTGAGAGACGGATCGAGCCCCAGACCCGGCTGGAGGCGTCAATCTACACCAGCAGCGAACTGCTGGAGCGGCTGCGAGCGCTCGTCCCTGCTATTGAAAGCCTGGCCCGCACGCACGTTCATCACGTCTCGGACCGTGACGCACGAACCGGCAGCACGGAGTCCGAACGCGCTATCGTCCTGGGGGACGCCGAAGTGGTTGTCGCCAAAGCGTCAGCCGATGAGGCGGAGCGCATACGGACACAGCTCGAGAAGGAAGCAGGGACCACCCGCGACCGCCTGCAGTCTATTGCCGCTCGGCTCGTGGACCCCGTCTTCGTGGAGAAGGCGCCGGCTGACGTCGTGGCCAGGCAGCGCGAGCTTGCGGCCAGCCTGCGCGACAAGCTCGAACGACTCGAGGTGGAACTGCGCGACCTCGGCTAGGCTGCTCGCCTGCCAGTGTGGCTCATGTACCTGTGCAGGAGCGTCAGCGCGCGCTTCGTGTCGCTGGCGACCCGCGATTTGTCCATGCTCCTCAGGCGCAGCTTGAAGAGCCAGTAGGTGAACTCCTTCATCTGCGTCAGCGTGACGTTCCGGCGGGGTCGCAGCCCGCGCTCGCGCCGGAACGTGTCGAACAGCTCCGCGCGTGTGCTGCCGTAGACGTGCGTGAATGCGTCATCCAGCGCGGCGTCATAGCGCGTGAGTCCCGAAGTCCGCCTCCGCCGGCGGAGGTCCTCCAGCACTGCCTGCACCACCAGTTCCTCGACAATCACGCCGTAGATGAACGTCAGGTAGGCCCTGTACCGTTCCGGACCGATGAGGTCCCGAAGTGCTTCGCGGTCGGACGACCGGGGCGGGCGGTCACTGGCCAGCAGCGCCAGCATCGGCTCTTCAGGCACAAGGTCGGCTACCTCGAGGCTGATGCGCTCGCACAGCCGCAGCATGTCCAGTGCTTCGCCCTCGATGAGGTAGAGGAAGCGCTCGCCGTCGAGGACTTCCTCCGCCAGCGGCCACTGCTGCGCGGCATGCAGCAGGCACCGGTACCAGTCGTCCCCGGCGGTGATGTGAGCCCTGAGCTCCTCGATGATGGCGCGCGTGTCAGTCGAAGCCATAAAGCCAAAGTATAGTACGCCGGCAAGAAGTCGTGCTCGCAACGCCCGGGCCGCATGCTTCGATGGCCCAGGGAGGTCAATCCCCTGCTGGGCCGTGCCGGGGAGCCCGCAGAAGGTGTTCGGAGACAGCCTTCAACAGCCTCTCGGACCTGGCCGCACCCAGGCCGGGCAGAGGTCCACTACGGAGCGCCTTTTCGAGCTGCTCCACCGTGGCGATGCCGAGGTCAGCCGCAAGTTTGGCGGCGGTCCTGGGGCCGATGCCGGGCACCTCCATGAGGTCAAGGACGCCCGGCGGCGATTCGCTTTTCAGCCTCTCGAAGAACTCCAGCCGTCCCGTGGCCAGCAGTTCATGGATCTTCTTGGCGATTGCCTCGCCGATGCCGGAGATGTCTCTGAGGTCCCCACCCCGCGCAACGATGTCTCTCAACTCGTCCGGATAGGTAGAGATTACCTCAGCGGCAGTGCGATAGGCTCTGATCTTGAATGCGCTCTCGTTCCGAACCGCAAGGAGGTCGGCAATCGCGGCGAAGACCCGGGCGATGTCGCGGTTGTCCATCGAGTGCCTCCTGCCCATCCCCTCGCGACCCGAGAGATACGCGCCTCGACGTCGACCCCCTACTTGCCACAGCAGTGCTTGTACTTCTTGCCGGAGCCGCAGGGACATGGGTCGTTCCGCCCGACCTTGCCGGACGTCGAGGCAGTCGCAGCACGGCCGGATGCGACCGGACTGAACGGAGAAGCAGCCGGCTGCTTCTTGACCGCCACGTGGAACAGCGCCTCCGGGACCTCGTGTCTGATCCTCTTCTCCAGCACGTCGAAGTACCGCCGGCCCTCCATCTTGTAGGCAACGAGCGGCTGCTGCTGCGCCACGGCCCGCAGGCCGATGCCGAGTCGCATTCGCTCCAGCGCCGTGAGGTGCTCCACCCACAATCGGTCCATGGTATGCAGCATCACTGCGCGTTCGGCCATACGCATGACTGCAGCGCCCAGTTCCTGCTCGCGCGCTGCGTATTTCTCTCTGGCCATCACCCTGGCCCGCTCAGTCAGCTCTGAACGGAGGTCGCCACTCCCCTGCATGTCCAGCAACGCCTCAGTCTCCTCGGTCGACAGAGGGAAGAAAGCGCCTATGTCCCGGACGAGGCCTTCACGATCGACCTCCCCCAGGTCGGAGTTCACGTGGCGCTCCACCGCGAGCGAGAGCTCGCCGTCGAGCAGAGAGAGGATGTGCTCGGTGAGATTCCCGTCGTTGAGCACCTGCCGCCTTCGCTCGTACATCACCTCACGGTGCTTGTTGAGAACGTCGTCATACTCGACGAGGTGCTTGCGGATGTCAAAGTGATAGCCCTCGGTCTGCACTTGCGCATTGGCGATGGCCTTGGTCACCATCGGATGCTCGATGGGCGTGTTCTCGTCGAGCCCGGCCCACTGCATCACCGACTTGACGCGCTCGCCGCCGAAGCGCCGCATAATCTCATCGTCAAGCGAGACGAAGAACAGCGTCGAGCCGGGGTCGCCCTGTCGCCCCGCTCTACCCCTGAGCTGGTTATCGATGCGCCGGGCTTCGTGGTGCTCCGTGCCGACGACATACAGCCCGCCGAGGGCAACAACCGCATCGTGTTCGCGAGACCACTCCTCGGGCACGCGTTGCTCCGGACTACCTCCAAGGATTATGTCGACTCCTCGGCCGGCCATATTGGTGGCGACGGTGATTGCTCCAAGGCGGCCGGCATCCGCGATAATCCCTGCCTCGCGCTCGTGGTTCTTCGCATTCAGCACCTGCGGCCGGAGGCCCCTGCGCACGAACAGGTCGCTGAGTATCTCCGACGTGTCGATGGACGTTGTCCCAACGAGGACCGGGCGACCCTGGGCATGCGCAGCGGCGACCTCCTCGGTAACCGCCTTGAACTTCGCGTTCTGGTCCCTGTAGATGCGGTCCGGGGCGTCCTGCCGAATCATCGGCCTGTTGGTGGGTACCTCCACCACGTCAAGCTTGTAGATGCGGCTGAACTCCTCCGCCTCCGTGGCGGCTGTGCCGGTCATGCCGGCCAGCTTGTCGTACATGCGGAAGTAGTTCTGGAAGGTGATGGTGGCGTGGGTAACGCTCTCCGCCTGAACAGGGACGTGTTCCTTGGCTTCCAGCGCCTGATGGAGGCCTTCCGAATAGCGGCGGCCCGGCATCAAGCGGCCGGTGAACTCGTCGACGATGATGACCTGGCCGTTCTTGACGACGTAGTTCTTGTCGCGTCTGAAAAGCGCCTGGGCACGCAGGCTCGCCTCGAGGAAGAAGGTCAGGGTGGAGTTGGTGTCGTCATACAGGTCCGAGTTCCTCAGCAGCCCCTGCGTTCGTAGCATGCCCTCAACCTTAGGGATGCCGACGTCATCGGTCAGGTGCACGGTCTGGGTGCGCTCGTCGATGACGTAGTCCACATCACGGCGCAGCCCGGCAACTACACGCGCGAACAGGACGTAGAACCTTGCGGCCTCGTCCGAAGTCCCGCTGATGATGAGCGGCGTGCGCGCCTCGTCGATGAGTATGTTGTCAACCTCGTCGACGATGGCGAAGTGCAGGGAACGCTGCACGCACTGAGACAGGTCGGTGACCATGTTATCGCGGAGGTAGTCGAAACCGAACTCGTTGTTGGTGCCGTACGTGATGTCGGCGTCGTACGCCTCTTTGCGTGACACGGGCCTCAGGCGTGGCCACCGTCCTGCCGGGTCCTCATACGCAGGGTCATACAGGTACGAGGGCCGAAGATTCGCGTCGTCCTGTCTGCCGGTTATGCAGGAGACCGTCAGGCCCAACGCATGGTAGACGGGCCCCATCCAGGCGCAGTCACGCTTGGCCAGATAGTCATTGACCGTCACGAGGTGAGAACCTTTTGACTCCAGGGCATTGAGGGTGAGGGGGAGCGTGGCAACGAGCGTCTTGCCCTCGCCGGTCTTCATCTCAGCTATCTCGCCGCGATGCAGGACGATGCCGCCAACCAACTGAACGTCGAAATGACGGAGTCCGATGGTGCGGCGCGCGGCCTCGCGCACGGCGGCGAACGTCTCCGGGAGGATATCCTCGAGCGTGCAGCCGGAGGAGAGGCGGTTGCGCAGCCTTTCGGCGCTGCCGCTGAGCTCCTCGTCGCCGAGCTCGCGGAGGCCGGCCTCCAACTCGTTGATGCTCAGAACCAGCGTCTCGAGTCTCTTCAGCTGTTTCTCGTTGGAGTCAACGAGCCCGCCGAAGGCGCGACCCAGCAGAGATCCCAGGCTTCCCACGGTTCGTAAGTGTACACGATATCGGCCGCGCCGCTACTCGAACATGGCGCCGACCGACAGGCCGGTGTGGATGCGATGGATAGCCTCGCCAAGGAGCGAAGACATGGAGAGTACAGTAATCTTGTCCAGCTTCTTCTGCTCGGTGAGGGGAATCGTATCGGTGACGACGACTTCCTTCACCGCGCTGTGGCTGATTCGCTCGACGGCCTTGCCGGAGAGCACGGGATGCGTGGCGCAGGAGTAGATCTCGAGCGCACCGCGCGCCAGAAGCGTATCGACAACGCCGACAAGAGAGCCTGCCGTGTCGATCTCATCGTCCACGGTGAGGGCCGTCCGGCCGCTCACCTCGCCGATGACGTTCAAGGCCTCAGTGGCGTCGTTGTTCCCCAGTCGCCGCTTCTCGATGATGGCAAGCGACGCGCCCAGGCTTGCCGCGACGTCACGGGCGCGTTTGGAGATGCCTATGTCCGTGGCCACCACTACGAGGTCCGAGAGGCGCTTCCCACGGAAGTGCTGGCTGATGATGGACACGGCGGTCAACTCATCAACTGGTATGGTGAAGAAACCCTGTATCTGCGGCGCATGCAGGTCGACAGTCAGTATGCGATTCGCGCCGGCAGTGGTCAGCAGGTCCGCCACCAGGCGCGCGGTTATCGGTACCCGCGGCTGGTCCTTCTTGTCGGTACGGCCGTAGCCGTAGTATGGAACGACCGCGGTGATCCGACCGGCGGAGGCCCGGCGGAATGCGTCCAGCATGATGAGAAGCTCCACGAGACTGGTATTGACGGGGCTGCAGATGGGCTGGACCACGAAAACGTCGCGCTGGCGGACGTTCTCGAGGATACGCACGAATATGTTCTCGTTCGAGAACTCAAAGACCTCGCTCTTGCCGAGTGGGATTCCAAGGTAGTCGCAGATTGCGGACGCCAGGCGGGGATGCGCATTGCCCGTGAATACCTTGAGTTCATCCATGCGCTTTGCTCCTCAGGCACGACGGGGTCGTGTCAGCATTATACCACCGGCAGGTTGGACTGAACGTGGACGATGAACCGCAGTCCGCCGGCGCAACGGTCAGTCCAGTCCTGGAAGAGGATGCGCCTCGCAGAGCTCCAGAACGGTGCGGTGCACCTCGCTGCGGACCGTCTCGTCCGCCGGCGCCCGAAGCACGCGGCAGATGAGGGACGCGACCAGCCGGACCTCAGCAGCAGAGAAACCCCTGGTCGTTATGGCCGGCGTGCCCACGCGCAGTCCGCCCGCCACCATCGGAGGGCGGGTGTCGTACGGTATGCTGTTGCGATTGGCGATGATGCCGGCTCGCTCGAGCGCATCCTGCGCCTGCTTCCCGGTCATGTCCAGGGGAGTGAGATCGACAAGCGCCAGATGGTTGTCCGTACCGCCGCTCACGACGCGCAATCCTTCGGCTGCGAGTTCCTCGGCCATGAGTGCGGCGTTGCGGACGATGGAAGCAGCGTAGACACGAAAGTCCGGCTGCTGCGCCTCGTGGAAACAGACGGCCTTGGCCGCAATGACGTGCATCAGCGGACCGCCCTGGCTTCCCGGGAACACTGCCGAATCGATTGCAGCACCGTGCGCGGCTTTGGACAGAATGAAGCCGCCGCGCGGTCCCCGAAGCGTCTTCTGGGTGGTGCCCGTCACCACGTCGGCATAGGGAACCGGAGACGGATGCGCGCCCCCGGCGATGAGACCGGCGATGTGCGCCACATCGACCATGAGCATTGCGCCCACTTCACGGGCGACATCGCTGAAGATAGCGAAATCGATGATGCGCGGGTACGAGCTTGCGCCCGCGACGATCAAGGCGGGCCGATGCTGCAAAGCCATTGCGCGCAACTGGTCGTAGTCGATGCGCTCGGTCGCGCGGTCGACCCCGTACGTCGCCACCTTGAAAAGCTTGCCGGAGAAGTTGACCTCAGCGCCGTGCGTCAGATGGCCGCCGTGACTCCTGTCCATGCCAAGGATTGTCGCGCCCGGGCTGATGAGAGCCTGATAGGCGGCGAAGTTGGCCTGGCTTCCAGCGTGGGGCTGCACGTTCGCATGCTCAGCCCCGAACAGAGCCCTCGCACGCGAGATAGCCAGCGTCTCAACCTGGTCGACGACACCGCACCCGCTGTAGTAGCGTCGGCCCGGATAGCCCTCTGCATACTTATCCGTCAGCAGCGTGGACAACGCCGTGCGAACGGCGTGGCTCACGTGGTTTTCAGAAGCGATGAGGTCTATGGTATTGCTCTGGCGCTCGTGTTCACGACGCACCAGAGCTGCAAGTTCGGGGTCAAGCGAGGCAAGGGAGTCGCACGATGAATGTGAGGCCATAATCGCGGTACTATACAATGTAGTGTCGTCGACGGTCAACAGCCCCGTTCGTAGCTGCGCCTGCTTTGACAGTGCGGTGACCCCGTGATAGATTACCCTGGATTAGCAGCCGGGATGGTAGAGTGCTAATGGACCTGACCGAGAGGCGTGAAGACATACTGCGGACCATCGTGCGCGAGTACATCGCGAGCGGAACCCCGGTCGCGTCCAAGACGATCGCCCAGACCGACATCCGCGTCAGTCCCGCGACCATCCGCAACGACGTCACCTCGCTGGAAGAAGACGGATATGTGAGCCGGCCGCACTCTTCCGCCGGTGCGGTCCCGACCGACCGCGCCTATCGTTTCTACGTTGAGACTATCGGCCGTGACGTCCAACTTCCCGTAGCCGAGCAGTTGCTGATTGCCGAAGTGTGTCAGGACGCGGCAGAGGGGTTGGACAAGAGGCTGCGGCTGATTGCCACGCTGCTGGCGCACTTCGTCCACAACGCGGCGCTGGTGACCCAGCCCAAGGCCGCACGCGCACGGCTGAAGCACGTCCACCTGGTTTCGCTCCAGGACATGCTGGCGCTGCTCATCGTCGTCCTGTGTGAGCCGACCGTTGTGCGGCAGAGGTCGATATCCTTGCCGCTGCCCACGACGCAGGACGAACTCATTGCAGCTTCAAACAGATTGAGCTCCCGGTTGTCGGGGCTGACGGCGGCCGAGGTGGCGGTCGAGGCAGAGCAGCCCGGTACCGACGGAGAGGTGATGGCGCAGATACTTGAGCTGATGCACGCCGAGGACAAACCTGAGCTGGGGCGGGCGCATCTCGAAGGTCTGCACCTCGTTCTCAGCCAGCCTGAGTTTGCGAAGAGTCCGCGCGCCCTCTCCCTGCTGCAGTTGCTGGAGAGGGATGACTGGATAGAGAACGCGCTCGGACCGGACCTCGACCTGTCCGGGATTCGCATCATCATCGGACATGAGAACCGGGAAGAGGCGCTGCAGGATCTCAGCCTGGTCATAGGCAACTACGGGTCCAGCAGCCGGTCCAAAGGCGTCATCGGCGTCGTAGGTCCGAAGCGCATGGACTACACGCGCGCCATCTCTTCAGTGAACTACCTAGCATCGCTCCTGAGTGATTCTCTGCGCGAATAGGCACAACGTCCGCAGGAGGCTTGATTTGCCCCAAGACGAGCACGACTACACGGGTGCGGCAGAGGCTGAAGCCGAACAGGTTGTCAACGACGTCGACAGCTTGACAGAGCAGTTGCGGCTCGCCGAGGAGAAGGCCCGTCAGAATCTCGCCGGCTGGCAACGCACGCAGGCGGATTTCGACAACTTCCGTAAGCGTATCCAGCAGGAACGCAGGGATGCCCTTGAGCTGGCACAGAGCAGTCTGGTGGCCAAGTTGCTGAGCGCCATTGATGATCTTGAGAGGGCGTTTCGCCGGCCGCCGGAGGAGATCGGGACCGCCGAGTGGGTGGAGGGTGTACGCCTGGGAGTGAGCAAACTGACAGCCGCTCTGCAGAGCGAGGGGCTATCGGTCTTCGAAGCTGTCGGCCAGCCGTTTGACCCGCGCTTCCACGATGCTCTAATGCGCCAGCCGGGCGATGAAGGAGTTGTTCTCGCTGTGCTACGGAACGGATACACGCTTAATGGTCGTGTGCTCAGGCCCGCCGCTGTTATCGTGGGCGTGTCTGAATCCAGCGAATCTGTGGAGAAGGAGTAAGGAGGAATCCCATGGGGAAAGCAATCGGCATTGACCTCGGCACAACGCTGAGTGTCGTCGCAGTCATGGAAGGCGGCGAAGCCAAGATCATCCCGAGTGCCGAAGGCGGCAACCTCGTGCCCTCGGTCGTCGCTATAAGCAAGAACGGGGAGCGACTGGTCGGCGAGATCGCCAAGCGCCAGGCCATCGTGAACCCCGAGAACACCGTGTTCAGCATCAAACGTCTCATCGGACGCAAGTTCAAGGACCCGTCGGTCCAGTACGACATCAAGCGACTTCCCTACAAGATAGTCGAAGCTCCCAACGGTGATTGCCGCGTGGTCATGGCGGGCAAGGAGTACAGCCCCCAGGAGATATCGGCCATGATCCTCCAGAAGCTGCGCAGCGACGCCGAAGCGTACCTCGGCGAGAAGGTGACCGATGCCGTCATCACGGTGCCGGCGTACTTCAACGACAGCCAGCGGCAGGCGACCAAGGACGCGGGGACGATAGCCGGGCTGAACGTGCTGCGCATCATCAACGAGCCTACCGCCTCGTCCCTCGCCTATGGCATGGACAAGACGGGGGACAGAACCATCGCGGTGTACGACCTCGGTGGAGGCACCTTCGATATCTCAATCCTCGACATCGGTGACGGCACGTTCCAGGTGAAGGCGACAAACGGCGACACGCACCTCGGCGGAGACGATATCGACCAGCGCATCATGGACTGGATCTGCGATGAGTTCCGCAAGGAATCCGGCATCGACCTGAAGCAGGACCGCATGGCGCTGCAGAGGATCAAGGACGCCGCGGAGAAGGCGAAGAAAGAGCTCTCGACCGTCACCCAGACTGAGGTCAACCTGCCCTTCATCACCGCCGATGCGACGGGCCCGAAGCACCTCACCATGGGACTCAGCCGTTCGAAGCTGGAGCAACTCACGAGCGACCTGATCGACCGCACGCTCGAACCGGTGCGCCAGGCCCTCAAGGACGCAGGCATCACGCCGGCCCAGGTCAACGACGTGGTCCTCGTGGGCGGCCAGACGCGGATGCCCAAAGTGCAGGAGGCAATCCGGCAGTTCTTCAACCGCGAACCCGTCAAGGGCGTGAATCCTGACGAGGCGGTCGGTCTCGGCGCCGCCATCCAGGCGGGCGTGCTCAAAGGAGAGGTCGGCGAGGTCCTGTTGCTCGACGTCACGCCGCTGACGCTCGGCATCGAAACGCTGGGAGGTGTCGCCACCCCTCTCATTCCCCGGAACACAACGATACCGACCGAGAAGAGCCAGATCTTCAGCACGGCAACCGACAGTCAGCCCAGCGTCGAGATACACGTATTGCAGGGAGAGCGTCCCATGGCGGGCGACAACCGCACTCTTGGGCGGTTCATGCTTGACGGCATCCTTCCGGCGCCACGTGGTGTGCCGCAGATCGAAGTCACATTCGAGATCGATGCCAACGGTATCTTGAACGTCAGCGCACGGGACAAAGGCACGGGCAAGGAACAGAAGATCACCATCACCGCCTCCAGCGGCCTGAACAAGGACGAGGTCGAGAAGATGCGGAGAGAGGCCGAGCAGCACGCCTCAGACGACTCGAAGAAGAAGGATGAGGCCGACACGCGAAATGCGGCGGACAGTCTTGCCTACACGGCCGAGAAGACCCTGCGCGACCACGGCGACAAGCTTCCCGCCGACGTGAAGGCCGACATCGAAAGCAAGACGGCCGCAGTCCGCACGGCACTCAAGGGCGCCGACGTGGCAGCCATGAAGAGCGCGATGCAGGCGCTGTCCGATGCCGTTCAGAAGGCGGGTTCGGCCGTCTACGGTCAGGCGGGGCAGTCCGGTCAGGCCGGTGGGCCATCCGGGAGCGCCCAGCAGGGCGACGAAGGCACGGTTGAAGGCGAATTCAGAGAGGTATAACGCATGACACTAGACTTGCACGAGTTTGAGAGGACCGCCCACAGGATCCGTGAGAAGGCCAAGGCGGAGGGGCGCCTGACCGACAATCCGGACGAGCGGCAGCTGCGAGCCATCCTCGCGCGCCAGCCAGGAATCCGCAGGACCCGGTATGGGAACTACGTTGCCGAGAGCGAACCTACGTCGCGGTCGGCCATGTTCACCAAGAACAGCGTGGATGATTCGTTCGGTGATGCAGAACGCCGGCTGCTGGCGCAGTGTGAGGAGATGCTAGCCCACCAACCCCTCATCTCACTTGACAGGGTGGTTGGCAATGAGGACAGCGGCAAGACGGTCCGTCTCATCGTCCCGGAACGCTTTGCTCACGTAGCGTACGGCGGCGGCCATCTCTTCCTGCCCGTCGAGCGTCCGGTGGAGAAGCCCACCTACCACATCATCTTCTTCTACGACGACGCCTTCGACAGGAACCGGGACCTCCCGCTGGCGCAGAAGGACATCACCATCCGTCTGGCCATGCTGGAGAACGGACACTTCGTCAAGGTCATCCGAAATGGCAACTACATAGGTGAGTACAAGAAGGGCGTCTTCGCCGCGGAGGACTGGACCGCCAAGGCACACGGCCGCGGCATATTCCTCCACGCCGGCTGCCGCGAGGACCATCTCCAGTCCGCTCACGGCGAGTACCGCACGGTTCGAACGATGCTCGTGGCGCTCAGCGCGAACGGGAAGACGTCGACCACGTGCAAGATACTGGCCCGCAAAGGCAATGAGAAGTCATGGCTGATTCAGGACGACGGCGGTACGCTGATGCCCGACGGCTCCTTCCATGGTTTCGAGGGCGGCGGCGTCTTCGTCAAGACGGAGGGAGTCAATCCGGGGAGTCAGGCCGAAATCTTCTACGGTCTGCTGAAGCCGGCCACCTTGTGCGAGAACGTCTACGTGACCGAAGACGGAGACTACGACTTCTACAACTTTCAGCGCACGTCGAACGGGCGCGCGGTCGTGCGTCGCGCGGACTTCATGCACGCGAGCAGCAACATCGATGTTGAGCGGGTCGACAACTTCGTCCTCATCACCAGGGGACCGCTCATTCCAGCCATATCGAAGCTCACACGCGAGCAGGCAGCGGCACTCATGGTGCTGGGACAGGCGATGGAGTCCTCCGCCGGCAATCCGGCGCTTGCGGGCACGATACGCAGCGAGTTCTTCTATGACCCGTTCGTAGCCGGCGACCGCGCCGCTCATGCCAACCGGTTCTACGAGATACAGCACTCCCTGCCGGACATGAACTACTACCTCCTCAACACCGGGGGTATCGGCAGCCTGTCGAAGAACGGCGGCGACCTCGACGAGCCCGCTGACAGCAGGTTCCGCGACATACGGCTTGAAGACACCATGGCCATTCTCGACTCTCTGCTCAGGGGCGGGCTGGAGAACTGGGTCGAGTCTCCGACCGGTTTCCTCGTCCCGGGCTCAGTCCGGGCGGTGGACGACATCTACTTCCACCCCGAGAAGCTGTTCTCGGCGGCTGAGTTCGCCGAGGCGCAGACGGCTCTCAACAGGGTCCGTCGTGACGCAATCGAGAAGGTTGGAGCGGGCCTGGACCCTGCCATGCGCGCAGCGTTTGACGTCGGAGCCTGAGACCACGCAGGCCGGTGGTACCGGTAGCGAATCCGGAGTCCGCCCGGAGCCCCGCCCCAGCGCGGGCCTCCGGACGGACACTTGGTATACCGGCAACGAGCAAGTACAATGGTGTGTAGCGGCCCGGAAGTGAGGTTAGAGAACCATGGCAAGCTTCGAAGAACTTCGCGCCAGACTTGAGCGCGATAAGGCTCAACTCCTGGAACGGCTCGAACTGCTGCGAGCGGACACCGAGAGTGCCGACGATACCCGCGAAGGCAGCCCTTTCGGCAAGCGCGAGGAGGAAGCGACAGAGGCGTTTGAGCTGGAGAAGCGCATTGCGCTTGAACGCAACCTGCGCGAGAGCCTGGCCGAGGTCAGTCGGGCGCTGGAACGGTTCGAGGCCGGGACATACGGCCGCTGTGAGGTTTGCGGGAACGAGATAGAGGCCGACCGTCTCGAGGCCCGGCCGCAGGCAAGCCTCTGCATACGCTGCAAAGGACAACAACCAAAGAGCGCTTCAGTTGCCTAGACGCAGGCTGCTTCTCGTTGTGGCCGTTCTGGCCACCATCGTGGTCCTCGACCAGGCGCTCAAGGCGCTTGTCAGGTCCTCGCTGGAGCTTGGAGACTCGGTCCACCTGTTCGGACCCGTGAGCCTCGTCCACGTGGCCAACCGCGGTGCGGTCTTCGGTCTTGGACAGGGATACGTGGTTGTCCCAACTGTCGCCTCGATTCTCATACTTATCGCGCTTCCGCTGCTGCTGCGACGTGCACGCATCAGGTACGGGTACGCGCCCACTCGACTTGAGGCCGTCTGTCTGGCCCTCATCGCCGGCGGCGCCATCGGCAATCTCATCGACCGGCTCGTTCTCGGCAGCGTCACCGACTTCATCGATATCGAGCTTCTGTTCGGCGCACACTGGCCTGCGTTCAATCTGGCGGACTCGTGCGTCGTCGTGGGCACGCTGGCGCTACTATGCTTGCTGCACAGGCGCGGGCTATTCGATGGCAGCGTCAACGCCGCACGCTGACAGAGCGCCACAGCCCGTCGTGCTCGTTGCCGACGCGCCTTGGCCACGAGTCGACACCTTCGTCCACCTGCGACTTCCTGACGTGACGCGCTCTCAGGCGACGAGACTGGTGCGCGAGGGCGCAATCACGCTCAACGCGGCTCCGTGCAAGGCTGCGCACCCTGTCCGGGCAGGTGATGTGGTGGCCGTAGCTCTGCCTCGCCAAGCCGGGGAGCCGGAAGCCGAACGCATCGATATCGACGTCGTCTACGAAGACACAGACGTACTGGTCATCGACAAGCCGGCGGGACTCGTCGTGCACCCTGCACCCGGCCACGCGTCGCACACCCTCGTCAATGCACTGCTGCACCGATACCCTGACCTCGCCTGTGGAGACTCCTTCCGTCCCGGCATTGTTCACCGGCTGGACAAGGACACGTCAGGTCTCCTGGTTGTGGCCAGAAACGAACGCTCCCGCCTCTGGCTCGTGTCGCAATTCAAGCAGGGCCTGGTGCGCAAGGAGTACGCTGCCCTGGTAACAGGCCGCCTCGACGCGGATGGGAGCATCTCCGCCGCAATCGGCCGGCATCCCTCACACCGAAAGCGGATGGCCGTCATCCCCGGAGGCAGGTCTGCCCTGACCGACTACCGCATCAGGGAGATACTCTCAGGTTACACCTACCTGACAGCCATGCCACGGACCGGCCGCACGCACCAGATACGTGTCCATTTCGCCTTCATCGGGCACCCCATTGCAGGGGACCGGACCTACGGGGGCCGCGGCGCAGCACGCCAACTGCAGCCCTGGCTGAGCCGGCATTTCCTGCATGCGGAGAAGCTGACGTTCAGGGCGTCGGAAATCCACGCACCGCAGACGTTTGTCTCCCCGCTTCCACCCGACCTCCAGGGAGCACTGGTTGCAGCACGCAGGCAGTCGGAGGGACAGCCTTGCCCCTCCCGGACCGACATGGTATAGTGCGCGGAACCATTCACATGGACAGCAAGAAGTACATCGAATCTGTCGATCGCATCGCCAGCGACCAGAAGCGGCGCGAGAGCAGGCTTCTCAGCGAGATGCTTGGCGAGGCGGGATACGATGACCTCGCCGCATACGAGGCGAACATGGCTGAGCAGCAGAGCCGGCTGCTTTTCTCCATCCAGGCGGAGATTGAGGACACCGAGGT
>CAZVCS010000001.1:0-45977 GCA_964625765.1 uncultured Dehalococcoidales bacterium | reverse complement strand
GGTACAAGAACTGCGTCATGCCGATGCAGATTGGCTCAGGCGAGATAAACCAGTTCAAGATGATGATGCAGGGCGGCGTCCTGGGAGCCGAGGGCAATCCCGAGATGGAGAAGGTGCTGGAGAGCGTCGCCGCCATGGGCCAGAACATGATGGTACAGAGCTGTCCGGTGTTCACCGAGCGGCTCAAGTCCGACCCGCGGGTGGCGGAGCACATCAAGCTGCTGATGCAGCGATGGGGCCAGGGCGATGAGCCGTCGAAGGGAGCCACATCGTGAGTGAGGCGCTCGGCCGGCTGGAGCGGCCGGCGGTCGAGAGCTTTCAGGGGCGCCGCAAGCTCCTCGTCGTCTTCCTCGTCTTCAGCCACGAGCGCGCGCCGACGGAGTACGCCGCGCTCTGCGACCGCTACTGGCTGCAGGTCGGCGAACAGGTGGTGAAGCTCGCGGCGCGCATCGGAGCCGTGCGTCACATTTACCATGAGTCAGTCTGGGATGCGGGTGAGACCGGCCTGGCAAACCTCGAGAAGATGAACCGCTACGGTTACGACATCGCCCAGCGGCTTTGCGCCGAGGGAGCTGCGCTCGAGGCGCTCGAGGACCGGGACCTCGCGGCCGAGTTGAGCGACTGGGAACGCTTCGTCCTGCTGGGCTTCGCCAGCAGCAAGGTGGCGGACCTGGTGGGCGACCTGTACTCCGGCGCGCTGAAGCAGCGGAACGAGCACGCCATCGACGTCATCCAGAAGACGCTTGGTGAGGACGAGGTGGGCCTGCTGTTCGCACGCGAGGGGCACGGGCTGCAGTTCCCGGCGGACATCGAGGTCTTCAGCGTGGTACCGCCCGCATTCGATGAGCTACATCGTTGGCTTCGCGACCAGTCGCGCCGTCCGGAGGCGGAAGAGAAGCCTCAGCGCGAGGGGGTCACCGCGGAGGGGTCGGAACAGGAGGCAGGGGCATGAGTGTCAGGAAGCCGGCGGTCGCCGGTACGTTCTATGCTGCGACACGCAGCGGCGTGCTCGCCCAGCTTGAGTGGTGCTATCGCCATCGTCTCGGTCCCGGTGACGTCCCGGAGGTGAACCCCGCGGGACCTCGCGAGATAGTCGCCCTTGTGGCTCCGCATGCCGGTTACATGGCGTCCGGCCCGGTTGCCGCCCACGCCTATCACGCGCTGGCGCTCGACGGCGCCGTCGAAACGGCAGTCATCGTTGGACCGAACCATACCGGCTATGGCAGCCCGGTGTCCGTCTGGGTCGCCGGCTCGTGGACCACGCCCATCGGCGAAGCGAGAGTCGATGAAGCCCGGGCCCGGCAACTCCTTGGCGGCGTCATCCGTGCGGACGAATCGGCTCACGTCTACGAACACAGCGTCGAGGTGCAGATTCCCTGGTTGCAGCACCTGTATGGCGATGCGGTGAGAATCATCCCGGTGGCGATGATGGCGCAGGACGCTCACACCGCTCTTGCGGTCGGCGATGCCCTCTCCAGGCTTGAGGGCAACGTGCTGCTCATTGCCAGCACCGACCTCACGCACTACGAGTCACAGGCATCGGCGGGGCGCAAAGACTCCGGCGTGGTCGAGGCTATCCGAGCGCTGGACATCGACGGCATGTACCGCATCCTTGCGGATGAAGACTGCAGCATGTGTGGCTACGGGCCGGTGGCGGCGGTCATGCACGCGGCGGTCCTCCGCGGAGCGACACGTGCCGAGTTGCTGAAGTATGCCACCAGCGGAGACACGACGGGCGACGTATCCCGCGTGGTCGGGTACGCGTCGCTGGCGCTGCGGAAGCCGGCGCAGCCAGAGGCTGAGGGCGGGAAGCGGGGGGTGGCAGACCTGTAAGCCGGGTTCTGTACTCTCGTCGAGAGCGGTGGCCATCCATCTAGCCCTGACGTTGCCGTCAGGGTCAAGCAACCAACCCGGGGACATCAGCCGAGCGCCGTGCTCCCCGTGCTTGCGATCCGAAGACCGCGGCACAGTGGTTTTCGCCCCCCTATTTGGCCTTGCTCCGGGTGGGGTTTGCACGTCCAGCCGGTCTCCCGGCTGCCGGTGAGCTCTTACCTCGCCATTTCACCCTTACCCGCGCGAGCGGGCGGTATGTTTCTGTGGCGCTTTCCGTCGGGTTGCCCCGCCTGGGCGTTGCCCAGCACCCTGCTCGGAGGAGCCCGGACTTTCCTCCCCGCGCCCGGAGGCGCGGAGCGGCCACCCGATCTACCACCCCCGGGCTTAGTCTATGTCGCGAACGGGCGGGAGTCAACCATCGCCGGGACGAGTCAGTCGACAGTGAGGATGCGGCCGCAGCTCGCGCACTGGACCATCTCGCCGGCGCGGGCCCGCTGCCAGAGGCCCGTCGGCACAGTCAAGTTGCAGCCCCGGCAGCGACCCTGCTCCACCTGCACGACGGCTACGCCTTTGGTCTGTGCCAGGTGGTCGTAGAGCCGGGTGACTTCGTCTCCCAGCTCGAGCCGCGCGGTCTGGCGCACTTCGAGGAGCCGGGCGAGAGCAGACTCAATCGAACTTCGCTCGGCGTTTAGTCCTTCCTTCTGGCGCTCCCACTCCTCCCGCAATTGCGTCACCCGGGCGCGGACCGCCGCGGCGTCGGCTTCCATCGCTTCCAGCGCGCCCATGGCGTCAAGCAGAGCCTCCTCCTTCTCGGAGAGGTGCTTCCTGATGCCGGCAATCTCCTGCTGCAGGCTGAGGAGCTCCTTCGGATTGTGGACCGAGCCGCTGTAGAGACGGTTGTTGAGGTCACGCACCTTCGCGGTTGTGTCGTCAACGTCGTACTCGAGCTGACGCTGATTGCCGCGCGCGGATGTGAGACGGGCTTCAAGAGCGCTCAAATCGGCCTCAGCGGAGGCGACGGCCTCGCTGCGTTCGAGCCGGCTGATGATATCGTGGAGGATTCGGCGTTTCTCTTTGATCTCCAGGTCGGCGACCTGAAGCTGGCGCAATCGAGAAGCGACACTCATCGGTCTGGCAATTGTAGGTGGGCTGTCACGGCATGTCAAAGGTCCGGGAGGCAGCGCTGACCTTTCTGGCGACAGCGCCCGGGAAGCCGCGGCCGAAGGGAGTTCGCTTCCGTCAGCCGGTCCGGCTCTCGCACGTGAGAACCGCCACCTGCATGTTCAGTGGCAGGCTCGTTGCCGACAGTGTGACTTTCGACCGAGGTTCCGAAGGTTGAAGCCCCATCGCCGCCACGAATGTCTCCAGGGGCTCGAGGTCGGGTCGCGCGTTCTCTGTCCGGTAGTGCATCGGCAGGACGTAGCGAGGCTGCAACGCGCGCACGAGCAATCGCGCTTCCGCCACGCTGAACGTCGTAACGTCCCCAACGGGCACGAACAGAACGTCGACCTTGCCCAGCTCCTTGAGGGCTGTCGCGCTGAGCGGATGGCCGAGGTCGCCGGCGTGACAGAGCCTCAAACCTTCCATCTCGACGACGTATATCGTGTTCTTGCCGCGGACGGCGCCGCGCTCGTCGTCATGAAAGGAGCTGTGGCCGGTGATAAATGCTCCGCCGACCTCGTACTCGCCCGGCCCCGAGAATACGCGGGAGCCTGCCGGCACGCCCTCAAGAAAGGAGTGCCCCTTGTGCGCGTGACTGACGAGCACTACCTGAGGCGTCCCCCATCGAATCACGCAGCCTTGCTCCGGAGGACAGGGGTCGAAGACCACCGCCGTCTCCTTGCCTCTCACGGTGAAACACGAGTGACCGGCCCAGGTTATCTCCATGGCTCAGCGGGTAAGCATACTCGTTCGTGGCCTCACTTGTCCAGAGATGCGACGGGGCTGGCTCGCGGCGAATCTTGACGCCTCCGCCGACAAAGCGTTAACCTGTGCGGCAAGACTGGTTAACCATGCGCTACGAGATACTTGCGGCGCTGAGAACGGCTGGCACCACCGTATCCGGGGAGGTGCTCAGTCGTGAGTTGGGCATCAGTCGGGTGGCCGTCTGGAAACACGTGGAGGAGCTGAGAAAGCTCGGCTACCGCGTGGCCGCGTCGTCACGCGGCTATAGACTGGAGTCGGTTCCGGACCTGATGCTTCCAGGGGAGTTCCCCGGCTGGGAGCCGAAGGTGCACCATCACATGGCCCTCGATTCGACCATGGGGGTGGCGAGGGCTCTGGCCCGCGAGGGAGCAGAAGAGGGGACTCTGGTGGTGGCCGAGACGCAGACGGGCGGGCGCGGCCGGCTGCAGCGCAACTGGTCGTCTCCTCCCGGCGGCATCTACATGACGCTCGTCCTGCGCCCGCGCGTGGCCCCGTTCCAGGCGCCGCGTGTCAATCTTATGGCCGCGGTGGCCGTTTCGGACAGCCTGCGGCGCCTCTTCGGAATCGAGGCGGGGGTCAAGTGGCCCAACGACGTGCTCGTCGGCGGCAGGAAGGTGTGCGGCATCCTTGCGGAGATGGAGGCCGAGTGCGATGTCGTGCACTACGTCAACGTGGGAATCGGCCTCAACGCCAACGCGCCCGTTCCGGAGGTTCTACCTCCAGCGGTCTCGCTCGTTGAGTTGCTGGGCGCGCCGGTCGACCGGCCCCGGCTGGCGCGGGATATCGTCGAGGGAGTGCTGGCGAGATTGCCGCATCTTCTTGACGCGCGCCTGCTCGATGAGTGGCGCAGCAGGACGGTGACGCTGGGGCGAGAGGTGTCCATCGCCCTGGGCGACGAGACGGTACGAGGCACGGCCGTCGATGTCGACGAGAGTGGAGCGCTTATCGTCAGGCAACCAGACGGGCAGATTCGGACGGTCGTCGCGGGCGATTGTACTCACGGTGCGGCCGCATGACTGCTCTGCTTGCGGTGTGCCTCGCCCTCTTCCTCCTCGTCGGGCTGTCCACCGGAAGGTCCGCCGTCTCCCGCGATGCCTTCTTCGTGGCCGGTCGGCGCGGCACAGCGCGGACCATCGGTGGGAGCCTGCTCGCGACAGTCGTGGGCGCCTCGGCCACGGTCGGCGTTGCCGGACTCGCCTACGAGAGAGGCATGACGGCGATGTGGTGGAGCCTGTCGGGGGTTGCCGGGCTCCTCATCCTTGGGGCGTTCCTGGTTCCGCGCGTGCGCCGCTGGCCGGCCTACACGCTGCCGGGGTTGGTGGGCCGAATGTACGGTCCGCGCGCTGCTGTGGTGACTGCGCTGCTCGTCGTGGTGGCGTGGACGGGCGTGGTCAGCGGACAACTGGTCGCCGCGGGCCTCGTGCTATCTGTCCTGGGCGTCGATTCGCCCGGATTGTGGATGGCGCTGCTCGCAGCGGTGCTGGTGACGTACGTTATCATCGGCGGACAGGGCGCAATCATACGGACCGATGCCGTCCAGGCCGCTGTTCTCGTCATCGGGGTGTCTGCCGCGGTTGGCGCCCTGCTTCTGGCCGGAGACAGCCTCGACTGGTATGTACAGGCCCTGCCTGCGGGCAGCTTGTCATTTCCTGTCAGCGACGCGTTCGGCTGGGACGGCCTCGTCACGATGCTGGTGCTCGTCGGCTCGGTCTATCTCGTTGGTCCGGACATCTACACGCGGCTCTTCTCGGCTCGCGACTCCGCATCTGCGCGCGGGGCAGCGATCGGAGCCGCTCTGCTCATGCTGCCGGTGGCCTTGCTGGTCACGGCCCTTGGCCTTGCCGCCAGGGTGCTTGCGCCGGGGATTGCGGCGGAAGAGGCGCTGCCCTGGCTCCTCTACCGAGGACTGCCTGCGTTACCCTCGGCGTTGCTGCTCGCCGGCCTCACTGCGGCACTCATGTCCTCGGCGGACAGCACGCTGCTCGGACAGGCGGTCGCACTGGCCGACGACGTGATCTCGAGGGTCCGGCCGCTCGATGACCGGAGGGTGGTCCTGGTGACGCGTTTGTGTGTACTCGCGCTTGGTGCTGTTGCCCTGCTGCTTGCGCTCAGTCTCCGCGGCGTCATCTCCTCTCTGCTGTTCGCCTACTCCGTGTTCACGTCCGGCGTTGTCGGGCCCGTTCTGCTCGGCCTGATTGGGGGGCGCCTGCGACCCGATGCACACTCGGCGCTGGCCGGCATGTGCGTCGGAGGAGCCCTCGGCCTCTGTGGCGCGATTCCGGGCCTCGATGTGCCGTTGCGTCCGCATCTCGCGCTCATCGGGCTTGGCGCCAGCATCCTCGTCCCGCTGGCGGCCACATGGTGCCGGCGGCACGTTCTGGGTCGCACCGACTCGTGATACAATGCCGAAACTGCACGGGCGGCTGGGGGCAGACCGCCCGGTGAGCCTTCAGCACAATGGACGCGGCTGAGTTCCAGTTGCAGACCCCGCAGAACCTCCTTCTCGTTGTCTCAGGCTCGTCCGGCGTCGGCAAGGACACTGTCATCGACCGCCTGAAGCAACTCCACTGCCCGTTCACGTACGTCGTGACCGCGACGACGCGGCAGCGGCGACCCAGCGAGGTGGATGGCGTCCACTACCACTTCTTCTCGCAGGAGCAGTTCAGAGAGATGGTTGCCCAGGGCAGGATGCTCGAATGGGCGAATGTCTACGGGAACCTCTACGGTGTGCCGCGCTTCGCCGTGGCCGAGGCGCTCAGAACCGGGCGTGACGTAGTCGTCAAGGTGGACGTTCAGGGCGCGGCAACGATCCGGCGCGAGGTCCCCGGCGCGCTGCTGCTCTACCTGCGTCCGCCCTCCATGCAGGAGCTTGAGCGCCGGCTGCGTCTGCGGAAGAGCGAATCGGCCGAGGAGATAGCTGTCAGGCTGGGAAAGGCCGCGCAGGAGTACCGGCAACTGCCTCTGTTCGACTACGTGCTGACCAGCCACGCTGGACGCATCGACGAGGTCGTCGCACAGATTATGGCAATCGTGACCGCCGAGAAGGCGCGGGTCAACCCGCGCCGCGTCACCCTCAGCGAGTTGCCGGACAGCCAGACGTAGTCAGCCCGGGCGGGCCGGCAGGCCCCTACTTGAGACTGCGAATGAGCTCTTCAATCTCAATGGCGGCCAGCGTCAGCGTTTGCATCGTGCCCCGCGCCCCCAGCGCCAGGGCGATGCGCGTAATGTCCTCGTTGCTCCGCGCCTCGAGGATGTTGATGAAGTCGTAGGGTCCGAGCAGGGCGTACTGCGCCAGGACCTTGGCGCCCATCGCCTCAACTTCCCTGTTCACCTCGCGCAGTCTCTCGGGCTTGTCCCTCAGCGTCTTTCTTCCCTCGTCTGTGAGGGTCGTCATCATCACGAACTTCGCCATCCTTCACCTCCACACCGAGTCTCTGAGTCAATCGCCTCCCGCCCGGGCTTCGATTGACGGGTCGTCGAGTGTACTCCTGCTCTTTACTCGTAGTGGGCGCCCCTGAACGCTTCCAGCAGCTCCGCCTCTCTGCCCCGCATCCGGGCCGCATCGGCGGCATCTTCGTGGTCGTAGCCAAGGAGGTGCAGCACACCGTGGATGACGAGAAGCGTGAGTTCGTGTCGCGTGCTGTGGCCCTGTTCCCTTGCCTGCTCGACAGCCTGCGGATAGGAGATGACGAGGTCGCCGAGTCGACGGACGCCGTCATCAGGCAAGACGAACGCCTCGGCTGTGCCCGGCGGCGCCTCTGTGTAGAACGCGATGACGTCCGTCGGAGCGTCTACGTTGCGGTAGCGGCGGTTCATCGCGTGAACCGTGTCCTGATCCGAGAGGATGAGGCCGACCTCGTACGGCGGGAAGACGTTCTCAGCCTGCAGCGTATCGCGCACGACCGACCGGAACCACGCGCCGTCGGGTTCGGCGCCCTCGCGTGAGGCAATGTCGACGTAGATGTCCTCGTTCACGTTCATTCGACTCCCTCAGGCATCATAGCAGCACGCCCCCGTCGTTTCAAAGGAGGGTCGTGCGTTACAATAGACCCGATGTCGGTCACGCCACTCAGGCGGCAGTATCTGCGGGTGAAGCAGGAGCATCCGGAAGCGATTGTGCTGTTCCGGCTTGGCGACTTCTACGAGACGTTCGATGAGGATGCACGCATCGCGTCACGCGAGCTCGACATCGTCCTCACCTCTCGGGAAATGGGCAAGGGGAATCGCGTGCCGATGGCCGGCATTCCCTACCACGCCCTGGACAACTACCTCGGCCGGCTCATCAGCCGGGGCTACAAGGTCGCGGTCTGCGAGCAACTCACTCCCCCGGGACAGGGTCTGGTGGAGCGGGACATCGTCAGGATAGTGACGCCCGGCACCGTAGTCGAGCCGGCCCTGCTGCAGGCGAAGTCCAACAACTACCTGGTCAGCGTCAGCGTCGACGGCGAACGCGCGGGCTTGGCGTTCGCCGACATCACCACCGGCGAGTGCTCAGTGACCGAGCTGCCGCTCGAGGGACTTGAACTCGAGCTCGGGCGGCTGAAGCCCGCAGAGGTCCTCGTATCGAACCCGGCATCGCTTCCCGGTGTGTGGACGGCAACCGTTCTTGACGCCTACTGGTTCGAGCAAGACGTCGCCCAGCAGGTGCTTCTGGAGCACTTCGAAGTAGCCACGCTGGAGGGCTTCGGCTGCGCGCGACTGCCGCGGGCTATCGAGGCGGCAGGAGCGCTCGTCCACTACCTCGGAGAGACGGAGAAGCAGTCTCTTCGGCAGCTCACGTCCCTCTCCACCTACTCGACTGAGTCGTTCATGACGCTCGATGTGCAGACCGTCCGGAACCTGGAGCTGTTCGAGGGCGGACGCTGGGGCGCAGCGGACCTCTCGCTGCTGTCGATTCTGGATGAGACGAAAACGGCCATGGGTGGGCGGCTCCTCAGGCAGTGGCTCGGGTGCCCTTTGCTTGACCTCGCCGCACTGGAGAAACGGCTCGACCTGGTGCAGTGGTGCGTCGACGGGGGCATCTCGCGCCAGGAGCTCCGGGGAACACTGGCGCACGTTCCGGACCTTGAGCGGCTCGGCAACCGCACGGTCTCGGGACGGGCAACGCCGAGGGAGTTGATTGCGCTGCGAGCCGGGCTCGCGGCAGTCCCGGCGCTGTGCGAGTCGCTCCGCGGCGCTCCGAACGAGCTCATCGCCGGCCTTCGGCCGCTGCCGGATGTTGTCGGTATCCTGACCGATGCCCTGTCGGATGAGCCGGATGCTTCGGGGCAGGAAGGCATCATCCGTCCGGGCTTCTCTGAGGAACTGGATGCGCTGCGCACCAGGGCGAAGGAGGCGCGACAGTACCTGGCCGACCTGGAACGGCGCGAGCGCGAGCGCACCGGCATCAAGTCGCTCAAGGTTGGCTACAACAGAGTCTTCGGGTACTACCTCGAGGTCTCGCGCGTCAACCTGCACGCGGTGCCTCAGGACTACATCAGAAAGCAGACGCTGACCGAGGCCGAGCGCTTCTACACGCCGGAGCTGAAGGAGTACGAGTCCCTCGTGCTGACGGCAGGCGAGCGCATCTCGGAGCTTGAAGAGTCCGTTTTCCGTCGCTTGTGCGAGCAGGTGGCGGGCCACATCGAGACTATCCTTGACCTTGCCCGTGCGATGGCTGTCGTGGACGCGGCCTGTAGCCTCGCACAGGTCTCGGTGGCGCGCGGCTACACGCGACCCTCACTCGACGAAGGCGTCGAGATATCCATCCGCGGCGGACGGCATCCCATCGTGGAGGCGCGCCTCGACAAGGGGCAGTTCGTCGCCAACGACACATATCTCTCGAACGAGGACGCGCAACTCGTCGTTCTCACCGGCCCGAACATGTCCGGCAAGTCGACCTACCTCCGCCAGGTAGCGCTCATTGTGCTCCTGGCCCAGGTGGGGAGCTTCGTCCCGGCCGAATCGGCCCGAATCGGCCTCGTCGACCGCATCTTCACGCGCGTCGGCGCCCAGGAGGACCTTGCGTCCGGCCAGTCGACCTTCATGGTGGAGATGATCGAGACGGCGAACATCCTGCACCATGCAACGAAGAGGTCGCTCATCGTGCTGGACGAGATAGGACGCGGCACGAGCACGTACGACGGAGTCTCGATTGCCTGGGCTGTGGCGGAGTACCTACATAATCATCCTTCGCTCGGCGCCAAGACGGTGTTTGCCACGCACTACCACGAGCTCGTGCAGCTCGCCGAGCACCTTCCCCGGGTGCGCAACTTCAATGTCGCGGTCGTGGAGGAGGGTGGCACGGTGCGGCTGCTGCATCACATCGCTCCCGGCGGGGCGGACAAGAGCTACGGCATCCATGTGGCGCGTCTGGCGGGCTTGCCGAGAGCAGTGGTGGCGAGGGCTCAGGACGTGCTCGACCGCCTGGAGGGTCAGTCCGCCGGCCGGAAGAAGCTGGAGACACCACGGCGTGTCGACCCCGGACGGCAACTCGGCATGTTCGACAGGGATCTCTCCATGATGAAGGAGTTGGGCAACCTCGATGTAGACGCCCTGACGCCGCTGGAGGCCATCGCGACGCTGTATGCGCTACGCGATCGTGCGCGAAAGGAACTGGAGCCGCCGGGCGCCGGCACGTAATCGGTAATTGACACTCCTCCAACCCGATGGTATACTGCCTGTTTGCGGCATGATATTACTATGCCATCCCCAATCAATTCGTTGACTCCCCCCTTGTCGTGCTCTTGAGAGTGGCTGTTTCATAAGACTACGTGTGTTGTAGGAGTGTGCAATGTCTTTGACGTCTGCTCCATCATCCCCTGTCGTGCGTTCCTTCTCCAAGCACCCCGAGGTCATCGATGTCCCTAACCTCGTCATGGTGCAAATCGAGTCCTTCCGCTGGTTCCAGGCCGAGGGACTGACGAAGCTCTTCGAGGAGGTGTCCCCCATCCGGGACTACACGCGCAACAGGCTCGAGCTCCATTTCGTGGAGTTCGAGTTCGATGAGGCGAAGCACTCGGTCGCGGAGTGCCTGGAGCGCGGAATGACCTACTCCGCGCCGCTCAGAGTCCTGGTTCGCCTTCTCATCAAGGAGACGGGCGAGATCAAAGAGGAGAAGCTCTTCTTCGGCGATTTCCCGCTGATGACGGATGCCGGCACGTTCATCATCGCCGGCGCCGAGCGCGTCGTCGTAAGCCAGCTCACCCGGTTCCCCGGCGTGTACTTCACGCTCGCGCGCGACCCTGTGAGTGGCCGCCAGCTCGGCTTCGGCAAACTGGTTGCCGAGCGGGGCGCCTGGCTCGATTTCGATACGTCCAGCAGAGACGTCATCTCCGTGAGGGTCAGCGGCAAGCGCAAGCTGACGGCGAGCACGCTCCTGCGCGCGGTGAACTACGGCACCGACGGGGAGCTGCTGGAGCTCTTCAAGGACGTCGATACCAATCCTGACCACCAGTACATTGCTTCCACCATAGAGCGCGACCCGTTGATTCACAGCCAGGCGGACGCCCTGGTGGACATCTATCGCAAGTTGTCCTCGGGCGAGCCTCCCAGCCTCAACAGCGCCAAGACTCTCTTGAACAACTTCCTCTTCAACCCGAGGCGCTACAGCCTGGGTGAGGTAGGGCGGTACAAGCTGAATAAGAAGCTCGGCGTCGAGGTTCCGAGCGATTACCTCGGCCTCACGCCTGACGACCTCGTGCAGATCATCAAGCACATTATCTTGCTGAACAACGGTCTGGAGACGCCGGACGACATCGACCATCTCGGCAACCGGCGGGCGCAGGGCGTCGGGTTCCTGCTGCAGAACCAGTTCCGGGTCGGACTGCTGCGGCTCGAGCGTGCCGTCAAGGAGCGCATGAGCATCCTTGGCTCGGAGGCGGCGACGCCTTCCGCGCTTATCAACATCCGGCCGGTGACCGCCGCCATCAAGGAGTTCTTCGGCCGGTCCCAGCTATCACAGTTCATGGACCAGACCAACCCTCTCGCGGAGCTGACCCACAAGCGCCGTCTCTCGGCCATGGGCCCCGGCGGCCTTTCCCGTGAGCGGGCGGGATTCGAGGTGCGCGACGTGCACCACTCGCACTACGGCCGCCTGTGTCCCATCGAGACGCCGGAAGGCCCGAACATCGGGCTTATCGGCACGCTTGCCACGTACGCATCCATCAATAAGTACGGCTTCGTCGAAACGCCGTACCGCAAGGTCACGCATGAGTTGCCCTCCAACTCGGAGCAGCTGCTCGGGCGTTTGCTCAAGGAAGATGTGCTGTCCCCGAAGGGCGACGTGGTCGCCCGCGCGGGAACCCGCGTGACGAGCGATGTCGTGAAGCGCATCGCGGCGCTGCCGGCAACGACGCTCAAGGTGGCCTCTTTCGTCGCGAACGAGGTCCGCAGCCTGACGGCCGACGAGGAAGAGCAGTACAGCATCGCTGCGGCCAATGCCCGCATCAACGAGTATGACGAGTTCGTCGATGAGCGCGTCGAGGTCAAGCGGGGAGCACGTTACTTCCGTGAGGCGCAGGACAAGGTCGACCTCATGGATGTCTCTCCCAAGCAGATCTTCAGCGTGTCTGCGGCGCTTATCCCCTTCCTGGAGCATGACGATGCGAACAGGGCCCTCATGGGCTCCAACATGCAGCGCCAGGGCGTGCCATTGCTGCGGCCCGAAGCGCCGCTCGTATCCACCGGCATGGAGGGCGAGGTGGCCCGCTACAGCGGCCAGGCGCTCTTCTCCGAGAGCGACGGCGTTGTGACCTCTGTCACGGGCTCGCAGATCGTCATTCGTGACGACCGGGGCGACCCGCGCGTCTACCGGCTCGACCGGTTTGTCCGCACGAACCAGGGCACCTGCATCGATCAGCGCCCGCTGGTCAGGAAGGGCGAGAAGGTAAAGAAGGGCCAGATACTGGTCGATAGCTCGTCTCTGCAGGGCGGGCAGCTCGCACTCGGGCGCAATGTCGTCTGCGCGTTCATGAGCTGGCGCGGATACAACTACGAAGATGCCATCATAGTCAGCAATAGGTTGGTCAAGGATGACGTCTACACCTCCATCCACATCGAGAAGTATGAAACGCAGGAGCGCAATACCAAGCTCGGCCCTGAGGAGATAACCAGGGATATTCCCAATGTGAGCGAGGACAGCCTCGGCAATCTGGACGAGGAGGGCATCGTTCGCGTCGGAGCCGAAGTCAAGCCGGGCGATATCCTGGTCGGCAAGATCACCCCCAAGGGCGAGACTGAGCCGTCGACCGAGGAGAAGCTGCTCCGGGCCATCTTCGGAGAGAAGGTGCGGGATGTGAAGGACAGCTCTCTTCGGATGCCGCCGGGAGCGCGCGGTCGTGTGCTCTCCATGCGCGTCTTCTCGCGCGAGAACCACGACGAGCTCCAGGCCGGTGTCAACCGCCTCGTCCGCGTGTGGGTTGTCCAGCGCCGGAAGCTGTCCATCGGCGACAAGATGTCCGGACGCCACGGCAACAAGGGCGTCGTCTCCATCGTGCTGCCTGAGGAGGATATGCCGTTCCTGCCGGACGGGACGCCGGTCGATGTCGTCCTGAATCCGCTGGGCGTGCCGTCTCGTATGAACATCGGCCAGGTGCTGGAGGCGCATCTCGGATGGGCGGGCAGGGTGTTCGGCTTCCGTGCCATCACCCCCATCTTCGGCGGGGCCAACACGGCCGAGATAGAGGACGAGCTGTGCCGCGTGTGGATGGCCTGGCGAGCCAGAGCCGTCAACCTCGATCCGAAGGTGGCCATGTGCGTCGACATGGACGTACTGGGCCCGTGGCTCGAGGAAAGAGGTTTCGACGCAGCAGAGCTGGTGGACCCGTCCAGGGTGGGACCGGCAAAACGAGCCGGGCTCATCTTGTGGCTCGAAGACCAGGGTATCCAGGCGCGCAATGCATCGGCGGAAGAGCTCGATGCGATGGCGAAGAAGGTGTACCAGGAGCGCCGTGTCTATCCGCCCACCTTCGGCAAGATGGTGATTCGGGACGGCAAGACCGGCGAGCCGTTTGACCAGCCGGTGACTATCGGCGGCGTCTATATGATGAAGCTCATTCACCTCGTCGAGGACAAGGTGCACGCCCGGTCGACGGGCCCGTACTCCCTCATCACGCAGCAGCCTCTCGGCGGTAAAGCGCAGTTCGGCGGACAGCGCTTCGGCGAGATGGAGGTCTGGGCGCTTGAAGGCTACGGCGCAGCCCACACATTGCAGGAGATGCTGACGGTCAAGTCCGACGATATCGTCGGCCGTGCACGGGCGTACGAGTCCATCATCAAGAACGAAGATGTCCAGAGTCCGAGCATCCCCGAGGCCTGCAAGGTGCTCTTCATGGAGCTTCGGGCGATGGGCTTCGCGGTCGAGTTGCTCAATGAGGAAGAAGAGAAGATAAGCATAACCGGCGAAATGAAACCCCGCCTGAAGTCGAGACTGTAGAGTGAGGGCGAATACGAATGGTTCAGTTTGACGACATAAGCGCGATCCAGATCAGCCTCGCCTCTCCGGAGCAGATCAGGAGTTGGTCTCACGGTGAGGTGACGAAGGCCGAGACCATCAACTACCGCACGCTCAAGCCGGAGCGGGATGGGCTCTTCTGCGAACGGATCTTCGGACCGGTCAAAGACTACGAGTGCCACTGCGGCAAGTACAAGAAGATACGCTACAAGGGCGTGATATGCGACAAGTGCGGCGTCGAAGTCGCGCACTCGAGCGTGAGACGCGAGCGCATGGGCACCATCGAGCTTGCCGCACCAGTCACCCATATCTGGTTCGCCAAGCTCGTTCCGTGCTGGCTGGGCATCCTGCTTGACCTCTCACCGAAGAACCTCGAGTCGGTCATCTACTTCGCCCGGTATCTCGTCACCTCCGTCGATCAGGACGGGATCGAGGCCAAAGCGAAGGCGCTGATGGATGCCGGTGACAGCGACTCCGCAGACAAGCTGCACGACCTGAAGGTCAACAGACTTCTGAACGAAGAGGAGTACCGCGATCTCAAGGACAAGTGCGGGGACCTCTTCAAGGCGGGCATGGGCGCGGAGTCCATCCTCGAAGTGCTGAAGGGCATCGACATCGAGAAGGTGCACGAGGACCTGCTCGAGGAGATCCGCACCGCATCCCGGCAGCAGTATGACAAGGTCAGCAAGAAGCTCCAGCTCGTTGAGGCGCTCAGGGAGAGCGGGAACCGGCCGGAGTGGATGATTCTCACCGTGCTGCCGGTGCTCCCGCCTTCGTTGCGGCCCGTTGTTCAGTTGGACGGCGGCCGGTTCGTTATCAGCGATCTCAACGACCTCTACCGCAGAGTCATCAACCGGAACAACCGGCTGCGCCGCCTGATGAACCTCGGGGCGCCGGAAGCCATCGTGCGGAACGAGAAGCGCATGCTGCAGGAGGCCGTCGATGCGCTCATCGATAACGGCCGCCGCGGCCGTGTCGTGACGACCGGAAACAACCATGCCCTCAAGTCGCTGTCCGCAATGCTGGCCGGGAAGCAGGGCCGGTTCAGGCAGAATCTGCTCGGCAAGCGCGTGGACTACAGCGGCCGGTCGGTCATCGTCGTCGGCCCCGAACTGAAGCTGCACCAGTGCGGCATCCCGCGCCGCGTCGCCCTCGAGCTGTTCAAACCGTTCGTCATGCACAAGCTGATGGAGAAGGGCTATGCCAACAACGTCAAAGTGGCCCGCCGTCAGGTTGAGCGCGCCCGCCCGGAGGTCTGGGAACTGCTGCAGGAAGTGGTGAAGGAGCGGCCCGTCATGCTCAACCGGGCGCCCACGCTGCACCGCCTCAGCATCCAGGCGTTCGAGCCGGTCCTCATCGATGGAGATGCGTTCCAACTCCATCCGCTGGTCTGCTCGGCTTTCAACGCCGACTTCGATGGCGACCAGATGGCCGTCCATGTGCCGCTGTCCCGACTCGCCGTGAAGGAAGCGCGCGAGCGAATGCTGAGCGTCTACAACATGCTGTTGCCCAGCAACGGCACTCCGGTCACGTCCCCGAGCCTTGACATGGTCCTGGGCTGCTACTACCTCACCATCCCCAAGCCGAATGCCAGGGGAGAAGGCAGGGTCTTCAGCAGCGCCGACGATGCCAAGCTCGCCTACGAGGCCGGCGTCGTCCAGCTCGGCTCCGAGATCAAGGTCAGGTACAACGGCGAGATGCTGCAGACCACCGTGGGCCGCATCATCTTCAACGACGCTCTGCCCCCCCAGATGCGCTTCCAGAACAAGACCATGAACAAGTCCGCGCTGCGGTCGCTCGTGTCGGACTGCGTGCGGGTGCTTGGGCACGAGGCTACCGCGGCAGTGCTGGACAATCTGAAGGCGATGGGCTTCACCTACGCCACCAGGTCCGGCGTATCCATCGCAATGAGCGACATCGAGGAACCACCGCACAAGTCGGACATCCTGGGCGAAGCCGATCAGCAGGTGGGAGTCATCGAGGACCAGTACTCTCGCGGCTTCATCACCGAGGACGAACGCTACGAGAACGTTGTTCAGGTGTGGATGCAGGCAACCGACAAGATCCTCGACGATGTATCGAAGTCGCTCGACCGCTACGGCCCCATCTACATGATGGCTACGTCCGGCGCGAAAGGTAACATCTCGCAGATCCGGCAGATGGCCGGCATGAGGGGTCTCATGACCGACCCGTCGGGCAAGATTATCGACTTCCCCATCAAGGCGAGCTTCCGAGAGGGGCTCTCGCCGATGGAGTACTTCATCTCGACGCACGGCGCGCGAAAGGGCCTTGCCGATACGGCGCTCCGTACGTCCGACAGCGGCTACCTCACGCGGCGCCTGGTCGATGTCTCTCAGGATGTCATCGTCAACGAGGTTGACTGTGGCACCACCGAGGGCACGTGGATCTCCGCGGTGCAGAACGGCGCCAATCTTCCGCCGTTCAGCGAGCGCATGCTCGGCTATCTGGCGGCCGCCCCGATTGCCGACCCGCACACCGGTGAGGTCATCTGCGATCGCAACCAGGAGATAGACGAGGAGCGAGCCCGCCGGATTGTCGAAGCGGGCATACCCAAGGTCTACGTGCGGTCTCCGCTCAACTGCCGGTGTCGCTTTGGCATCTGCCAGTACTGCTATGGGCGCGACCTCGCCACCCGCGGCCTTGCCAAGATTGGCACAGCCGTCGGTGTCATCGCGGCTCAGAGCATCGGCGAACCGGGAACGCAGCTCACGCTCCGCACGTTCCACACCGGCGGTGTCGTCGGTACCGACATCACTACCGGTCTTCCCAGGGTGGAGGAGTTGTTCGAGGCGCGCACTCCCAAGGGGCGCTCCGTGCTTGCAGGCATCGACGGCGTTGCGAGCGTCATCGAGTCTGAGGAGGGGCGCATCGTCAAGATCACGAACTCGACCTCGTTCGAGGAAGAGTACCCGGTCCCCGAGGGAGTCGAGGTCGTGGTGGCCGATGGCCAGGTTATCGAAGTGGGCATGCTCCTCTTCCGGCCGGCGACCGCCGAATCCGGCGAATCACAGCTGCCGGCGACCCTCTCGGATCAGGAGGGCGTTGCCCGCGTGTCCGGCAGGGCCAGAGTGGAGACGGGAGTGATCCGGATCCAGTACGAGGAGAAGGAAGAGCGGGAGTACCCCATCCCCGCCGGCGCCAGACTGACGGTGCAGACGGGCGACAGTGTGCACCTCGGTCAGCAACTCACCGAAGGCGTCATCAACCCGCACTCCATCCTGCGCATCATGGGCAAGGAAGCGACGCAGCAGTACATCATCGACGAGATTCAGCGGGTGTACTGTTCTCAGGGCGTTACGATTCACGACAAGCACATCGCCACCATCGTGCGGCAGATGCTGCGGCGCGTTGAGGTCATCTCATCCGGGGATACTGAACTCCTTCCGGGCGAGTTGGTTGACCGCTTTGACTACGAGGACGTGAATGCTCGGGTTCTCGCCGAGGGCGGAGAGCCGGCTACGGCGCAGGCGATACTCCTCGGCATCACGAGGGCAAGCCTGAACAAGGACTCGTGGCTTGCGGCCGCCTCCTTCCAGGAGACGAACCGCGTACTCGCCGCAGCCGCGCTTCGCGGCAAGATAGACAAGCTGAGGGGCTTGAAGGAGAACGTCATTCTTGGCAAGCTGATTCCATCGCAGGAGGCTTCACGTGCGGAACCCCGCCTGGCGCCTCCCGAGGAAGAAGAGGAGACGACCGGCCTGCTTGCGGAGGCGTGAGCCACCGGGAGTCGGCACGGTGAAGCCTCGGTATGGCTCGCAAGGCGCCCGGCGAGGGTGAACGTATCGTATCTGCGGAATCGGCCGCTGAGGACGCGCCGGCTGAGGTCAGCCTGCGTCCTCAGCGGCTTGAGGACTTCATCGGTCAGGCCAAGGTCAAGGAACAGCTCAGCATCGCCATCGCCGCCGCCCGCAAACGCGGCGAGACTCTGGACCACACCGTCCTCCACGGGCCTCCCGGCCTGGGCAAGACAACTCTGGCCCACATCATAGCCGCCGAACTCGGCGTCAACATCAAGATCACGTCAGGTCCCGCCATTGAGCGACCGGGAGACCTGGCTGCTCTCCTGACGAACCTGGAGCAAGGCGACGTCATCTTCATCGATGAGGTCCATCGCCTCAGCCGTATCGTCGAAGAGAAGCTCTATCCTGCGATGGAGGACTTCGTATTCGACATCTTCCTCGGAAAAGGGCCCGGAGCCCGGGGACTGCGGCTCACGCTGCCTCCGTTCACGCTCGTCGGGGCGACAACGCGGTTCTCGCTCTTGAGCCCGCCGCTTCGCGACAGGTTCGGGATTGCGTGCCACCTGGATTTCTACGATGAGCCGTCCATCCTCCGCATTCTGAAGCGGTCCGCCGCCATCATGCGCGTTCCCGCCGACGAGGCCGGGCTGGCGCAAATCGCCAGTCGGTCGCGTGGCACGCCGCGCGTGGCAAACAGGTTGCTGCGCCGGCTGCGCGACTTTGCCCAGGTTGTCGGCGACGGGACGATCGGGGAGAAGTCCGCCATCGAGGGACTCGCGCGGCTGGAGATAGATGCTATTGGCCTCGATGAGATCGACCGGAAGCTGCTTCGTGCCGTCATCGAGAAGTTCGATGGAGGTCCCGTCGGACTCGATACGATTGCCGCGTCCGTGAGCGAGGACGCGGATACCATCACGGACGTGTACGAGCCGTACCTGCTTCAGCTTGGCTTCATCGACCGTACGCCGCGCGGACGAGTTGCATCGCGGCGGGCGTACGAGCATCTGGGTTTGCCGTTCGAGCGCAAGATGGCGAGTCAGACCGGCCTCTGGGAAGAACCCCCGAGTGCGTGAAGCGTCCTACCCGCGGAACTCACGCATCGTCGGCAGCGACACGAGGACAACCGCAAGACCGGCGACGAGCCAGCCCCACAGCGATACCTGCTGTCCGCAGAAGAGCAGTACGTAACCGAAGACGATTGCCTGCGGGATGATGAGCGCGAGCGCCTTGCCCCAGCGGGGGCGTATCCGCGCGAACACGAAGCTCGATATGGCCAGTGTCACGAAGCTCCCCACCAGTTCCCGCCCGTAGAGCCTCACCCCCTCGGGGTCCAGGTTTCCGTTCCGCATCGCAGAGAAGTTCTGCGTGGCCATGCACCAGGCGGTTATGACGGCCCACGGGGCCAGCATCAGCGACACATAGAGCAGGTCCCGGGAGGCTGTCTGCCTGACGACGTAGATCGCCACCAGCACGGCGCAGGGGATGTACGCGATGCCCAGAAGCGTCCACCAGTGTGTGGCATTCAGAAGCAGCAGAGCGGCCAGGATGACGGGCACCAGACAGTAGCCCAGCCAACTGAATGACCACGCGGGCGCGCGTCGCGAGACGGCGAGGTGTGCTCCCAGTCCCGCTGCCAGCACCGTTGCCAGCAGACAGACCAGGCTCTGCCGGTAGTAGGCGGTCAACAACAGCGCGACCAGGAGGTGAGGCAGAGACGTGAGGAAGGCATCCCTCCAGGTTCCCTGAGAGTGCACGACGATCAGGTCACGGGCGATGACTTCGGGGTTTCCGAACGAGCGAATGGCCCGGTGGCTCGCTTCTTCATCGCTCAGGCCGCGCCGCTTGAGGTTGTTCGTGTGGTCTTCGAGGTGCGCACGCACTTCGCGGTCGATATCCCCGCGGGTGCGGGAATCCACCCTCATGCCGTCACAGAGAGACGAGGCGTACTCGCTGAGCCTCTTATGCATCGCCGTCATCAGCCGGCTTCCGGCTTGAAGACCGCCTTCACGGCAGCGGAGAAGTCCGACCAGACCGCCCGCTTGTGAGCCAGCATCTCCTTGCCTCGCGGTGTGATGTAGTAGTAACGCCGTTCCTGGCCACCGGGGAGCGTCTGCCACCTGCCCTCGAGGAGTCCCTCCTGCTCCATGCGGTGCAGGGCGGGATAGAGCGTGCCCTCGCGGAAGTGGAAATACCCGTCGCTCCGGCTCTGGAGTTCCTTGATGAGCTCATAGCCGTACGTCGGGCCGTCGTTCACCACACTGAGTATGAGGCAGTCGGTGCTTCCCTTGAGGAACTCGCGCTCGTAGTTGGTCATATTTGCATCCTGTCCCCGCGGACGCATGTCACACTAGCAGTGCGCGCAGGGACTGTCAATGCCGCGGTTTGCCGACAGGGGCTTCACCGACTAGAATACCTGACCTCTCGACATGGCATGAAAGGAAGCGGAGTATGACCGCATATGATGAGTTTGTTGCGCGGATTCACGAGACCGACACGATGCGGGAGCTGGTGCGTAGCCTCGATGACGAACCTGCCCGGCTGCTGCGCCTCATCTGCTCGCGCTACGAGGAAACCGGGCGGGCCGTCGCTGACCACTACCTCCAGTTGACCGGGTACTTCGGCGAGACTATGCTGCGCGTCCTCGTTCGCTCCGGCCTCATCGACCGTGAACCCGGTGGACGAGGGGCTCTTCACGCGTATGTGCCCACCGCCGGCGGGCTTGAGCTCTACAGGCGGATACTTGAGGAACGACGGGAGTGAAGGCGTTGTTCGACACGCACGCGCACCTCGATCAGGTGCCGGAGCTTGAACGCGTGCTTGACACTGCTCGCGAGGCGGGTGTTGCCGGCATCATCGCCGTTGGCGTCGATGAGCCCTCGAACGAGAGCGTGCTGCGCATCGCGCAGGACTCACCCGGCTACGTCTACCCGGCGCTTGGACTTCACCCATGCGAGCTTGTCGAGCACGGCGAAGCACGCATCGCACGGGAGCTTGACTTCATACGTGACAACCTGGGCGTGGCGTGTGCGCTGGGTGAGATAGGACTGGACTACCATAAGCGAACCCTGGCCGACGTCCCGAAGGAGCTGCAACAGGAGGTCCTGCGCGTGCTTCTGACGACCGCCGCGACAAGCGGGTTGCCGGCGCTCGTCCACAGCCGGTATGCTTGGACTGATGCGCTGCGCCTCGTGGTCGAGGCGCGGGTCAAGCGCGCCGTCTTCCACTGGTTCACTGGCTTCGCGTCCGTACTGAAGGGTATAATGGATGCCGGCTACTACGTTTCCGCTACTCCTGCCGCGGAGTATCACGAAGAGCACAGACGCGCGGTAAGGCAGGCCCCCCGGGGGCGTCTGCTGCTTGAGACTGATACGCCGGTGTGGTACGGTCGGACGGAACGGTTTCAGGCGGCGCCGGCGGATGTTCTGCGAAGCCTGAGGGCGGCGGCGGAGTTGAGAGCGGAGACCGAGGACGATGTGGCTACCCACACGGCGGATGCCGCCAGAGAGCTGATTGGCGTTCCAGCCCCACCCGAGTCTAAGGAGGATGCATAGCATGGTACAGGCCATCAACGGCGAAGAAAGCTTCAAGAGCTCGGTGCTCGAGTCCCAGATGCCCGTCCTGGTCGATTTCTGGGCGCAGTGGTGTGCCCCTTGCCTCGCCGCAGCGCCTATCGTCGAAGAGTTGGCTCGCGAGTATGAGGGCAAGGTGGGGTTCGCGAAGGTCAACGTCGAAGACAACAGCTCTATCGCCGCCAAGTACGGCATCGCAGCGATTCCGACGCTCCTCCTCTTCAAGAAGGGCGAACCGGCGCAGCAACTGGTCGGCCTGAAATCGAAGAAGGATCTGAAGAAGATGCTGGATGCGGTCCTGGCCGAGTAGGCCGCGACCTCATCCCGCATCACTCAGCGGCCGCCGTGGCGCAGTCTACGCGTTTGCGGGATAGGCGCCTGAGACGGCAGTCAGCAGCTCGAGCAGCAAGGGCGCCAGCGCGGAGCCGTCCACCAGCCCCTCCATGCCGGGAACGGCTGACAGCAGCGCGTTGAGCAGCACTGCCCAGGCCATCGCCGCGACAAAGACGCCGATGACCAGCCCGGCTATGCGGTCGACGAGACCGAGAGCAGTCAGATGGATGACGTGGGCCAGCAGTGCGGCGACGACCGCCGCTGCTATGAGGACGGTGACGAGCGTCAGCGCGTACGCTGCAATGGGACACCAGCTTCCGCCCTCCGGCCAGAGCACTGCCGCTACCCGCTCGTGGTACGCCCCCGCAAGAAGTATGCCTCCCAGCAACCCGGCGATGCCGACCACCGCCCTGACGATGCCCTTCCAGAAGCCGAAGGCGGCGGAGACGCACAGCGAGATGGTGATGGCGATGTCCAGTCCTGTCACTGAGCGGCTCCGCTGCAGGAAGGCGGCGACAACCAGGTGTGCTCTGGACTCATGGCGTGACTTCCCCGCTACAGCACTCGCTTGAGCCTGGGGTTGGGCGTGACGCCCGGCATGCGACCGCGCTTCGCAATGGGCCTGCCGTCTACCTCGTGCAGGTCCGCGGTGAAGTCGATGGGGCGCGAATCGCTGATGTAGCTCCCAACGGCGAAGAGGTCGACCGGAGCACCTTCGTCAAGGAAGTACCGGATACGCTCGGGGTCGAGCCCGCCGCTCACGGCTATCTTGACGTTCTTGAAGCCCTCCAGGTCGAGCCATGCGCGAACCTCCTTGACCAGGTCCGCGGTGACTCGCCCCCTCTCGGATGGGGTGTCCAACCGAACGCCGTTGAGGCGACCCTGCATCGCTTTCGCGACCGCGACGCTCTCTCTCACCTCGTCCTCGAATGTGTCAACGAGTGCTATCCTGGGAACCTCCGGGCCCATCTCCCGGTCGAATGCCAGTGTCGCGGCGGCCGTCGAGCCCATGATGATGATGAGGGCATGCGGAATCGTGCCCACCGGCTTCATGCGGGCGAGTTCGGCCCCAGCCGTGGTGGCGCAACCCGTACAGCCGCCGACGATGGCCGAGTACTCCATGACTGCCGCAACCGACGGGTGCACGTGCCTGGCGCCGAAGCTCAGGACAGGAAGTCCTCTGGCGGCCTCCAGACACTCGCGCGCGGCCGTGGCCCAGCCGCAGCAGTGGGCCAGGATTCCGAGGTAGCAGGTCTCGTACACGCCGAAGCTCTGGTATGGGGCCGTGATGCGCAGGACGACCTCCTTGCGGGAGAAGCTCTCGCCCTCTTCCAGCGACCACACCTCGGCGCCGGAAGCCGGCAGCACCTGCCGCAGCAGGGTTTTCACCTGCTCGATGCCGCACAGGATGCCGTCGCGCCGCGGGAAGACCTCCATGGTGACAACCGGGTTGACGCCTTCCTTCTTCAGTATCTCGACGGTTCGCAGGAAGTAGACGTCGGCGGTTGCCCCGCTCAGCCAGTCCTGTGGGATGTCCCACTGCTGCCGTACGGGAGGATCGACTCGGGACGTCACCCTCGCTCCCAGCACGTTCTGCATGTGGTCGAGCGCAAAACCGTGCTTCTTTTCGTCGAATGAGGCCACACAATCGGCAGGTACCTCGACTTCGTACCCCAACCTCCGTGCGTCGGCGACCGTGTGCAGCACGCAGATGTCGGTACACACACCGCAGATGACGAGTTCGGTGACATCGCGTTCCTTCAGCGTCCGGTGCAACGTTGTGCCATCGAAAGCGCTGATTCGCTGCTTGGGTACCATCACTCCGTCGATGCCTGCTATCTCGGGGACGAGTCGGGTCTCTTCGCTGCCTGCAATGCAATGGGGCGGGAACTGCTTGAACTCGGGGTCGTCTGGGGCATGTTGGTCGCACACGAAGAGGATATGCGTGCCTTGCCTGGCCTCGCGGGAGGCAAGACGCTGGATGGCCGGAATGATCCGGCGGGCGCGCGGCCCGCAGAAGAGGGGGTGACCCTCTTCGAGGAATCCCCTCACCGTATCTATGAGAAGTAGCGCTCGTGCCATCGGACATCCCTCCGGCGCGTCACGCGCCTGCCCGGCCAGTCAATCAGTGCCTGAAGTGGCGCGCCCCGGTGAAGACCAAGGTCGCTCCGTGCCGTTCAACCATCTCGATGACTTCGCTGTCATTCACCGAGCCCCCGGGCTCAATCATCGCTACGATACCGGCCTTCAGCGCCAGCTCGGGACCGTCGGCGAACGGGAAGAACGCGTCGCTGGCCAGCACCGCCCCATGCGCCTTGTCTCCCGCCTTCTTGAGAGCGATGGATACCGATTCCACCCGCGACGGTTGCCCGGCGCCCATGCCGAGCAGCACGGAATCCTTAGCGATCACGATAGCGTTCGACTTGACGGCCTTGACGGCCCGCCATGCGAAGGCTAGATCGCTCATCTCCTCCGCTGTCGGCTGACGCTTCGATACGACCTTCGGTTTCAGCTCCTCGTCTCCGATAATGTCACGCGTCTGGACGAGGAATCCGCCCCTGACATTGCGGAACTCGAGCCCCTCGTCCTCTGCTTCCGGGAACGGCACGCTGGCCAGGCGCAGGCTCTTCTTCTTCGAGAGCAGGGCAAGCGCCTCGGGTGCGAAGGACGGCGCTATGACCGCATCGTAGTGCGTCTTGTTGATCTCCTCCGCCGTCTCAAGGTCGATCGGCCTGTTGGTTGCCACCACACCACCGAACGCGGCCACCGGGTCGCCTGAAAGCGCCAGGCGGTATGCCTCCGCCAGCGACTCCCTGCTGGCGAGACCGCACGGATTCGTGTGTTTCAGCACGGCAACGGTCGGGCCGGAGAACCCTGCGAGCGTGTTGACGGCCGAGTCGAAATCCAGCAGGTTGTTGAAGGATATCTCGGGACCGCTGAGGTGCGTGAGGGCGCCGAGACCTCGATCCCGCGATTTCACATCCTGCAGCGTATAGAAGCACGCCTTCTGTCGAGGGTTCTCGCCGTATCTCAGCCCATAGCCCTTCTCCAGCGCCAGCGTCATGTGCTCCGGGAACATCTCGCCGGAGAGGTAGCGCGCGATAGCGGTGTCATAGGAGGCGGTATGCTGGAAGGCCTTCTGAGCCAGCTTCATGCGGGCCTCGCTGTCGAGTTCGCCCTTCTCGAGCCTCTGCAGCACCGGCCCGTAGTCCGCCGGGTCCACCACGACGACGACCGACTCGTAGTTCTTGGCTGCCGAGCGAATCATGGTCGGACCGCCGATGTCGATGTTCTCGATCGCGTCCTCCAGACTCACGCCGCTCTTCGTGACGGTCTGTACGAAGGGGTAGAGGTTCACGACCACGATGTCGATGGTCGAGATGCCTGCCTGCCTGATGGCCTCCATGTGCTCCGGGACATCACGCCGGGCAAGGATGCCGCCGTGGACGGATGGGTGAAGCGTCTTCACGCGGCCGTCAAGTATCTCGGGGAATCCCGTGAGGTCCGAGATGCTCCGGACTTCGACGCCGGCGTCGGCAATCGCCTTCTTGGTGCCGCCGGTGCTGAACAGCTCCACGCCGATTCGGCGAAGGCCGCGCGCGAAGTCGACTACTCCCGCCTTGTCGGATACGCTCAGAATTGCCCGCATGCGTTCCCCCTATTCTACGACGACGCGTTCGCCGCTCTCGTGGCGAACGATGCTGCCGATAGTGTACGTGCCCGGGAGCGCGCGCACCAACTCGCGCGATGCCTCGGGTGAGGTGATGACAACCATACCGATGCCCATGTTGAAGACGCGGTACATCTCCTCGTCATCCACGTTCCCCTCATTCTGAATGAGGCGGAACAGCGGAGGCACCGGCCACGCGGTACGGTCGATTCGGGCGCCGAGCCCTGAAGGGAGCGTTCGAGGCACATTGCCCGGGAACCCGCCGCCCGTGATATGCGCCAGTCCTTTGATGCGGGCGAGGTGTGGCGCCAGAACGCGGTGATACGGCCGGTGTGGCTCCAGCAGCGCATCTCCAAGGGTCTTCCCCAGGGATCTCTCCACACGGCGCAGTCGGGCCGGGTCGCCATCCACATTGAATACCTTCCGTGCCAGTGAGTACCCGTTGGTGTGCAGGCCGGACGACGGCAGGCCCAGCAGCACGTCTCCCGGCACGATGGTATGTCCGTCGATGACGTTGGGTCGCTCGACGATGCCGACGATGAAGCCGACGAGGTCGTAGATCCCTTCGGTGTAGAAGCCCGGCATCTCGGCCGTCTCTCCGCCGATCAAGGCCACACCGCTCTCACGGCACGCCTCCGCCAGTCCCTCCACGATGTCGGCAACCTGAACCGAGTCGAGCCGCGCCATTGCGATGTAATCAAGGAAGAACAGCGGCATCGCTCCGCAGCAGAGGATGTCGTTGATGCAGTGATTGACGATGTCGTGTCCCACCGAACGATTGCGCCCGAGGAGCGCGGCTATCTTCAGTTTCGTGCCGACGCCGTCGCAACTGGAGACGAGCACCGTGTCCCCGGCGCTCCCGATGCTGAAGAGCGAGCCGAACGAACCGACGCCGAGCGTTCGGGCGTCCAGCGTGGAGGCCAGCGCTGTCTGAATCCTCGCCTTGATTGAGTCCGCGTCAGCGATGTTGACGCCTGCCGCGGCGTACGAAGAGGCCTGTCCGCTCTTGTGTGGTTGCTGGGTCATTTCGCGCGACTCTCAGTGGCAAGCCCGGATAGCCCCATCTGCACCGGGAGCGGGTAGTCTCCGTCGAAACAGGCGAGGCAGAGCAACTCCTTCGGCAATCCGACGGCATCAACCAGGCCGGGCAGGCTTGAGTAGCCGAGCGAGTCGACGCCAAGGTAGTCACGGATCTCGGGTTCCGACATTCGCGCCGCGATAAGCTCCCACTCCGATGCCATGTCCACGCCCAGAGGGCACGGATGCCTCAGCGGCGGAGCGCAGATGCGCAGGTGCACCTCTCGGGCCCCGGCCTGACGAAGCAGGTTCACCACGTGCGGTGTGGTCGTGCCGCGGACGATGCTGTCGTCCACGACCACGAGGCGCTTGTCGCGTATGAGGCTGCTGAGCGGGTTGAACTTGAGCTGCACGCCGAGGTCCCGCAGGCGCTGGTCCGGCGCGATGAACGTGCGTCCGACGTACCTGTTCTTCAGGAGTCCCTCGCGATAGGGAATGCCGGACGCCCGCGCATAGCCGATGGCGGCGGCCGTCGCCGAGTCTGGGACGCCCACGACGTAGTCGACGTCTACCGGGTGCTCTTCAGCCAGCTTCGCGCCCATGGCGAGCCGGGCCTCGTAGACGAGACGCCCTTCCACTGTGCTGTCGGGTCGGGCGAAGTAGATGTGCTCGAAGACGCAGAAGGCGCGCCTGCCGTTCCGCGGCTGCTGGAACGACGTCTCGCCGGCGTCGAGGATGAGCACTTCCCCGGGACGGATGTCCCGTACGAACCGCGCTCCGATGTGGTCGAAGGCGCATGTCTCAGAAGCGACCACGTAGCCGCCATCCAGCCTCCCCAGCGACAGGGGTCTCACGCCCATGGGGTCCCGCGCGGCGATGAGCGCCTGCGGGGTCAGTATGGCAATGGAATAGGCGCCCTGCAGCCGGCTCAGCGCGTGTGACAGCTTCTCGCTCCACGTGGCGCCATGGGCTGTGACGATGAGCTTCGCGATCACCTCGGCGTCGCACTGCGACCGGAACACGAGGCCGGACGCCTCGAGTTCGGCTCGCAGCACGTCGGCGTTGGTCACGTTTCCGTTGTGCGCCAGCGCCAGGCTCCAGCGCCCGTTGTGCTCCATGATGGGCTGGGGCGTCGCAGGACGTCGCGCACCGCTGGCTGAGTAGCAGGTGTGGCCGACTGCTGCGAACCCTTTAAGCGAGGCCAGGTCCTCCTCCGTGAACACCTGGGAGACGAGGCCCGGGTTCGCATACATCTCCAGCCGCTCACCGTCGGACACGGCGATGCCGGCCGCCTCCTGCCCCCTGTGCTGCAACGCGAACAGCGCGAAGAAGACCAGTCGCGCTGTATCCAGTCCCGGGGCGAAGACGCCGAAGATGCCGCAGCTCTCGTGCATGAAGGGCCCTGCGCCAGATTATAGTTGCCCTTTGCCCGTGTGGTCAATGCAGCAGGCCTGTGGTATAATCCGCGATTATGTTGCAGTCTGAGAAGAAGAAGGAAATCGTCAGTCAGTACGGGCTGAAGGAGGGCGACACGGGCTCTGCCGATGTGCAGATTGCGCTTCTGACCCAGCGCATCAACGCCCTGACCGACCACCTGAAGGCGAACAAACACGACCACAGCACCCGTCGGGCGCTGCTGAGGCTCACCGGCCGACGTCGCAGGTTGCTGGCGTATCTGGAGAGAACCGAAACCGAACGTTACGGCGTGCTGGTGGGCAAGCTGGGGCTGAGGAGGTAGCATGGTCTCTCTGGTGCAGCGTCCGGTGGCTGGGAGGAACCTCAGTCTCGAGACCGGTCGACTGGCGCAGCAGGCAAATGCGTCGGTCGTTGCCCGGTACGGCGACACCGTTGTCCTCGTGACCGTGTGTGCCGCCGCGGAAACCGTGGGCGGGATGGATTTCGTCCCACTGACGGTGGACTACGAAGAGAAGCTCTACGCTGCCGGGAAGATCCCCGGCAGTTTCATTAGACGGGAGGGTCGTCCGAGCGACCCCGCGACCCTCGTTGCCCGCCTGGTGGACCGGTGCCTGCGTCCGCTGCTTTCAAAGCGGTTTGGACGAGAGACCCAGGTGGTCGCCACAGTCCTGTCCGCCGACAAAGAGAACAACCCCGACACCTGTGCCCTCATTGGGGCCTCCGCTGCTCTGTGCATCTCCGAGATTCCGTTCTCCGGCCCGGTCTCCGCGGTTCACGTCGGCTACATCGACGGCCAGCTTGTCCTCAATCCCGGTATGGCGTCCATGGAGACAAGCCAGCTCAACATAGTCGTTGGCAGCACGCGGGAAGCGGTGGTTATGGTGGAGGCGGGGGCAAGCGAGATTGCGGAAGAGACCATGCTGGAGGCCATCCAGTTCGGTCACAAGGCAAACCAGGAGATCCTGGCGCTGCAGGAAGAATTGCAGGCGAAGTGCGGTCACCCCAAGTTGACAGTGACTCCATACGAGCCTCCGGCGGACCTGGTGGCCGGCGTGTCCGAGGCGCTGTCGTCGAAGCTGCGCTCCGCTCTTGAGGAGCCGGACAAGGGCGCCCGGGCCTCCGCTCTCGACGCCATCCGCGCTCAGGTGCTGACGGCCTGGAGCGAGAAGTACCCCGAAGAGGAAGTCGTATACGTGTATGACGCACAGCTTCGCAAGCACGTGCGCCAGCACATCCTTCGCACCCACCGGCATGTCGATGGTCGACGCTCCGACGAGATTCGTCCCATCACGACCGAAGTCGGGGTGCTTCCCTGCACGCACGGGTCCGGGCTGTTCACGCGCGGCCAGACTCAGGCACTGACCATCACGACGCTTGGCTCGGAACGGCAGGAGCAGTTGCTCGACGGTCTCGGCCTGGCTGAGACCAAGCGGTTCATGCACCACTACAACTTCCCTCCGTTCTCGACCGGCGAGGTGCGGCGGCTTCGCATGCCTGGCCGGAGAGAGATCGGTCACGGCGCACTTGCTGAGCGCGCTATTGCCCCGGTGCTCCCCAGCGAGGAGGAGTTCCCCTACACCATCCGGCTCGTGTCTGAGATTCTCAGCTCGAACGGCAGCTCCTCCATGGCGAGCGTGTGCGGTTCCACCCTCTCCCTGATGGATGCCGGAGTGCCTATCAAGGCGCCGGTGGCCGGCGTTGCCATGGGTGTCATCACCGGCGAGGACGGCTCGCGCGTCATCCTTACGGACATCGAGGGCATGGAGGACGCGCTCGGCGACATGGACTTCAAGGTTGCCGGCACGGCCAAGGGCATCACCGCGCTGCAGCTCGATATCAAGATGACCGGCATTGCCTTGAGCATCCTCGGCGAGGCTATGGCGCAGGCGCACGACGCCCGCCTGTTCATCCTTGCGAAGATGGCTGAGACCATCAGCCAGAGCCGGGCCGAGCTGAGTCCTTACGCCCCGCGCGTGCTCGAGTTGAAGATCGACGTCGAGAAGATCGGCGCCCTCATCGGTCCCGGCGGGCGGAACATCCGCGCCATCATCGAAGAGACGAAGACGACCATCGACGTCAAGAACGACGGGCGAGTCATGATCGGCTCACCGAGCGAAGAGGCCACCCGCAAGGCCGTCAAGATGGTTGAGGACCTCACCCGCGAGGCAAAGGTCGGAGAGCTGTATACGGGCAAGGTGACGCGCATCTTCGACTTCGGCGCCATGGTCGAGATACTCCCTGGCAAAGAAGGCCTCGTGCATATCAGCGAGCTCGCTGACCACCGTGTTCCCACGGTGCAGGATGAGGTGCAGGTAGGCGACGAAGTCACAGTGAAGGTCATCGAGATTGACAGCCTTGGGCGCATCAATCTCTCTCGCCGGGCCGCGTTTGCCGGCGCTTCGGACGATGTTGAACCGAGACGCTCGGGTCCACCTTCGTCGCGGCCTCCTCGCCAGGGGCCACCATCCCGTCCACCCCGCCCCCGGCCGCACGACCGGCCCAGAGGTTTCTCGGGACACGATAGCTAGCCTGCAGCGATAGTGCAGGCAGCGGAGTCTCGTTCTGGGAGGTCTGCTGTGCCTATACGTGTTGTGGTGAACGGCGCTCTGGGGAGGGTCGGGCAGGAAGTCACGCGGGCAGTGCTGTCAGAGCCCGAGCTGCGACTCGTGGGCGCGGTGGATGTGAACGTCTCGCAGCAGTACCTGCCTGCGCCCGAGTATCCCAACCTTATCCCCTTCTCCTCCAACCTGGGAGCTCTAGTCGAGCGAGCGTGTCCTGACGTCATCGTCGACTTCACGCGCGCGCAGGTATCGATGGAGACCGCCCGCATCGCGTTGCCTCTCAAGATACGCATGGTGATCGGCACGACCGGTCTCTCCGAGGCGGATGTCGAGGAGATCCGCGCCTTGTGCCGCCAGAACGGGGTCGGGACTGTGGTGGCGGCCAACTTCTCGCTTGGCGCCGTCCTCCTCATGCATCTCGCGGCGACCGCTTCCCGGTTCTTCTCCAATGCCGAAATCATCGAGATGCATCACGACAAGAAGCTCGATGCGCCATCCGGCACCGCGCTGGCAACGGCCCGGCTGATGGCCGGTGCGCGCGGGACCCGATTCGTGTATCCTCCGACCGAGAAGGAGGTGCTGTCCGGCGTGAGGGGCGGCGAGACGGAGGGCATAGCCATCCACAGTGTCCGCATGCCGGGCCTCATGGCCTCGCAGGAGGTCATCTTCGGGGGCAAGGGACAGACACTGGTGCTGAGGCACGATACCTTCAGCCGTGAGTCGTACACTCCCGGCGTCATCCTGGCAATCAACGAAGTCGTCAAGAGGTGCGAACTCGTCGTCGGACTTGATGAGCTGATGGGCCTGTGAGGGCGATGGACAGCGTTGATGTCGCGATAGTCGGTGCTGAGGGACTGGTCGGGCAGGAGCTTCTCAAGATCCTTGAGGAGCGCCGTTTCCCGGCGACATCGGTGCGGCTGTTCGATTCAGAGCGCAACCAGGGGACGGAGTACTTCTTCAGCCACGAGCGCCTCGACGTCGAAGAAGCCACCGCCGAGTCGTTCCGAAGTATCGACGTAGCGTTCTTCTGCGATGGTGCTGACTCGAGCAGACGACTGATACCGGCGGCACTCCAGGCTGGTGCGCTGGTAGTAGACGACAGCGGCCTCACGGTCTCCGACCAGGCGGTCCCTCTTGTTGTGCCTGAGGTCAACGCCGAGGATATCGGCCGGCATAAGGGCCTGCTGGGCAATCCCGGCTGTTCGACCATCCAGCTCGTCGTCGCGCTCTTCCCGCTGCATTCGGTCAATCCGATTAAGCGCATCGTTGTGAGCACCTATCAACCGGTGTCCTGCAGCGGTACCGCTGCTGCACTGAAGGAGTTGACAGCACAGGCGAAGCGAGTGCTCGAGGGCCGGCGTGTGTGTCCGCATATGTACTCGCATCAGATTGCGTTCAACGTCCTGCCGGAGATAGACGTCTTTCTTGACAACGGCTACACCAAAGAGGAGTGGAGGATCGTCGAGGAGACCCGGCGGCTACTGCAGAACGATGCCATCGGAGTGTCCGCCACGTGCGTTCGTGTCCCGGTCTACTTTGGCCAGAGCCAGGCGGTCAATGTGGAGTTCGACTCGGCCATCACGCCGGACGAGGCGCGGCGGCTGCTGGCTCAGGCGCCCGGCGTCCGTATTCTCGACGACCCGAGCGTGAGTTTCTACCCGCAGCCGTGGGCGGCAAGCGGACTGAATCACGTCTTCGTCGGCCGCATTCGCCGGGACATGTCCCGGTCCAACTCGCTCTCGATGTGGGTCGTCTGTGACAATCTGCGGAAGGGTGCTGCTCTGAATGCCGTCCAGATTATCGAAGAGGGGCTTCGGAGAGACTGGATCAAGTCCAAGAAGAGGAGGGCCTGAGATGCCGAAGTTCGGAAGACTCCTGACTGCCATGGTGACGCCTTTCGACGCGAAGGGAGAGGTTGATTACGCGCAGGCACGGAAGCTCGCGCGTGCACTCATGAAGTCGGGAAGCGACGGCATTCTCGTGTCCGGCACGACAGGGGAGTCGCCGACGCTGACGACTGACGAGAAACTGCGGCTGTTCGCCGAGGTCAAGGCCGAGTTGGGCGGCCAGGGCACGGTCATTGCGGGCACAGGCAACTACAACACCCGCGAGAGCATTCACTTCACGAAGGAAGCCGAGAAGCTGGGGGTTGACGGCTGCCTTCTGGTCGTGCCGTACTATAACCGGCCGACACAGGAGGGCATCTTCCGTCACTTCAGCGCCATCGCCGAGGCCACGACGCTGCCGTGCATCCTCTACAACGTGCCTTCGAGGACGTCCAGCAACATGGCTTCTGAGACGGTCATACGCCTCAGCAAGATTGGCAACATCGTTGCCGTGAAGGAAGCCAGCGCCAACTTCCGGCAGATAGCCGAGATTATCGAAGGAGTAGAGCCGGGGTTCCTGGTGTACAGCGGCAATGACGGGGACACCTTCCCGCTCATGGCCATGGGCGGCTACGGAGTCGTCGGTGTCATCACGCACCTCGTTGGTCTGCAGACGAAGGACATGATGAACAAGCTCCTGGCCGGCAAGTTCCTGGAAGCGGCAGCCATCCATCGGCGTCTGTTGCCGCTCGTCGATGCGATGTTCCTGGTCGCAAACCCTATCCCGCTCAAGTTCGCCATGAATCACCTCGGCTTTCAGGTCGGCCCGGTGCGTCTGCCGCTGTGCGAACCCGACGAGAAGACGGCCGAGAAGATACTCGCGACCCTGAAGAAGCACACCATCGATCTGCCGATCCCGGCCAGATAGTGACGGTGGCGTTCAGACCCCGTCGCGCGGAAGAGAGACGAGGTCAGGCTCCTAGAGCCTGACCTCGATCATTTGCTCGCGCTTCGGTCCCATTGACACAAGCGAGACGGTGCAGCCGAGCAGGCGGGCAACCGTGCGGATGTACGCCTGGGCGTTGACGGGCAGCGCCGCGAAGCAGTCGACGTCTTCTGTGCACTCCGACCAACCAGGGAACTCTTCGTACACCGGCTGGCATTCGGCGACCGTCTCCACTCTTGGGGGGAACTCCGTCAGCACCTTGTTGCCGACGCGGTAGCCGGTGCACACCTTGATGGAGGAGAATCCGTCGAATATGTCGAGGTGCGTCAGCGCAACCTCGGTCATGCCGTTGATGAGGACGCTGAACCTGCCGGCGACCGCATCGAACCAGCCGCACCGTCGCGGGCGGCCGGTAGTGGCGCCGTACTCCCCTGCCTTCTCTCTGATGAACTGGCCCATCTCGTCCTTGAGCTCCGTCGGCATCGGGCCGCCGCCGACACGTGTGGCATAGGCCTTGAAGACGCCGATGACGCTGTCGATGGCTGTTGGACCGATGCCGCTACCGGTCGTGGCGCCTCCGGCCAGGGGGGATGACGACGTCACAAATGGATACGTGCCGAGGTCTGTGTCGAGCAGTGCGCCCTGAGCCCCTTCAAGCAGGACCATGTCGCCGCGCCGTATGGCTTCGTGGACGATGGGCAGCGTATCGGCGATGCGGTCCCGTAGCTGTTCCGCGTAGGAGATGTACTGTCCGTAGATCTCATCCACCGGGAGCATGGGGTGACCGTACATCGATGCCAGCAGCGCGTTCTTCTGCTCCATCACGTATTCGAGCCGCTTCCGGAACTCACCGGGGTACAGCAGGTCTCCCACCCGAAGGCCTGTGCGCGCAACCTTGTCGACGAAGGCCGGCCCGATGCCTCGCTGGGTGGTCCCGATGGCGCCATGGCCGCGCCTTTCCTCTTCGAGCCGGTCCAGGAGCGTGTGGTATGGCATGATGAGGTGAGCGCGGTCGCTCACAAGCAACTTGTCGGCGCTGACGCCGTGCTCCTTCAGTTCCGCTATCTCACGGAGGAGCACCGCGGGGTTGACGACAACGCCGTTGCCGATGACACAGCGGACGTTCTCGTAGAAGATGCCGGACGGGATGAGATGCAGTCGAAACGTGCCATAGGGGTTCACGGTGGTGTGGCCGGCGTTGTCGCCGCCCGCATATCGGATGACCATGTTTGCGCGGGCGGCGATGGAGTCAATCACCTTGCCCTTGCCCTCGTCTCCCCACTGTCCACCAACGAGCGCAACAACTGGCATCAGTCCACTCCCTTGCGATACAGATAGATCAGACGCTGTACCACGGTCACTGAGGCGAAGAAGGCCACGATGCAGACTGCGGCAAACACGAGGCCGCTCAACAGACCGAGCGCCAATACTATAACCCTCTCAGGGCGTGTAAACAAACCGGCGGTACACTCGATTCCCATGCCCTCGCCTCGCGCCCGGATGTAGCTGACGAGCAGCGAGGCAACCAGCGCCACGTCGCAGATGATGAGAGCGACGATGTCGCCGCGGGCGGCGAACCACAGCGAGATGCCGGCCAGAAGCGCAGCCTCCGATACCCTGTCGCCCGTCGAGTCGAGTATGGCGCCGAACCGGGAGGTCCGGCCGGTTGCCCGCGCCAGGGCCCCGTCGAGCAGGTCGAATACCCCCGCCGCGCCCAGCACGAGACCGGAGGAGATGAATCGACCCTCGGCAGCCAGCCACGCGGCAATCAGCGTAACGACGACACCAGCGACGGTCAGCGCGTTGGGCGAAACGGGAAGACGCCGCAGAACCCCGACAACCGGAGTTGCTATCTTCGCTCCCAGCGCTCTTCTGCGCTCCTGAAGGCTTCTTGCCATGATTGACATGCAACGGGCCCGCATAGTGCGGGCCCGGCAGTTCCTTTCCGACCCGAACCGCTCCTAGACCTTGGCCTCACCAGCGAGGGGCGCGGGCAGAGTCACCGGCTCCTCCTGGCACTGATTGCTGATGAACTCCTCGGTGCGGCGTCGGCACTCGTCGTCCCCGTACTGGATGGGCGGCGACTTCATGAAGTAGGAGGCAGGGCCGACGATTGTGCCCGACAGGCCACGATCCAGAGCCAGCTTGCAGCAACGCACGGCGTCAATCACGACGCCAGCCGAGTTCGGGCTGTCCCACACCTCGAGCTTCATCTCGAGCAGCAGAGGGACGTCACCGAAGGTTCGACCTTCCATGCGCACGTGGCAGAACTTGCGGTCGAGCAGCCACGGTACGTAATCGCTCGGGCCGACGTGTACATTGTCCGGCCCAAGGTCGTAGTCGAGCTGGGACGTCACCGCGTTTGTCTTGGAGATCTTCTTGGACTCGAGACGCTCTCGCTCAAGCATGTTCAGGAAGTCGGTGTTGCCACCGAAGTTGAGCTGGTACGTGCGCTCAAGCTTCACACCCCTGTCCCGGAAGAGCTTCGTCAGGACGCGGTGGGTGATGGTAGCGCCGACCTGCGACTTGATATCGTCTCCGATGACCGGAAGGCCCTTCTCCGCGAACCGCTTCTGCCAGTAGGCCTCGCGTCCGATGAACACCGGGATGCAGTTGACCAGGCCGCAACCGGCGGCCAGCACCTGCTCCACATACCACTTCGTGGCTTCCTCGCTGCCTACCGGCAGGTAGTTCACCACGACATCGGTCTTCGTTTCCTTGAGGATGCCAACGATGTCGGCCGTCGGTCCGGGCGCCTTCTCGATGACCTGCGACAGATACTTGCCCAGGCCGTCGTGCGTCATGCCGCGTTCGACCTTCACACCGGACTTCGGCACGTCACAGAACTTGTAGGTGTTGTTCGGCGGAGCATAGATGGCCTTCGAAAGGTCCTTGCCCACCTTGTTCTTGTCGATGTCGAATGCTGCCACGAAGTTGATGTCTCTGACGTGGTAGCCGCCCAGGTTGACGTGCATCAGACCTGGCACGAAATCCGTCTCGCTCGCATCGCGGTAGTAGTGGACACCCTGCACGAAAGACGAGGCGCAGTTGCCCACTCCTATGATTGCCACATTGACGCTACCCATGTCGTGTATCGCCTCCTTAGCTAGCTGTAAAGGCATCCGCTCGAGTCAATCCAGGTGCGCCCCACTCCTGGGGCCGCTGTGTGCGCGTGCGTATCTGCGATGGCCATTCTCGCCGGGTGATTCAGACCTCGCGCCAGCCGTGCTCTCCTCGAAAGACCGGTGCTGGCTGCTGCCTGAGGCGTGGTTGAGACGTGCAGCACACGAAGTGACCTCAACGCGATAGCTCCACCGTCCTTCAAGCCGATGGCCGACCGAAGAACCGCACAAGCTACCTACATTATAGTATGTGCGGCATCGTGTCAATACGTGTCTCGAACGCCCCTTCGTGCCTCGAAAAGGGCGACCGTTCCTGCCATACTGTACACCGGTCAACACGTGCGGTATGCCGGAAGGCAACGCGGGGGAGAGGAGTCAATACACGATGCCGGACGATGCGAAGAACGCGCAGCTACTCGACGAGGTGCAGCGGAAGGCTGCTGCCTATGAGATCGAAGGCAGGAACTGTGCCCAGGGGTGCCTTCGGGCGCTTCAGGAGATGTTCGGTATCGGAGACACCCTGACGTACCGGGCCGCCACGGCGATGCCCGGGATCGCTGTGCGAGGGGAGACGTGCGGCGCTGTCGTAGCCGGGCTCATGGCCATCGGCATCGTGTGGGGCCGTGAGGACCCCGCGGACATGCAGAGCTACATGGATGCCATATCCCGGGGGCGCAGGTTCTGCCGCTGGTTCGAGAAGGAGTTCGGTTCGGTCATGTGTCGCGACATCGTTCGACAGCGTTTCGGCAGAGAGTTGAACCTGGCAAACCCCGATGACGCAAAGGAGTTCGCAAGGTTGAACGGCTACGAGCATTGCAGTTGCGTTCCCGGCGGCGCGGCGCGGAAGATTGCCGAAATGGTTCTCGAGTCGCGCGACGGCATAGCGTGACGAAGCAGTTGCAGAGCCGCGCCGGCTCCATCGTGTCCGGCGCTCAGCAGTCAGTTGCAGAAGGAGGAGTTCTTGGCAGCCACGTATCGCTACTTCACTCTTGAGAAGGCGGGGGAGACAGCAACGATTACGCTCAACCGCCCGGAGAAGCTGAATGCGTTCAACATCGAGATGCTGTACGAGTTCAGCGATATCGTCGATGACCTCCGCCTCGACTTGCGGAGGCGTTTCGTCATCATCACGGGCGCCGGTAGGGCGTTCTGCGCCGGTATCGACGTCACCAAAGAGGCCCGGGAGGCGTGGTACGATGCACGCCAGCCGAACGAGAGGGTCTTCCAGGAGAACGGACAGAACGTCGTCCGAAACTGGACCAATCTGCACCAGGTGACCATCGCGGCTATCAACGGGCCGTGTGTCGGTCTCGGCCTGGGGCTCGTCTCCTGTTGCGACTTCCGCCTCATCGCAGAGGGCGCGTATTGCAGTATCCCTGAGACGGCCATCGGAATCGGCTACTCCGTGAGCTGCCTGTATCCGCTGCTGAGCCTCATCGGTCCGGCGCATGCCAGGAGGATGATCATGACGTGCGACCGGATTCCTGCGCAGGAGGCCCGGAACATCGGACTGGTGCATGATGTGGTTGCCCCCGACCAGCTCATGACGGCGGCATCGCGTCTCGTGGAAAAGCTGTCGACCAAAGGCCCGACTGCACTGCGACTCGTCAAGCGGATGATCAATGCCGCCACGGTCGCGCAGTTCGCCGACCTGGCTGCCATGGAGCCGGAGCTCGTGCAGGCCTTCTACACTGCCACCGGCGATGCCGATGAGGGCATGGGTGCGTACAGGGAGAAGCGTCAGCCGCGGTTCAGGCAAGAGACGGACTGAGCCGCATGGAACGCGTGGATTCCTGCGTGGGCCCGTCAACGCGGCCCGGCAGTGATGACCGGACTTCAGGCGACAGCCCCGTGCTGCAGTGGCGGCACGGCGAGGTTGCGGTACTTTCGCTGAACCGGCCGCGTCGCCGCAACGCGCTGAACCGTGAGATGCTTGTTGCACTCGGCACGGCCCTGGCCGGCCTCAGGGCGGACGAGCGGGCAACCGCGGTGGTGCTTACGGGAGAGGGAAGCGCCTTCTGTGCGGGGGTCGACATAAGCCCGGAGGGGCGGCAGGGATTCTACCTGCCGCCGCAACAGAACGAGCGGCTCTACCAGGAGCATGGCCAGAGCATCGTTCGGGCGCTCCGGTCCCTGCCCCAGATGACCGTTGCGGCTGTCAACGGCCCTGCCATTGGCTGGGGCGCCTGCCTCGCCACCTGCTGCGACTTCAGGGTTGTCGCCGACACCGCCTTCTTCCGCATTCCGGAGATCGGACTGGGCATGTACTATGACGTCGGCTGCCTCTGGGGGTTGCTTTCGCTCGTCGGCCCGGCGCGGGCACGCGCGATGGTGATGCTTGGCGAGGATGTGGCGGCTCGCGAGGCCACGCTGAGCGGTCTTGCGGACCGCATTGCTGCCCCCGACGCCGTCCTGCAAGAAACACTGGACTTCTGCCGCACGCTCCGGAGCCGCGACGCCGACAGCCGGCGCGTCATAAAGGTGCTGCTCAGAGCCGGGACAACCGCTCGCATGCGGCGCCTGGCGCTCATGGAGGTGGAGACGACCGCCGCGTTCTACGGCAGCGGCGCCGACCGCGCCGAGGGACTCGCCTCCTTCCACGAAAGACGCCCACCCCTGTTTTCACGGGAGTGCGAAACCGGTACACTTACTGGCGCACCCCACTTACTTCAAGGAGGAAATGCACATGGACTTCCATCTGACCGAAGCGGAGCAGATGCTTCAGGCGACGGCGCGCGAGTTCGCGAAGAACGAGATTGAGCCCGTGGCGGATGCGGTCGATAAGGCCGAAGTCTTCGCCATGGACAATTTCAAGAAGCTGGCCGCGGTGGGCTTCACCAGTCTAGCCATTCCTGCCGAGTATGGCGGCAGCGGGGGCGACATCATGTCGCTCTCCATCGTCATGGAGGAACTCGCCAGGGCGTGCGCCTCTACGTGCGACATCGTTGACGCCCACATCAGCCTCTGCATGCGCCCGATACTGCTCTACGGCACCGAAGAGCAGAAGAAGAAGTACCTCCCACCGCTCTGCGCCGGCGAGAAGGTCGGAGCGTTCGCCATCACCGAGGCCGAAGCGGGCAGCGACATCGCCAATATCAAGACGACTGCGGTGCGCGACGGCAGTGACTACATCATCAACGGCTCCAAGCTCTTCATCACGAACGGACCGGCGTGCGACACGATCGTGGTGTTCGCCGGCATTCCCGAGCTGGCGCCTCGCGGCATGACCGCCTTCATTGTTGAGGCAACGATGCCGGGCTTCAGCCGAGGCCCGCAGTACCAGAAGGTGGGCATGAAGGGCGCGACCAACGCGGAGCTCGTCTTCGACAACGTGCGGGTTCCTGCCGCCAACCGGCTGGGGGATGAGGGCAAAGGCATGAAGATCTGCCTCGGCACCCTGGACGAGGGGCGCATCGGCATCGCCTGCCAGGCTGTCGGCATCGCTCAGGCGGTGCTGGACCGCTCCATCGAGTACGCCAAGGAGAGGAAGCAGTTCGGCAAGCCCATCGCTGAGAACCAGGCCATCCAGTGGATGCTGGTCGACATGGCCTGCCAGGTCGAGACCGCCCGCCTGCTCATGTACAAGGCGGCGAAGATCATGGACGAGGGCGGCAACGCCGTTAAGGCGGCTGCAATGGCCAAGCTGGTCGCGACGGATGCATGCATGGACATCGCCGTCAAGGGCATTCAGATATTCGGCGGCTATGGATACATGATGGATTCTCCGATGCAGCGCTACTTCCGCGACGCCAAGCTGACGCAGATATACGAGGGAACCTCCGAGGTCCAGCGCATGGTCATCGCGCGGGACCTGCTGCGCTAGGCGTTGTTCAAGAGCACTTGTGCCCCCTTCGGTCGGCAGTTGAACACTCTGCCCCGAAGGGGGCTTGTGCAACACCTGCCCTTTCGCTCGCTAGTGTGACTGAAGCCGACCACTCGATATCAAATGGAGGCATAGCATCATGAAGACACGACAGGAGTACATCGATAGCCTTCGGCGCCTCAACCTCGAGGTGTACATGTTTGGCGAGCGGCTGACGAACGTCGTCGACCACCCTGTCGTTGTCCCGTCGATGAACGCTGTTGCAGCCACGTACGAACTTGCTCAGGGCGATATCATGACGGCCACTTCGCACCTGTCCGGCAAGCGCATCAACCGCTTCACGCACATTCACCAGAGCACCGGTGATCTCGTCAAGAAGTCCAAGATGGAGAGGCTGATGGGTGCGTACACCGGCACCTGTTTCCAGCGTTGCGCCGGCATGGATGCTCTCAACACGCTCTCCGTCGTGACCTACGACATCGACCGCAAGCACGGCACGCACTACAACGAGAGATTCCTGAAGTTCCTCCGTTACGTGCAGGACGAAGACCTCGTGTGCGATGCCGCCATGACTGACGCGAAGGGCGACCGGCGCCTGAGGCCGGCTGAACAGGCCGACCCGGACATGTACACCCACATCGTCCGCACGGACGAGAAGGGCATCGTCGTCCGGGGGGCCAAGCTGCACCAGACGGGAGCCCTCAACTCACATGAGATCATCGTGGTCCCGACTCGCGCAATGCGAGAGGAGGACCGGGACTACGCCGTCTCGTTCGCGGTTCCGAGCGATACGAAGGGCATCATCTACATCTACGGCCGTCAGCCGAGCGACACCCGCAAGCTCGAAGGCAAGACATACGACGTCGGCAATCTCCACTACGGTGGACACGAATGTCTGGTCGTCTTTGACGATGTGTTCGTGCCCTGGGAGCGCGTCTTCATGTGCCGCGAGCACGAGTTCGCCGGCGTGCTGGTCGAGAAGTTCGCCTCATATCACCGCCAGAGCTACGCCTGCAAGGCCGGCATGGGGGATGTCATCATCGGCGCGACCCAGACCATCGCGGAGTACAACGGCATCGCAGACGCACCTCACGTCAAGGACAAGATCGTCGAGATGAACCATCTCAACGAGACCATCTTCTGCTGCAGCCTCGCCTGTGCCTACGAGGGCGCCGCTGAGCCGTCAGGTACGTACTACGTCAATCCCCTCATGGCCAACATCACCAAACTCCACGTGACGCGGGTCCCGTACGAGCTTGCGCGTATGGCACAGGAGATAGCCGGAGGAGTCGTTGTGACGGTGCCGTCCGAGAAGGACTATCGCCATCCACTGGTCGGCAAGTTCGTCGACAAGTACATGAAGGGAGTCGCTGACGTGCCCGCCGAGAAACGAATGCGCGTGTTGCGGCTCATCGAGAGCCTCACGGTCGGTTCCGGCGCTGCGTGCTATTTGCCGGAGTCGATGCACGGAGCCGGCTCTCCTCAGGCGCAGCGCATCATGATCGCGCGGCAGGTCAACCTCGGAGCAAAGCAGAAGGCGGCTCAACGTCTGTGCGGAATCGAGTGATTCCGGGGCTCTAGGGATTGCCGGAAACCTGCTCGATGAGCTTCAGAACGGCTGCCGCCTGTTCGATGGAGCTGTCGTACGCGAACTCGAACTCGGGCGCGTGGCGCATCCTGAGGTTCGAGGCTACGGTCTTGCGGATGAAGCCGGAGGCCGCCCTGAACCCTGCCAGAGCCTGCTCGCGGCTAGCCTCATCTCCCATCACACTCACCGAAACACGAACGTGGCGGAGGTCGTCGCTGATCGACACCGCCGTGATGGAGATGAGGCTGGCAAGACGGGGGTCGTTGATCCCCTTCTCCAGCAGAAGGCTGATCTCCTGCTGAATGGCTCGGTTCAGGCGTTCCGTTCTTCTGGACACGTCATTGCCCTTCTCGGCTGCCCCGCTGGTTTGGGGACAAGGAAAGCGCGGGACTACGTGGACTTCTCTCTGCGGTAGAGCTCGATGATGTCGCCCACCTGCGTGTCGCCGAACGGCTCAAGGCCGATGCCGCATTCCAGGCCCGCAGCTACCTCGTTGACGCTGTCCTTGAATCGCCTCAGGCTTGTGATCTGGGGCTCGCTCACAACCTCTCCGGCGCGAACGACGCGCACTCTGTAGGCGCCCCGCCAGATGCGTCCGTCTCTGACGAATACGCCGGCGATCTTCGTCTGCTTGCCGCTCGGGAAGATGGCGCGCACCTCGGCTCGACCCGCGAGTGTCTCGACGTACGTCGGCTTGAGCATGCCCTTCAGCGCCGCGTCGATGTCCTCCTCGAGCCGGTAGATGATGTCGTAGTGCTGGATGCTCACGCCGACCTGCTCGGCCACCTGCTCCGCTCCCGGAGCCGTCTTCGCGTTGAAACCGATAACGATGCCCTGGTGCGCGGCGGCGAGGAGAACGTCGTTCTCCGTGATGGCGCCGCTCGCGGCCACCACCACTCTCGGCTTGACTTCCTCGGTACCGAGTCGCTCGATGCTTGAGCGTATAGGTTCGATGCTGCCCTGGACATCCGTCTTCAGAACGATGCTGAGCTCTTTGATCTTGCCTTCGCCGATCTGGCTCGAGAGCGCGCTGAGACTCATCTGAGACGGAGCGGCGCTCTGTAGACGCTGCTCTGCCAGGGCGCGGGCTTCCTTCTCTTCCGCAACAACCTTGAACGGCTCACCCGCCAGGCCGAGCACTTCGACCGGTGTCGAGGGGCCCGCAGCCGCAACTCTCTGACCCAGGTCGTTGAGCATCGCCTTCACCTTGCCCCAGGCGCCTCCGGCAACGACCGTATCGCTCGGAACGAGCGTGCCACGCTGTACGAGCAGTGTGGCCAGCGGCCCCCGGGTCTTGTCGAGCCGGGACTCGATGACCACTCCCTCCGCACGACCCGTGGGGTCGGACTTCAGGTCCATGATGTCGGCGACCAGAAAGAGGTTCTCGAGCAACTCCGGAACGCCCTTGCCTGTCTTCGCGGACAGCGGCACACAGACCACTTCGCCTCCCCACTCCTCGATCACGAGGCCGGCTTCCACGAGTTGCTGCTTCACGCGGTCGAGATTGGCCTCAGGCTTGTCTATCTTGTTGATGGCGACGACGATGGGCACACCGGCGGCCTTGGCATGATCGATGGCTTCACGCGTCTGAGGCATGATGCCGTCGTCTGCTGCAACGACCAGAACCACTATGTCGGTAGCGCGAGCGCCCCTTGCGCGCATGGCGGTGAATGCCTTGTGGCCCGGCGTGTCGAGGAAGGTGAGCGCGCGACCGCCCAGGACGCTCTGGTACGCGCCGATGTGTTGGGTGATGGCGCCCGCCTCGCGGGCGGTCACGTTCGTCTTCCGAATGGTGTCCAGCAGTGTTGTCTTGCCGTGGTCTACGTGTCCCATGACAGTCACCACGGGCGGCCGGGCGGAGAGGGACTCTCCTTCACGAGTCTTCTTCGTCGCTGTCGTCGCCGGCTGCTTCCTGCGGACAACCTGAAAACCGAGATCCTGCGCGACACGGACGGCAGTCTCGAAATCGATGACGTCGTTCACGCTGGCCATGATGCCGCGCCGCATGATCTGCTTCACTGCGCGCGCCACGTCGACCTGCAGCACCTCAGAGAGCTGCTTCACCGTCATGGACGCGCCGCCGAGCTCGACCTGAGGGACCGCAGCCGGGCGCCCACTCATCGTTGGACGCGGCGCCGCAACCTCCGGTCGTGCATCCGGCCGGGGTTGTGGGGGGGCGGGCCTCCTTGCCCTTACGGGTGGTCTATTCCTGTTCGGCGTCGTTCTTGCCATACGTTTCGGACTCCTGAAGCGTGCTTGAGTATTGTAGCAGAGCCGCCCGATTCTCGTCGGTGAGGCACGTGCGCAGCGCACGTTCGAGCCGGGAGCCCTTCAACCCTTTCTCCCAGCATGCCCTGAGCGGGCAGAGGTACGCGCCCCTGGCCTGCTGACGTGTCGCTCCACCTATGCTGAGCACACCGTCAGCGCTGACTTCGATGCGCACGAGCGATCGCTTGTCCCTGCGGGCGCCGCAGGCGACGCACGTGCGCTGCGGAGCGTGCTTAGACGTCGTCTGTCTCGTCACCATACGAGCGGCGCTTCTTCTTCTTCGCCTTCGGCTTGTCGCTCTTGCCACCCCGGCGCGCACCCGGGAGGATGTCTTCCGCGAAGCGAAGCACCGATTCGCCCTTCCCTGAGTCCTCGTCGAACCGGAAGACCTCACTGGCAAGCAACTGTTCCAGCGTCTTGCCTTCGACGAGCTCCTCCACTGCGGGCTCCTCCGCCTCCTCGACGACCTCCGCTTCCCCCTTCTCTTCCGGTGCCGCTGCGGACGTCTCCACGGGGACGGTGGCCGGGGTTGCTGCGACCGGTTGCGGCTCCGGCGCGACCACCTCGATGGCTTCCGGCACTGCCGACGTCTGGAGGTCCGCTACCTCCGAAGGCGCCTCGGGCGGCGGTGTGACCGGGACGACGGGCTCGCCGAGTTCGGCCTCCACCGCTGAGGTGCTCTTGATGTCGATTCTCCAGCCGGTCAGCTTCGCAGCGAGACGGGCGTTCTGGCCCCCTCGTCCGATGGCCAGCGACAGTTGCTTGTCCGGCACAATCACCGTTGCGGTTCTGACGCTCTCGTCGAGGTCGATGCGTGCTACCTGGGCCGGGCTCAACGCATTGGCGATGAAAACGCGAGGATCGGTATGCCACTCAACCACATCGATCTTCTCGCCATTGAGATGATTGACCACGCTCTGCAGGCGGATGCCTCGGGGGCCCAGACAGGAGCCAACGGGTTCAACTGATTCCTGCCGACTGGAGACGGCCACCTTGCTCCGGTGTCCGGGGTCGCGGGCTACCGCCCGTATTTCGACCACGCCGGAGTGGACTTCCGGGATCTCTATCTCAAAGAGCCGCCGCACGAGGTTCGGATGGGAGCGGGAGAGCGTGACCCGCGGCCCGCGGCCTTCCTGACTGGTCTGCAGCAGGTAGAACTTGAGCTGCTGACCGGCATGGTATCGCTCGTTAGGCAACTGCTCTATCGAGGGCAGTATGGCCTCGCGCCGGCCTATGTTCACGTAGACGGCATTCGGCTGGGCAAACTGGACCGTGCCGGTGACAACCTCGCCTTCCTTGCCCACGAACTGCTCGAAGGTCGCATGGTGCTCCGCCTCGCGCAGACGCTGCAGCACGACCTGGCGCGCTATCTGGGCGGCGATGCGTCCCGCCCCGCTCGGCGTGGACTCGATCTCGAGCACGTCTCCAATCGCGGCATCTCTGCGTATCCGGCGGGCGTCGGCGGGCGAGATCTCCCGTTCCGGGTCGGACACCGTTTCTGTCACCGTCTTCGCCAGGTACACGTGGATGTCACCGGACGCGGTATCGATCCTGACGATGACATCCTGCTCGGCGGTGAAGACTTCCTTCTTGTACGCGGAAACGAGCGCAGCCTCAAGTGCCTCGAGAATCACCTCCCTCGGCAGGTTGCGCTCGGAGGAGAGCTGGGTGATGGCCGCCATAAACTCCGTCTTCATACGCTGTACCTTCTGTCTCTCCGTCTGCGCCAGCAACAAAAAAGTGGGTCGAGCCCACTCTTTGCACACGTATTCAGAGGAACTGTCCTACTATAGCAGGAAAGCAGACGCGGGTGCAAACGTTGTACATGTTCCATCGTCGTCCTTTGACAAGTACGTTGCCCAGTGATAAAGTGTACCGTCGGAGTT